>JAJYHH010000086.1:0-34188 GCA_021784845.1 Pseudomonadota bacterium
ACGGACGCTCCGCGTCAGTCGGGCAGCCGTTTTAGGCTAATCCGGCGAAAGTAACCATTTACGCGATCGGCGCGGTCCTCGATCACGGCAAGCGAGGGCACCCCGGCCAGCATGTCTTCAAATACCCGGTCTGTGTGCGTGGCGATGCGTCCAAGCCAGGGACTGGCAAGCCGCCGCAGCGGGGCCCTCTGATCGCGGCGCAGGAACTTGTCGAAAATGAGGATCAGGCCGCCTGTTTGTACGACCCGCGCGGCTTCGCGCAAGGCGGCGTTGGGGTCGGGCACGACGGCCAGGATCAGATGCAGCACCACATGGTCGAAGCTCTGGTCGCCAAACGGCAGCTTCTGGGCGTCGCCCTGGACCAGGTCGATCGCGCTCGCCCGTCTGCGCGCCCTCTTTAGCATGGCCGCAGTCAGGTCGACGCCGACGCACAGAGGTCCCGCCGGCAGGTACGGTGCATCGAGACCGGTGCCGATGCCACTGATCAGGATCTTGCCGGCCGAAGGGGGCAGGTGCGCGAGGCTTTTGCGGCGCGCCTCCCCAAAGGCCGGGCCGACGAGGGCGTCATACAGCGGCGCAAACAGCGTGTAGGCCTGGCGCAATCCCACGCTAGTGAAGTGTCCGCGGGATGCTGAGCGAAAACGCCGGTATTTCCGCATCGAAGCAGGTGCCGTCATCGGCGACCATCTGATAGCTGCCACGCATGCTGCCCACCGGCGTTTCGATCATGGCGCCGCTTGTGTACTCGAAGCTCATCCCCGGCGCGAGATAGGGCTGTTCGCCGACCACCCCTTCGCCCCGGACTTCCTGGACCCGATTGTTGGCATCCGTGATGATCCAGTGACGGGTCATCAGTCGCGCCGGCGCCGAGCCCGTGTTGGTGATGGTGATGGTATAGGCGAATACATAGCGATTGGCATCGGGCGCCGACTGATTGTCCAGGTAGGCTGTTTTGACGTTGACGTCGATTCGGTGCTGTTCTTTGTCCATGTCATATCCTCGCCTGCCGCGCCCTGTCGGCACCGGCACAGGGTATTGAGAGAATCTGGTTGTCTTCGAGCCGCAGGGCGCTCAGCGAGCCGCCCCAGAGGCAACCGCTGTCTAAGCAGATCGCGTGGCCGAAGGCGTGCGATCCGAGGCTTGACCAGTGACCAAAGGCGATGCGGATATCCTGTGTGCGCCGGTCTGCCACCTTAAACCAGGGCACCAGCCCGCTTGCCTGCGATCCGAGCGGCCCTTTGTTGCGCATGTCGAGCCGCCCATCCGGGTGGCAATAGCGCATGCGTGTCAGGCCGTTGGCGATGAAGCGCAGCCGGTCGGCGCCGGTCAGGCCTTCATCCCACGCGTCCGGTGTCGTGCCGTAGAGCCCGGCCAGCGTGTGACAGGGATTGTCGCCGCGCAGGGCGGCTTCGAGTTCGCCGGCGTGCGCGAGCGCCTGCTCGATGTCCCATTGCGCCGGGATGCCCGCATGGACCAGGGCTGTGCGCCGCAAGCGATCATAATACAGGAGCGGTTGCCGGGTCAGCCAGTCGAGAAGCTCTTTACGGTCGTCGGCCTGGAGAATCGCTTCGAGCGTATCGTCCGGAGCGATACGCCGGTGGCCGCAGGCGACGCCAAGCAGATGCAGGTCGTGGTTGCCGAGCACGACCACGGGGTCTGTCAGCTCACGCACGAACCGCAGTGTGGCGAGCGACTCCGGTCCCCGGTTGACAAGGTCGCCCGTGAACCACAGCCGGTCACGGCCATCCTCGTAGCCGATGTGGTCAAGCAGCCTCTTTAGCGCCGCCAGACAGCCCTGCAGGTCCCCGATTACGTAGGTGGCCATGGCGTCGTCTCCGCGAAGCGGTCCGTGGCGGCCACGAGTGCCGAGCAAATCCCCAATTCGGATGCCGAGTGCCCCGCGTCCGGCACCACCACGAGTTCACTGCCAGGCCACGCCCGGTGCAGCTCCCATGCGTTGCGCACGGGGCAGATGAGGTCATAGCGTCCGTGGATGATGATCCCCGGGATGCCGCGCAAGCGCGCCATGCGGCTTAAGATCGGCGCCTCCAGAAACGTGTCATGCGCAAAATAATGGCATTCGATGCGCGCAAGCGATAGCGCCGTGTGTATATCCCCGAAGAAATCGACCACCTCGCTGCGCGGCATCAGCGTGGCGGTGCGCCCCTCCCACAGAGACCACGCCCGCGCGCATTTTTCCAGCACGGCGCCGTCGGTGCCCGTCAGCCGCCGGTGGTAGGCATGCAGCAGATCGGAGCGCTCGGCTACCGGAATCGGCGCGAGAAAATCCTCCCAGTAGTCTGGAAAGACCCAGCTTGCTCCTTCCTGGTAGAACCAGCGGATCTCTTCGGGGCGGCAGAGAAAAATGCCGCGCAGGATGAGGCCGCGCACGCGCGCGGGGTGCGCCTGGGCGTATACGAGGGCGAGCGTCGAGCCCCACGAGCCGCCAAACACCAGCCAGCGGTCGATGCGCAGGTGATTGCGCAGCGTCTCGATGTCGCGCACGAGCGCGCCCGTGTCATTGCCCTCGAGGGCGGCATGCGGTGTCGAGCGGCCGGCCCCGCGCTGATCGAAGAGCACGATGCGGTAGCGGCGCGGATCGAAAAACCGCCGATGATAGGGCTCGCAGCCGGCGCCCGGCCCGCCGTGCAGGAAAAGCACGGGCAGCCCCGCGGGGTTGCCGGACTCTTCAACGGACAGGACATGCGGCGCATCTACCGCCAGGCGGTGGCGGGCGTACGGTTCTATCGGCTCATACAGGGTCCGCATCATGAAAAAAGTATAATCCAATGCGCCCCGCCGCCCCAACGCCGCGCCGTGTCCCGTCCTGCCTTGGCTGCCGCGTTTCCTCCCCTCGCAAAAGTGTTAAACTCTGCGGCTTTGCCGCGGTCTTGGCGTCTTTTTGGTGCGCGCGATCGCGGTCTTGTCCGAGGACCGTTTTCTCATGCCAGAGGGACCCTTTGCCGCCGAGATCCATCGCCGCCGCACGTTTGCGATCGTCTCCCATCCCGACGCCGGAAAAACCACGCTGACCGAGAAGCTCCTGCTCTATGGGGGTGCGATCGTGCTGGCCGGTACCGTCAAGGGCCGCAAGGCATCGCGTCACGCCACGTCGGACTGGATGGCGCTCGAGCGGGAACGGGGCATTTCGGTGACCTCCTCGGTCATGCAGTTTCCCTATGGCGGGGCCGTCATCAACCTGCTCGATACCCCCGGGCATCAGGATTTCTCGGAAGACACGTACCGCACCCTCACGGCGGTCGATTCCGTGCTGATGGTGATCGACGCCGCCAAGGGCGTCGAGGCGCAGACCATCAAGCTGCTTGAAGTCTGCCGCATGCGCAACACGCCGATCATCACCTTCGTCAACAAGCTTGACCGCGAAGGGCGCGAACCCCTGGAGCTTTTGGACGAGATCGAGCGCGTGCTGTCGATCCGCTGCGCGCCCGTGACCTGGCCTGTGGGGATGGGCCAGCGCTTCCGGGGCATCTGCCAGCTGCGTGACGGCACGGTGCGGCTCCTGCCGCAGGGCCGCAGCGAACGCATCCAGGAAGAGACGGTCTGCGCGCTGGTCGATCCCGCGCTCGATGCCATTCTCGGCTCGCAAGCGCCGGCCATCCGCGCCGAAATCGAACTCGTTCGCGAGGCCGCCTCCCCGGTTGATGCCGACGCCTATCGGCAGGGTCGCCAGTCCCCGGTATTTTTCGGGTCGGCGCTGAACAACTTCGGTGTCCGTGAGCTTCTGGACGCCTTCGTCGCCCTGGCGCCCCCGCCGCTGCCGCGCGCGGCGGTCAGCCGCGTCGTGGCACCGGAAGAAGAGCGGTTCTCGGGTTTTGTGTTCAAGATCCAGGCGAACATGGATCCGCAGCATCGCGACCGCATGGCCTTTCTGCGCATCTGCTCGGGGCGCTATCAGCGCGGCATGCGGCTGCGCCACGTCCGCAGCGGGCGCGACATCGCATCCGCCAATGCGCTCACCTTTCTGGCCAATGAGCGGTCGATGGCCGACGCCGCCTATGCCGGGGACATTCTTGGCCTGCCCAATCACGGCACGATCCGCATCGGCGACACCTTCACCGAAGGCGAAGATCTGCGGTTTACCGGCGTGCCCAATTTCGCGCCCGAACTGTTCCGTCGTGTCGTGCTGCGCGATCCCCTAAAGAGCAAAGCGCTCATACGCGGGCTCGAGCAACTGACCGAAGAGGGCGCCACCCAGCTGTTCCGCCCGCTCGACAGCCATGATCTGGTGGTGGGCGCCCTGGGGGTCCTGCAGTTCGAGGTCGTCGCCTACCGCCTGCGCCATGAATACGGTGTCGATGCCACCTTCGAGGCGGCGCCCGTGTATTCGGCGCGCTGGGTCGAGGCGGATGCGGTCACGATTGCGGAGATGCGCCGGCGTCTCGCCCAGCACCTGGCGACGGATGGCGACGGCGCGCTGGCCTACCTGGCGCCGTCACGCGCGCATCTGGATCTCACCGCCGAGCGCTTTCCGTCCGTCCACTTCCACGCGGTGCGCGAACAGGTCTCTTGAGGGTGCGCTGAAGGCCGCAGCCGTCCCCGGACGAAGGGATTTCGGGAGAGCGGAACAACCCCCCGGGCCGCCCGGATCCGGGTGCCCTCAGGGTATCCTGCGCGCGACCGGGCGGGCTTGGGCCCGCCCGGGGCTTAGGCCTGCCGTTGCGCCTTCTTGCGGTCGTTTTCCTTCAGGTGGCGTTTGCGCACGCGCACATGGTGGGGCGTGACTTCCACCAGCTCATCGTCGTCGATGAACTCGATGGCGCGTTCGAGCGTCAGCTGTATGGGTGGGGTCAGGATGATGTTCTCATCGGATCCGGATGCGCGCACGTTGGTCAGCTGCTTGCCGCGCAGCGGATTGACGACAAGATCGTTGTCGCGCGAATGGATGCCGATGATCATGCCTTCATAGATGTCTTCGCCCGGGCCGATGAAAAGCCGCCCCCGTTCCTGCAGGCTGAAGAGCGCGTAGGCGACACTCTTGCCGGCGCCGTTGGAAATCAGCACGCCGTTGACGCGTCCGCCGATCGTGCCCTTCTTGGCCGGTCCGTAGTGATCGAAAATGTGGTGGATGAGGCCCGTGCCCGACGTGAGACTCAGAAACTCCGTCTGGAAACCGATCAGACCGCGTGACGGGATGACGTATTCCAGGCGCGCGCGCCCGTCACTGCCAGGCTCCATCGCCAGCAGATCGCCGCGCCGGTTGCCCAGCCGCTCGATCAGTACGCCCTGGTGCTGCTGTTCCACGTCGAGGGTAAGAAGCTCGAAGGGTTCGTGCAGCTCGCCGTCGACCATTTTCGTGATGACCTGCGGGCGCGACACGGCGAGCTCGAAGCCTTCCCGCCGCATCGTTTCGATCAGAATCCCCAGATGCAGTTCGCCGCGCCCGGAAACCCGGAACTTGTCGGCTTCGGCCGTATCCTCGACACGCAGGGCGACGTTGTGGATCAGTTCGCGCTCCAGCCGCTCGCGCAGCTGGCGGCTGGTCACGTACTTGCCGTCCTGGCCCACGAACGGCGAGGTGTTGATCTCGAAGGTCATGGTCACCGTCGGCTCATCGACGGTCAGCGGGGTCAGCGCCTCGGGGTGTTCGGGGTCACAGAAGGTGTCGGAGATGCGTACCGGGTCGATGCCGGTGATGGCGACGATGTCGCCGGCGGCCGCTTCCTTGACTTCGGTGCGCTCAAGTCCGAGAAAACCCAGCACCTGCAGGATCTTGCCCTCGCGGCGGTTGCCCTCGCGATCGAGGATCGCCACCGCCTGGTTGGGGCGCGCCGTGCCGCGGGTGATGCGGCCGATGGCAATGGCGCCGACGTAGCTCGAGTAATCAAGGCTTGAGACCTGCATCTGGAACGGTCCGGCCGGATCGACGGGCGGTGCCGGTGTATGCCGCAAAATCGCATCGAAAAGCGGCGTCATGTCGCCTGAGCGCACGGTCGGATCGAGGCTTGCGTAGCCATACAGGGCCGATGCATAGACGACCGGAAAGTCGAGCTGTTCTTCCGTGGCACCGAGCTTGTCGAACAGGTCGAAAGTCTGGTCGAGCACCCAGTTGGGGCGCGCGCCCGGCCGGTCCACCTTGTTGATGACGACGATGGGCCGCAGGCCGAGCGCGAAGGCCTTGCGCGTGACGAAGCGCGTCTGCGGCATCGGTCCGTCGACTGCGTCGACCAGCAGCAGCACCGAGTCGACCATGGACAGGACGCGCTCCACCTCGCCACCGAAATCCGCGTGGCCGGGGGTGTCGACGATGTTGATACGATGATCCCGGTAGCGGATGGCGGTGTTCTTGGCCAGGATGGTGATGCCACGCTCGCGCTCGAGGTCGTTGGAATCCATGACCCGGCTGTTGATCGTCGCGCGGCTTTCGAACGTGCCGGACTGCTTGAGCAATTCGTCGACCAGGGTGGTCTTGCCGTGGTCGACATGGGCGATAATCGCGATATTACGAAGATTCTGGGTTGTCATAGGGGGCTGCGGGAAAGGGGTGAACGGGCCTTGTTTGCGCCCAAGGGTGCGATGCTGGCCGGCTACGGCCACCTAGCGGCCTTTCATGGCCTTCAGGATCAGGGTTGCGCGCATTGTACTGGCCTTTTGCCGCCGAAGGAAGCGGTATGACTCATGACCGCCCGGCCAAAGCCGCGATGATCAGTCCGGCGACCAGTCCGCACAGGGCGCCGGCCAGCACATCATTGAAGGATTGTTGCGCAAGCGGCACCAGCAGCTGGTTTATGCCCTGCAGCGTGCTGCCCCGCGTCATCACGATCGAGAAGGGCAGCTGATGGCCGAAGATGTTCGCCGGCCGCAGCAGAAAGCCGATCGCGGCGCCGGCGAGCGCGAGAACGGGTGCGAAGATCGTTGCGTGTTTCATGGGTTCCGTCTGGTGGTGTGGGCCGCCAGTACACCATCGGCGGCCGTCAAACTCAAGTCTGTCCTCAAAGCCCCAGGCGCTCCCAGACCACGCTCGCGAAAGCTGCGCGGTTTAGCGTGTAGAAGTGTACCCCCGGGGCGCCCGCGGCCAGCAGCTCGGCGCACAGCGCCGTCGTCACGTCGAGGCCAAAGGAGCGCATCGACTCCGTGTCGTCGCCAAATCCCTCGAGCCGGCGCCGGATCCAGCGTGGCACCTCGGCGCCGCACGCGTCGGAAAAGCGCACCAGCTGCTTGTGGTTGGTGATGGGCATGATGCCAGGCACGATCGGGATCGACAGGCCTCGCGCCTCGCAGGCGTCGACGAACCAGTAATAGGCGTCGGCATTATAGAAATACTGCGTGATCGCCGAGTCGGCGCCTTCGCGGACCTTTTCGGCGAAGTGATCGATGTCGGCCTCGGCGCTTGCCGCCTGCGGATGAAACTCGGGGTAAGCGGCCACTTCGATGTGGAAATGCGACCCGGTCTCGGCGCGGATGAACCGGACGAGTTCGTAGGCATGATGAAAGTCGCCCGGGTCGACCATGCCCGACGGCAGGTCGCCGCGCAGCGCCACCAGATGACGCACCCCCATCTCCCTGTAGGTGCGCAGAATGTCACGCAGCGTGTCGCGCGTGGCCCCTATGCACGACAGGTGCGGGGCCGCGGCCGCGCCCTGGTTGCCGATTTCGCGTACGGTCTCCAGGGTGCGGTCGCGGGTGCTGCCGCCGGCCCCGAAGGTCACCGACACAAACCGCGGCTTTAGCGGCAGCAGCTGTGTCAGGGCCGCCTGGAAGGCGCTGTGCGCCTCGGCGGTCTTCGGGGGGAAGAATTCGAAGCTGAAAACCCGCGGATGCGCTTTCTGTGACTCCATGCCCGGCTCAGTAGCGATAGTGCGCTGGCTTGTAGGGCCCCTCGACCGGGGCGTTGATGTAGGCCGCCTGTTCCGGGGTGAGCGCGGTCAGGTGCGCCCCGATCTTGCCAAGATGCAGCCGCGCCACCTTCTCGTCGAGCTTCTTTGGCAGCGTGTAGACGCGCTTTTCGTACTGTTCCGGATGCTTCCAGAGCTCGATCTGCGCCATCACCTGGTTGGTGAACGACGCCGACATCACAAAGCTCGAGTGGCCGGTCGCGCAGCCGAGGTTGACCAGGCGGCCTTCG
This sequence comes from Pseudomonadota bacterium, assembly GCA_021784845.1. Lineage (GTDB taxonomy): Bacteria > Pseudomonadota > Gammaproteobacteria > Acidiferrobacterales > Acidiferrobacteraceae > JAJYDN01. Next base: position 8,084 of record JAJYHH010000086.1, read on the forward strand.
GCCAGGATGGTGACCTTCTTGCCATCCGGGAACACGACGTGATCGACCTGGGGCTTTATGTTTTCCCAGGGGTAGGCGCGCAGCGCGGCGATGTCGATTTCCGAGTCGAAGTGGCCGATGTTGCAGACGATCGCCTCGTGTTTCATGGCCCGCACGTGTTCGAGGCCGATCACGTGGATGTTGCCCGTCGCCGTCACGAAAATGTCGCCGACGGGTGCTGCCTCGTCGAGGGTGACCACGCGGTAGCCTTCCATCGCCGCCTGCAGTGCGCAGATCGGGTCGATTTCCGTGATCCACACCGTAGCGCCCATGCCGCGGAACGCCTGCGCGCATCCCTTGCCCACGTCGCCATAGCCCGCGACCACGCAGATCTTGCCCGCGATCATGACATCGGTCGCGCGCTTGATCCCGTCGATCAGGGATTCCCGGCAGCCGTACAGGTTGTCGAATTTGGACTTGGTGACGGAATCGTTCACATTGAAGGCCGCGCACAGCAGCTTGCCGCTGGCCTCCAGCTCATAGAGCCGGTGGACGCCCGTGGTGGTTTCCTCCGACAGGCCCCGCACGTCCTTCATGAGCGACGCAAAGCGCGTATGCATGACTGCGGTCAGGTCACCGCCGTCGTCGAGCAGCATGTTCGGGTGCCAGCCCTGGGGTCCGTTGATGGTCTGGTCGATGCACCACCAGAATTCCTCTTCCGTCTCGCCCTTCCAGGCGAACACGGGAATGCCGGCTGCGGCCATGGCCGCAGCCGCATGGTCCTGCGTCGAAAAGATGTTGCAGGACGACCAGCGCAGCTCCGCGCCGAGGGCCACCAGCGTCTCCATGAGGACCGCGGTCTGGATGGTCATGTGCAGACTGCCGGCGATCCGCGCGCCTTTCAGGGGATATTGACCCTTGTACTCCTCGCGCAGCGCCATGAGGCCGGGCATTTCCGTTTCGGCGACGGCGATCTCCGCGCGCCCGAAATCGGCCTGCGTGATGTCCGCCACCTTGTAATCCTTCGTCATGCCCTGTTGAACCGCCTGTTTCATGCTGGTCTCCTTTAGCCGGCTGCCGACTTGATCTTCTTGCCGTCAACCGCGTTACGCAGTGCCTCGGCCTTGTCCGTGCGTTCCCACGGAAAGCCGGGTTCGGTCCGGCCGAAGTGGCCATAGGCCGCCGTCGCGCTGTAGATCGGGCGCAGCAGGTCCAGTGTCTGGATGATGGCCTTCGGGCGCAGATCGAAGTGCAGGGCGACGAGTTTCGCGATCTCGGCGTCGGCGACGACGCCGGTGCCGAAGGTCTCGACGCGGATGGACACGGGCCGGGCGATGCCGATCGCGTAGGCGACCTGGATCTCGCAGCGTTCGGCCAGTCCGGCGGCGACGATGTTCTTTGCCACATAACGGCCGGCGTAGGCCGCCGAGCGGTCGACCTTGGACGGATCCTTGCCGGAAAACGCCCCGCCGCCGTGGCGCGCCATGCCGCCATAGGTGTCAACGATGATCTTGCGGCCGGTCAGCCCGCAGTCACCCACCGGGCCGCCGATGACGAAGCGGCCGGTCGGATTGATGAAGTATTTGGTTTCCTTCGACAGGAACGCCGAAGGCAGCGCGGGCTTGATGATCTCCTCCATGACCGCTTCCTTCAGGGTCTCGTAGGAGACCTCGGGCGCGTGCTGGGTGGACACCACGACCGCGTCGATGGCGACCGGCTTGTCGTTTTCGTAGCGGATGGTCACCTGGCTCTTGGCGTCGGGACGCAGCCATTCCAGGCGCCCCGAGCGGCGCACCGCCGCCTGCCGCTGCATGAGCTGGTGGGCGAGCGTGATCGGCATCGGCATCAGATTTTCGGTTTCGGCGCTTGCATAGCCGAACATGAGCCCCTGGTCGCCGGCGCCCTGTTCGAGATCGACGCCCGAGCCCTCGTTGACGCCCTGTGCGATATCGGGCGACTGCTTGTCCAGGGCCACCATGACCGCGCAGGTATCGCCATCAAACCCCATGTGCGCCCGGTAGCCGATGCGGCGCACCGTTTCCCGCGCCACTTCGGTGAAGTCGACGACGGCTTTCGTCGTGATCTCGCCAGACAGGACCACAAGCCCGGTGTTGACCAGGGTTTCGCAGGCAACGCGCGCGGTCGGATCCTGTGCGAGAATGGCGTCAAGCACCCCGTCGGATATCTGGTCGGCCATCTTGTCCGGGTGACCTTCGGATACCGACTCTGACGTGAAAAGATAGGATTTGGACATGGTGACTCCCAAGAGCAGAATGCCGAGTGTGGTAAGGCTGCCACTTAAACGGGCAAGACTACCACAGATGGCCAAGGCAACCCAAGATAATGGCAGGGGCGGCGTCAACCGTCCCGTACGATAGCGCAATGCGCGTCATTCCGACCAGATCCTTGGTGCGATTGACCGGCCAGGCCATTCAGGATCACGACATGATCCACGCCGGCGACCGCATCCTGCTTGGCGTCTCGGGCGGCAAGGACAGCCTGAGCCTCTTTCATGTGCTGCGGTACCTGCAGGCCCGGGCGCCCCTGTCGTTTTCTTTGGGGGTGGCCACCGTCGACCCCGGCATAGACGGCTTCGACCCCGCGCCGCTCATCCCCTATTTCGCGGCCCTCGGGGTGCCCTATTTCCAGGAGCGCCAGGAGATCGCCGAGCGCGCCCGCACGCACATGGGCAACGCCTCTTTTTGCAGTTTCTGCGCGCGCATGCGCCGGGGCATCCTGTATCGGCTGGCGCGAGAGCACGGCTATACGGTGCTCGCCCTGGCCCAGCACCTCGACGATCTGGCCGAGAGTTTCCTCATGAGCGCCTTTCATGGCGGGCAACTCCATACGATGCGCGCGCACTATCGAATCGACGCAGGCGATCTGCGGGTGATCCGCCCCTTCGTCTATGTGCGCGAGCGGACACTCGCCGATTTTGCGCAGCAGGCGGCGCTGCCGGTGATCACGGACAATTGTCCGGCCTGCTTCCGGGAACCGACCGAACGGGCCCGCATGAAGGCCTTGCTGTGCGCCGAGGAGCGCCACCACAAGGGCCTCTTTCCCAGCCTGCTCAAGGCGATGCGGCCGCTGCTGCAGGGATCCGGGTCCTGCGGACCCTGACGCGCGCGCTGCGCGGTCGTGCCCCGGGGCGGCGGTTCTGGCACAATGCGCCGCCATGAAGAACGCGGCCGATCTCCAGGGCGCCCATCGCGCAGCCTTTTCCGTGGCTCTGCTTGCCCCCCGATACTGGTTCACCTGGTTTGGCCTGGCCTGCGGGCGCGCGAGCCTGTGGCTGCCGTGGCGCGGGCGGCTGCGGCTGAGCCGGCTGCTGGGCGCCCTCTATTATCGGCTGAACCCCAAGCGGCGGCGGATCGCCGACATCAACCTGCGGCTATGCTTTCCGGCGTGGAGTGCAGAAAAGCGCGACGCGGTGTTTCGCGAGCACTGTACACTGGCCGCGCAGGGGCTCTTTTTCACGGCGATGATGTGGTGGGCGAACGAAGCGACGCTCGACCGGTGGATCACCATCGAAGGCCTCGAGCACTATGCCGCGGCGGCCGAGGGCGGCCGCCCGGTGCTGGTCTTGCACGGTCATTTCGTCGGTCTCGAAAGCGGGGTCCTGGTGTCGCGCCGTTTTCCCTATGTGGGCTTCATGAAGGCGCTGAAAAATCCGGTCCTCGACTGGGCGATGACGCGTGGCCGCGAGCGTTTCGGGGGGCGGGTGTTCGACCGTTCCGGTGGTCTGCGGCCGCTCATCCGCGCCCTGCAGGCGGGTTTTGGTGCCTCTTTCGTGGCCGATGAGGATCTCGGTCCGCGGGATTGCGTGTACGCGCCGTTTTTCGGGGTGCCCGCCGCCACGCTGCCGACGGCGGGCCGTCTGGCGGGCGTGACCGGGGCTTCGGTCATCCCCTGCTTTGCGCAGCTCCTGCCGGATGGCCGCTGCGCCATGTGGTTCGAGCCGCCTCTGGCCGACCTGCCGACCGGTGATCCCGTGCGCGACGCGCGGCTCATGAACGAGGCCTTCGAGCGGGCGGTGCGGCGCATGCCGGCGCAATACATGTGGACGATGAAGCGCTTCAAAACCCAGTCCGGTGAGCGTTCGCCCTATGAGTAGTGAGCGCGTGCCGCTGTCGGGGCGCCTGCTGGTGGCGTGCGTGCACGCGGCAGGCCGCCTGCCGTGGCCGCTGCAGCGCGGTCTCGGCGCCTTCTTCGGTCTGCTCGCCTACTGGCTGGCCGCTCCCGCCCGGCGCGTTGCGCTCACCAACGTCGGCCTGTGTTTTCCGGAGTATGATAAACGGGCGCGGCGCCGGCTCGTGCGCCGGAACTTCCGCCTGATGGGTCAGGTGGTGTTTGCCGTCGCCCGCGTCTGGTGGGCGACCGCCGACGAGATCCGGACGTTTGTGCGTCTGCGCGGCGGTGAGCATCTGCGCGCCGCCCAGGCCGCAGGCCGGCCGGTCATTTTCCTGGTTCCGCATTTCCTCGCGCTTGACGTCGGGGGCATGCGCATCGCCCTCGAGGGTCATTTCATGAGCATGTTCCGGCGGCCCAGGCGCGCCCTGTTCGAGCCCTTGCTGCGCCGCCGCGAGCGCTTTGGCTCGACGCTCTGGCCGGCCGACGCGCCGCTTCGGCAGATCGTGCGTGCCATTCGCGCCGGGCGCGCCTTCTATTATCTTCCGGATCTGGATCCAGGCGGCGCGGACGCGACCGTGGTGCCGTTTTTTGGCGTTCCCACTCCGACCCTGACGGCGCTGTCGCGCCTGGCGCGCCTGACGGACGCGGTCGTTCTGCCCGCCTTCGCGCGCAAGCGCGCCGACGGGCCGGATTTCGAACTTGTCTTGCACGCGCCGCTTGCGCCGTTCCCGACCGGTGACGAGCAAGCGGATGCACGCCTCATGAACGCCACCATCGAGGCCGCCATCCGCGCCACACCCGAGCAGTATCTGTGGAGTTACAGGCGTTTCAAGCGCTACCGGCCGCAGGGCCGTTCCGTCTATGAGTAGGCGGGCAGGCCGCACCCGGCAGGCCGCCACGCGGACGGGGCTTGCCGCCTTGCGTGCGGCAAGCCAGCTGCCGTTGCCGCTGCTTGCGCTCATCGGCCGGCTGATGGGTGTGGCCGCTTACTATCTGATGCGTACCCGCCGCCACGTCGTGCAGGTGAACTTGCGGCTGTGTTTTCCGCAGTGGTCGCAAAAGGCCCGCACACGCCTGGCCAAGGCCCATTTCCGCGCGCTCGGGCAGGGGATCTTCGATCTGCCCGTGGCGTGGTGGGCGAGTCCGCGCCGGTTGCGCCGGCTCGTGCAGTTCGTCGACCGCCACCATTTTGACGAAGCCGCGGCGGCCGGCCGGGTGATTCTGCTCACGCCCCATTTCGTGCCGCTGAAGATCGGTGTCGCGCTGTCGCTCGAGCGGCCCATGGCCAACGTTTACCGGCGGATGCCAAACCCCGTCGTGGAAGAGGCGTTTCGCGCCGCCATCGGCCGTTTCGGTGCCACCATGATTGCCCAGGAAGAGGGAATCAAGCCGATTTTGCGCGCCCTGCGCGAAGGGCGCGTTCTGTACTATCTGCCCGACCAGGACTTTGGCGAGCGCGGCAGCGTGTTTGCTCCCTTTTTCGGCGTGCCCACCAGCACGCTGGAGGCCGCCGGGCGGCTGGCGCGCACGGTCGGTGCGCGTGTCGTGCCCTGCTATGTGTGGCAGCGCCCCTGGGGGCGCGGCTATCAGATCGCCTTCGGTCCGGCCTTGCCCGGCTTTCCAAGCGGCGACAGGCTGGCCGATGCGACGGCGACCAACGCCGCCATCGAGGCCGGCGTGCGCATCCATCCGGAACAGTATTTCTGGGTGCACAAACGCTTCAAGACCCGCCCGCCGGGCAGCGAACCGGTCTATTGATGACCCGCCGCCCGCGCTCAGGCGGGTTTGCGGTCCAGGCGTTTCAGGAACACGCGCATCTCGCGGGCCGCCTGGATGTGGCCGGCCTGTTCGGCTGCGTGGATGCCGCGGGTGTAGGCCTCGCGCGCGCCCTGCGCGTCGCCGGTCTCCGTGAGCGCCCGGCCGAGCAGTTTCCAGGCTGGCGCATTGCGGGGATCGAGCCCCACGGCGGCGCGCAGATGGATCGTCGCCTGGTGCCAGTCGTGCCGCTCAAGGTATGCGCTGCCCAGCCCCAGTCGCACCAGCAGGGTGTCCTGGCCGCGGGCCAGCAGGCGCTCGAGCGCTTCGGTATCCATGGAGGCCTCCTTCAGGCGGGGCTCTTCGAAAGCCGCGCGTAATAGAATCCGTCGGTCTCCTCCGCGCCCGGCAGGAGCTGCACGCCGTGGGCGCGCGCAAGCGCCCAGGGTAGCGCGATCGGGTGCTCCCGCGCATGCGGCGTGCGCGCGAGGAAGGCGGCGATCTGGTCTTCATTCTCTTCGGGAAGAATCGAGCAGGTGACATAGAGCAGCGTGCCGCCCGGCGCCAGACTGGTCCACAGTCGGTCGAGCAGGATCCGCTGGCGGTCGACGAGCGCCGGCATGTCTGCGGCCCGGCGCAGCAGCTTGATGTCTGGATGACGGCGGATGACGCCGCTGCCCGAGCAGGGGGCATCGAGCAGGATCCGCGCGAAGCGCCCTTCCGGTGCGGTGGAGGTGAGATCGAGTTCACGCACGGTGATCGGAGAAGCCGATCCCATGCGGGCGATGTTTTCGGCAAGCCGCGCCAGACGGCGGGCATCCCGATCGACGGCCGTGATGCGGGCCTGCGGACAGAAACTGGCCAGATGCAAAGTTTTGCCGCCGGGGGCTGCGCACGCGTCGAGCACGGTGTCCCCCGGTTGGGGATCGAGAAGCGGCGCGGCCAGTTGCGCCCCGGCATCCTGCACGGTCACCAATCCGGCCGCAAAACCCGGCAGCTCCCCGACTTTTACGCCGGCGCCGGTGACCACGAGGGCGGTGGCCACATGCGCGTGCGCGTGCGCGGCCAGGCCTTGCGCGGTCAGCGCCTCCAGGATTGGTGCGCGGTCGTGGGGCTCGGCCACGCGCAGGGAAAGCGGCGCCTGGGTGTCGTTGGCACCGAGGATCGCCGGCCACTGCGCCGGCCAGGCCGCGCGCAGCCGCTCGACCAGCCAGTGCGGATGATTCAAAGGCGTGCCGGTGACGATTCGTTGATCGGCCACCGCACCGCGCAGCACCGCATTGACGAGGCCTTTGGCCCAGTCCTTGCGCAGGGCTTCGGTGGCCGCAACCGCCGACGAGACCGCCACTTCGGCCGGGGTGTCGAGATCGCGCGCCTGATACAGACCGATCAGCATGAGCGCGCGCACGTCGGTATCGCGGGCTTTCAGTGGCCGTGCCAGCAAGGGGTCGATGATCTGACCGAGGCCCAGCGCCTGGCGCACCGCGCCGATGGCGAGCTCGTCGACCAGGCCGTGGCGCCCGTGGCGTTCGCGATCAAGGTGTAACGCCTCGTCGAGTGCGCCGCCCTCAAGGACGCGCGCCACCACGCGCGCCGCCCGCGCCCGCAGGATCAGGGCCTGGCGCATGAGGCGGCCGTGAACACATCACCGGGTTGCCAGCCCAGCCGGCGGGCGACAAGAGCGGCCGGTTGCGCGGGTTTGCCGGGCTGTTGCAGGCGTGTGAGGGCCAGCGCGCCTTCGCCGCAGCCGACGATGACGCCGTCGGCCAGGGCGAGGATCTCGCCCGGCCGGCCCGTGGAGTCCCACACCTGGCCTGCGAGGACTTTCACGGGTTCGCCGCGCAGCTGCGCGGTCGTGCCAGGCCAGGGTGTGAAGGCGCGGATCCTGCGCTCCAGCACCGCCGCCGGCTGATGCCAGTCGAGAGGCGCTTCGCTCCTGGTGAGTTTGCGGGCGTACGAGGCCCCGCTGCGCGGCTGCGGGTCTGCGCGCAGACGGCCTTGTGTCCACGCAAGCAGTGTGTCGCACAGCAGATCCGCGCCGATCCGCGCCAGTTCCGCCGTGAGCGTCACGGTGGTGTCGTCGGGCCGGATGGGCACGCGCGCGGTTGCGATCGTACCGCCGGTGTCGAGTCCTTCGTCCATATGCATGATGGTGACGCCGGTCACCGGATCGCCGGCCTCGATGGCGCGTGCCACGGGCGCCGCGCCCCGCCAGCGCGGCAGCAGTGAGGCGTGGATGTTGAGGCAGCCGTGGCGCGGTGCGGCCAGCACCCCCGGCGGGAGCAGCAGGCCGTAGGCGGCCACCACCAGGACATCCACAGGTCCGAGAGCCAGGAGCGCCGCTTCCAGGTCGGCCCCGCGGGCGGGGGTGAAGACCGCGATGCCGGCCTGTTCGGCGGTGGCCCGGATGACACTGGGCGTCATCTGCCGCCCGCGCCCCGCCGGCCGGTCGGGCTGCGTGAAACAGGCGACTACCTGATGGCCTTCGGCCAGAAGACACAAAAGCGCGGGCCGCGCGAATTCGGGCGTCCCCGCAAAGGCGATACGCAGCGGCGTCACATCGCCAGCCGCTGTTGTTTTTCGAGTTTCTTGCGGATCCGCTGCTGTTTCAGGCGCGACAGGTAGTCGACGAACACCTTGCCATCCAGGTGATCGATCTCATGCTGGATGCAGACTGCGAGCAGATCCTGCGCCGTCAGTGTAAACGGTCGGCCCTCGCGATCGAGCGCCGTGACCTCGACGGTCTGCGCGCGTTCTACTTCCTCGAAGATCCCGGGAACCGACAGACAGCCCTCCTCGATGCCATACACCCCCTCGCGGCGGGTGATGACGGGATTGATGAACACGCGCAGATCGTTGCGCCCGGCGGAGCAGTCGATGACCACGATGCGCTGCGCGACATCGATCTGGATCGCCGCCAGTCCGATGCCGGGCGCCTGGTACATGGTGTCTGCCATATCGTCGACGAGCCGCCGGATGGTGTCATCGACGGTCGTTACCGGCTGCGCCGTTTTGCGCAGCCGCGGATCGGGGTAGTGAAGAATCGCGCGGACAGTCATTGACAAATTATACCTCCAAACGGGCTGTCTGCATCAGGTCCGGCGCCGGTGCCGGCCTTCTGTCCGGAGCCGGTTCGGGCCGGCTCGTCTGCGCGAGGTGGACGAGCGCGCCGTCTGCTTCTACACTCCATGCATGCGCCAAGCTCGTCTGGGATTATTGCTGTTTGGTATGCTGGCCGCGCCGGCTCTGGCCGACCGGCTGGTGATCGCCCACGCCCCTCACCGCTATGTCGTCGTCAAAGGCGACACGCTCTGGGGCATCGCCGTCCATTTCTTCCGCGACCCGTGGCGGTGGCCGGGCATCTGGAATCGCAACCGCCAGATCCACAATCCGGATCTCATTTACCCCGGAGATGTGATCGTGCTGCGCTTCCGTCACGGGCATCCGGTGCTCATCGACACCGGACCGCGGACTGCTGCCGTGTCCGGCCAGACGCCTGCGGGTTCCGGGACCTCCACGGGTTCCCGGACTCACGGGGCGGGTGGTCCGCAGACCGAGATCCTGTATCCGCGCGTGCGCGGCCAGGCGCTCGCCGCACCGGTGCCGACCATCGATCCGAGTGCCATTGCTCCTTTCCTGCGCCGCCCGCTGGCCCTGTCCGCCGGCGCCCTGCGGCGGCTGCCTTATGTGGAAACGGCCGTGCACCGCTACACGTTCTTCGGCCCGTTCAGCAAGTTCTACGCGGGCCACCTCGGCCGGCATCCGGCGGCCCAGTATGACATCTACGAGAAGGGCCCCGCCCTGGTGGGCCGGCATGGCCGCCGCCTCGGTTACGAAACCCTCTACGTGGGCCACGCGCGGCTCATCCGTCCGGGAAAGCCCGCGCTGTTGCAGGTCGTCTCCGCGGCGCGCGAGGTGCACGGCGGAGATCGCCTGGTTCCCTGGCGCCGGCAAGCGCCTATTCCCTACTATTATCCGCGCGCGCCGCGTCACCCCCTGCATGGCCATGTCGTCGCCAGCGGACACAGCCGCGTGAACATCGGCACGTATGCCATGCTCGCGCTCGACATCGGCCGCGCCGGGGGCATGCGCCGCGGGTACGTGCTGCGCATCTACGCGCCGTCGCGCCGGCTCCGTGATCCGGTGACGGGCCGCACTTATAAGGCACCGCCGCGCCCGATCGGTCTGGTCATGGTCTTCAAGACCCTGCCGCGGGTGAGCTATGGCATTGTCATGCAGGCCCATCAGGAGGTCCATGTCGGCGATCCGGTTGCCGGGCCCTGATTTGACCTTGCCGCCCGTTTGCTCCATGCTTGCCCTCAAAGGCGCGTCAGAAGACCGCGCGCATGGGGAGCCCATCGGAGAGTGCAAGACCCGGACATGAAAGAAAACGTCCTTGATGTATTGATGTACCTGTTTGAAAACTACATGGACGAAGGCCCGGAGTTCGATCCGGACCAGGAGTCGCTGGTTGCGGAACTGTCGCAGGCCGGCTTCCCCAAAGGAGAAATCGCCAAGGCCTTTGCCTGGCTCGAGGGCCTGGCCGCGCTGCGCCGCGAGGATGCGCCGGTCACCGCGGCGGCCTCGCTGAAATCGCTGCGCATCTATTCGGAGCAGGAATGCGCGAAAATGGATGTGGAGTCCCGCGGTTTCCTGCTGTTTCTGGAACAGGGTGGCGTGATCGATTCGGCCGCCCGCGAGCTGGTTATCGACCGGGTGATGGCGCTTGAGACCGACGAAATCGATCTCGAACAGCTCAAATGGGTGATTCTCATGGTGTTGTTCAATCAGCCCGGACAGGAACAGGCGTACGCCTGGATGGAAGATCTCGTTTTCAACGAGGCCCAGGGCGCATTGAACTAGTCTCCCGCTTTTCCCTCCAATCCCGCGTCCGCACGGGGAAGAAATCCCTCGTGCCAGCTTCCTAACGGTGTTTACGCGAATCCATGGCTAAGAATCTGATCATCGTCGAGTCTCCGGCGAAGGCCAAGACAATGGCCAAATATCTGGGACGCGACTTCACGGCGGTGGCATCCTACGGGCACGTGCGCGACCTCGTGCCGAAGAAGGGTGCGGTGGACACGAACCACGATTTCGCCATGAAGTACGAGATCATCGAGAAGAACAAAAAGCACGTCGAGACGATCGCCAAGGCCATGAAAAAGGCCGATACCCTCTATCTCGCAACCGATCCGGACCGCGAGGGGGAGGCAATCTCCTGGCACCTGTATGAGCTTTTGAAAGACCAGGGGCTGCTCGAGAACAAGGTCGTCCACCGCGTCGTGTTTCACGAGATCACCAAGCGCGCCATCCAGAAAGCCGTGCGTGAGCCGCGGGAACTGTCGGCCAATCTGGTCAATGCCCAGCAGGCGCGCCGGGCCCTCGATTATCTGGTCGGATTCAATCTCTCGCCCCTTTTGTGGAAGAAGGTGCGCCGGGGACTGTCGGCCGGGCGCGTGCAAAGCCCCGCGCTGCGCCTGATCGTCGAGCGCGAGGAAGAGATCGAGCGTTTCGTCAGCCAGGAGTACTGGACCATCGAATCGGCCCTTGAGGCGCGTAACCAGTCCTTTGTGGCCAAACTGACCCATCTGGGCGGGAAGAAGCTCGACCAGTTCGCCATTGCTGACGCCACGCAGGCGGCGGCGGTCCAGAAGCGTCTGGTTGGTGCGGCAGACGGACGCTACCGGGTACTGTCGGTCGATCGCAAGCAGCGGCGGCGCAACCCGGCGCCCCCCTTCACGACATCGACACTGCAGCAGGAGGCCGCGCGCAAGCTGTATTTTACCGCGCAGCGCACGATGCGCACGGCGCAGCAGCTCTACGAGGGCGTCGAGATCAACGGCGAGACCGTGGGTCTTATCAGCTACATGCGCACCGATTCGGTCAATCTGGCGCAGGAGGCGGTCGCGGAAATCCGCGCGCTGATCAGCGAGCGTTTTGGCGCCGCGAGCCTGCCGGACAGCCCGCATGTCTACAAGACCCGGTCGAAGAACGCGCAGGAGGCCCACGAGGCCATCCGCCCGACCTCGGTGCTGCGGCTGCCGGAGGACATGAAGAAGATCCTGACCCACGATCAGGCGCGCCTGTACGAACTCATCTGGCAGCGCACCGTCGCCTCCCAGATGGTGGCGGCGTTGCTGGACACGGTGGCCGTCGATCTGGAGGCAGCGCCCGGGGACATCTCCCGCGCGACCGGCTCGGTGCTGCTCGCCCCGGGCTTCATGTCGGTCTACCAGGAGGGCGCCGACGACCAGCGGGGCGACGACGACACATCCGACCGTCTCCTGCCCGAAATGCGCGAAGGCGACCACGTCCGGTTGACTGAAGTGCGGCCCGAGCAGCACTTCACCGAGCCTCCGCCACGCTACTCGGAAGCGACGCTCGTCAAGACGCTCGAGGCGCATGGCATCGGCCGCCCGTCCACCTACGCCACCATCATCTCCACCTTGCAGCAGCGCGAGTACGTCCTTCTCGAGAAGCGCCGCTTCAAGCCGACCGACGTCGGGCGCGTGGTGAACAAGTTCCTGTCGACCCATTTCGAGCGCTATGTTGACTACGACTTCACCGCGCGGCTCGAAGACGATCTCGATGCGGTGTCACGGGGCGAGAGGGAATGGATTCCCCTGCTGCGCGATTTCTGGGCGGAATTTCAGCAGCAGGTCACGGACAAAGAGGATGCCGAGCGCCCCGGCACGGAGATCCTGAGCGAGACCTGCCCAAAGTGCGGCAAGCCGCTGTCCAAGCGGCTTGGGCGCAACGGGTATTTCATCGGCTGTACCGGCTATCCCGAGTGCGACTACACGCGCAACCTGTCCGACGAGGGGACTGTGGAGCCGGAGACCGTGCCCGATCGCGTGTGCCCGGAATGCCAAAGCCCGCTCGTCATCAAGCGCGGACGCTACGGGCGCTTCATCGGCTGCAGCAACTATCCCGCCTGCCGTCACATGGAGCCGCTGGAAAAACCCGCCGAGACCGGCGTCGCCTGTCCCGAGTGCAAGGAGGGCACGCTTCTGAAGCGCCGCTCCCGTTACGGGAAGATTTTCTACTCGTGCTCACGCTATCCCGAATGCAAGTGCGCGGTCTGGAATCCGCCCCTTGCGGAAGCCTGTCCGCAGTGCGGTTATCCAGTGCTGACCGTGAAGACCACCAAGCGCCGGGGCACCGAAAAGGTCTGTCCGCGCAAGGAGTGCGGCTACGCCGTAGCGGCGCCGGAGCTGGCGCCACCGGCCGAATCCTCCGGCACCGCGGAATAAACGGTCGCGACGCCAGGTTCGCCCCGGTTTTGCCAGATCTTCGCGCCCGTCCCGGGGCGGGCCCGCCGCCGGTGCCGCCACAAGTGCAGGGTGTTTTTTTCAGTCCATCCCGTCGGCCAGCGGGCCTTCCGGCCCCGGCTGGCGGCCAAGCAGCGCGTCGACGGCCTTGAGCGGCGGCTGGCCTTCAAACAGCACCGCGTGTACCTGTTCGACAATCGGCATATCCACGCCCTGCTCGCGCGCCCGCAGGCACACTTCGCGGGCACTGGCCACGCCTTCGACCGCCTGCCCGAGCTCGCCTGTGATGTCGCCCAGGCGGCGGCCCTGCCCGAGCGCCAGACCCACGCGCCGGTTGCGCGACAGATTGTCGGTGCAGGTCAGCACGAGATCGCCCACGCCGGCAAGCCCCATGACCGTCTCGGTGTGTCCGCCAAGCGCCCGGGTCAGGCGCATCAGTTCGGCCAGTCCGCGGGTGATGAGGGCGGCGCGGGCGTTGGCGCCCAATCCGAGCCCGTCACTGATGCCAACGGCGATCGCCAGCACATTCTTGATGGCGCCGCACAATTCGGCGCCGACCATGTCGCTGCCCGTGTAGACGCGCAGGCGCGCGTGCCGCAGCCACTGCGCGACCTCCTCCGCCACGGCCGCCTGCGCCGACACCACCGTGAGTGCCGTCGGCAGGCCGGCTGCCACTTCGCGCGCGAAACTCGGTCCGGTGATGAGTGCCCCCGGGCGATCGGGCAGCAGTTCGGCGGCGATTTCGCTCATCCGCCGGCCGCTGCCCGCCTCAAGACCCTTGGTGGCCCAGGCGAAAGTCGCGTCCCTGCGCAAAGTCGGTGCGATGGCCTGGACCACCGCCCGGAAGCCGCCGCTTGGCACGGCCACGAGGACGCGCGGGCAGCCGCCGAGGGCCGCCAGATCCGGCTCCATGGCAAGCCCGTCGGGGAACGTCACGCCGGGCAGATAGGTGGCATTGCAGCGCTCATGGGCAAGCCGCGCCAGACGCGCCTCATCGGCGCCCCACAGCCGCACCTGGTGGCCCTGCCGGGCGAGCACGATCGCAAGGGTCGTGCCCCACGCGCCGGCGCCCAGGACGGCGACGTCGCACCGCCCGTCAGTGGGCCTGCTGCCCATTGGGCTGTTCGCCACTCATTTTCTGCTGATAGAGCGCCTCGAAATTCACGGGATTGATGAGCAGCTGCGGGAAACCGCCCTTGGAGACGAGGTCGTTTATGACTTCGCGCGCAAACGGCAGGAGGATGTTGGGACAGGCGATTTCGAGCACCTTGTCCATCTCCTCTTCCGGCACGCCCACGACGCGGAAAATGCCGGCCTGTTTGGTTTCGGTGAGAAAGGCAGTGCGCTTGTCGACACGGGCGGTGACAGTGACCGCAAGAACCACCTCATGCAGGCCTTCCGCCGCTTCGATGGGCTTGTGTTCGATGCCGAGCTGGAGATCGACTTCCATGGCGGCCTTTTCCAGAAACACCTGGGGCACGTGCGGCGCTTCGTAGGAAATATCCTTCACGTAGATTTTTTCGAGACTGAAAACGACTTCCTGTTCCGTACTGGATTCGGTCACGCCTTTGCTCCTCGGAGATCTGAATGTGTGTACTCTTTATTGTGCCAGCAGAGCGTCGAGTTCGCCCCGGGTCTCGAGTTGCGCCAACTCCCGATAGCCGCCGACGTGGTGTTCGCCGATGAAGATCTGCGGGACGGTGGTCGCGCCGCCGGCGCGCTGTGTCATTTCCTGACGCCGCTCGGGCATATCGTCGACGGCGATCTTGTCGATGGTCACGCCTTTCTTTTCAAGGAGCTTTTGGGCCATCTGGCAATAGGGGCAAACGCGCGTAGTGTACATGAGGACTCGTGCCATGGTGCATCAGGACTCCAGAGGTAGGTTTTGGGACCGCCAGGCGTTCAGCCCCCCCGCCAGATTGCGGGGGTTGGTGAATCCTTGCCGGCGTAGAATGCTGGCCGCGCGCGCCGAGCGCGCCCCGCTGACGCAGCAGAGGATCACCGGCCGATCCCTGTATTTCTTCAGTTCAGGGCTGCGTGTGTCGACCTGGCTTAGCGGGATGTTTATGGCGCGCGCAATGTGGCCGCTCTTGAACTCGGTTGGTTCGCGCACATCGATGATGATGCCGGCCTGGTGATTGAGGATCTGGACGGCTTCGTTCGGCGAAATCGCCGTCAGGCCGGACGCTGCGTTCAGGAGAGGTTGCGCGATCAGCGCCGCGACAACGACCACGAGGGCCAGGAAGAGGTACCAGTGTGCAATGACAAAGCTTTCCACAGGATGGTCTCACTTTTCAGGAAGGGTGCAAAAGGCCATGCGCATGGCCCCGATCAGCTGCAGAATCCGCGGATCGGCTATGCGGTAGAAGACCTTGTTTGCGTGTTTGCGCGACGCAAGGATACCCTTGTCACGCAGGATGGACAGATGCTGGGATATGTTGCTCTGCGAAGTCCCCACTTGCGCGACGATATCCTGTACACTCACCTCGGTCGCCGCCCCGAGAATGCAGAGGATCTTCAGTCTCAGCGGATGCGCGATGGCCTTGAGCGAGCGTGATGCCAGATCGATGTCGTTTTCGTTTGTTATGAGAATCTCGTCAAGCGGACGGATCGTCTCGTTGGGCACCATGGTGACTCCTGTCAGGGTGGCGGCAGACGGTGGCCTGCGCCGATGCGCCGGCTGCCCGGCCATGGAAAACATTATACAATAAGTCAATTTTAAAAAACTAAAGAACTGGACGGACACAGAGTCACGCGATGTCTTTGACCCCAAAACCCTTGGTACTCGTCATTCTGGATGGCTGGGGATATCGAGAACAGCCCGAGCACAATGCCATTGCGGCCGCCCGCACCCCGTGGTGGGATCACACCTGGCAGGGGTCGCCGCACGGCCTCATCCAGGCCTCCGAGGCGGCGGTCGGCCTGCCCTCGCGGCAGATGGGCAATTCGGAGGTCGGCCACCTGAACCTGGGGGCCGGGCGGGTCGTCTATCAGGAGTACACCCGCATCAACCGCGCCATCGCTTCCGGTGCCTTTTTCACCAACAAGACCCTGACCGACGCGGTCGATCTGGCCCGCGAAAGCCATAAGACGCTTCATATCATGGGGTTGCTGTCCCAGGGCGGCGTGCACAGCCACGAAGATCATATCCACGCCCTGGTTGAGCTGGCCGTCAGTCGCGGGCTGACCGACGTCTGTCTGCATGCCTTCCTGGATGGACGCGACACCCTCCCGCAGAGTGCCGGTTCGTCGATTGCGTCGATGGAGGCGAAGTTCGAGGCCCTGGGACATGGCCGTTTCGCATCCGTCGTCGGGCGCTACTATGCCATGGACCGCGACCATCGCTGGCCGCGGGTCCAGGCCGCCTATGATCTGATGACGACGGCCAGGGCGGACTTCGAGGCGCCGACGGCGGCCGCGGCCCTCGAGGCCGCCTATGCGCGGGGCGAAACCGATGAGTTCGTGCGTCCCACCGTGATTCTCCCGCCCGGCCAGGCCAGGCGGCCGGTCGGCGACGGCGATGTGGTCGTCTTCATGAATTTCCGTTCGGACCGCGCGCGGCAGATCACGCGTCCGTTCATCGAGGCGGATTTCGACGGGTTTGCGCGCGCAGCCCATCCGCATCTGGCCCGTTTCGTCAGCCTGACCGAATACCAGGCCGACTTCAACGTGCCGGTCGCCTTCCCGTCGGCACGCCTGCGCAATGTCCTGGGTGCGCATCTGGCGAGCCTCGGGCAGCGGCAGCTGCGGGTTGCCGAGACGGAAAAGTATGCGCATGTCACGTTCTTTTTCAACGGCGGTGAAGAAACCCCGTTCGAAGGCGAGGACCGCATTCTGATCCCCTCCCCGACCGATGTCGCGACCTACAACCACAAGCCGGAGATGAGCGCGCTGCGGGTGACCGAGGCGGTGATGGAGGCCGTTCGCGCGGGTCGCCACGACGTGATCATCTGCAATTTCGCCAACCCCGACATGGTCGGCCACACCGGCGACTTCGCGGCCACCGTGAAGGCCATCGAGGTTCTCGACCGCTGTCTGGCGATACTGACGGATACGGTGCGCGCACACGGCGGTGAGCTCTTGATCACGGCCGACCACGGCAACGCCGAACAGATGCAGGATGAGGAAAGCGGTCAGTCCCACACGGCGCATACGACCAATCCGGTGCCGCTTGTGTACATCGGCCGCCGGGCCCTGATGGCGCCCACGGGCTCGCTTGAGGACGTCGCTCCGACGCTTTTGCGCGTGGCCGGACTGCCCATCCCCCCCGAAATGACGGGCCGGCCGCTCATCGAGCTGAAGGAGTAAACCGGTGCGCGGTGCCGCCAGGACGGGGCTGTACGCGTTTCTTGGCGGCGCTTTGCTGGCCGCGCTCCACATGCCGGTTGCCCATGCCTCGATGCGGGCTCAACTTGCGCTTTTGCGGCATGAGGAGGCGGCCTTGCAGGGGCGCCTCGACCAGACACTGCGTCATCGGGATCGCACTCTGAACGCGCTGCGTCTGGCCGAAGATCAGGTGGCGCGCGCGGGTGCCCGGCTTGTCAGTCTTGAGGCGCGCCAACAGCGTGACCGGGCGCGGCTTGCGCGCCTGCGGGCCCGGCAGGCGCGGCTGCAGACCAGACTGCGGCATCAGCGCGTCGCCTTGCGCCGGCAGATCGTGGCGGCCTACATGACCGGCCGCGCCGGCGGCCTGCAGATCTTTCTCAGTCAGGAACGACCGGCCACGATCGACCGCATGCTCGTCTATTACCGTTATCTGGTGCAGGCGCGCATGGGCGTCGTGCGGGCGGTGGAGGCGCTGCTTGCCAAGGTGCAGCAGACGGCCCGGGCCACCGCCGCCGCGCGGCAGCAGCTTGCGCAGTCGGCGGCCCACCTGCTGCGGCAAAAGGCGCGTCTTTTGCAGGCGCTCGGCCGCCGCCGCGCCGTGCTCGCGCGCTTGAACAGCCGGGTGCGCAGCGGACATGCGCGGCTTGTCGCCATGCAGGCGCGCTCGCGTCGCCTGGAGCGGCTGCTCGCCGGGCTGCGGCGCCTGCCTCATGTCGGGCCGCCGGTCCCGAGCCTCCATGGATCCTTCGTCGCGTACCGGGGCCGTCTGCCGCTGCCTCTGGAAACCACTTATGGGGCGATCCGCCTGGAGCAGGGGCCGCAGGGGCTGCAGCGCTGGGCGGGCGTGTTCATGCCCGGCCGTCCCGGACAAACGGTGTATGCCGTATTCCCGGGGCGGGTTGTGTATGCGAACTGGTTGCGCGGTTACGGTTTGTTGTTGATACTGCAAAACGGCGATGGCTACATGACCTTGTATGGCCATTGCCAGACGCTGCTCGAACGCGTGGGCAGCTATGTGCAAGGGGGTCAGCCGATCGGGACGGTCGGCAGCAGCGGCGGCTTCGGTCGTGCCGGCCTCTATTTCGATATCAGCCATGACGGCCGGCCGGTCAATCCGCTGGCATGGCTTGCCCGCTAACGGGCGATGTGAGGACAGATGGGCAACAAGCGAATCATCCTGCGTTACACCGGCATCCTGCTGACGGGTGTGCTTCTGGGGGCGGGCCTTACCGTCGAACACGCAGTCCATGCCCAGTCGGCGCCCCCTGCAGGTGGCGAGAACAGTCTTTCGGCGCTGCCCCTGAAGGGCCTGCGCACATTTGCCGAGGTCTATAACATCGTCAAATCCGACTATGTCACGCCCATCAGTGGCCACAAGCTCATCGATGACGCCATCCGCGGCATGGTGGACAATCTCGATCCGCATTCCCAGTATCTCGATGCCCGCCAATACGCCCGCCTGCGTGTCGACACCACCGGGAAATTCGGCGGCATCGGGCTTGAAGTGACCGAGTCGCATGGCTTCCTGCGTGTCGTGACGCCCATTGCGGGTACTCCGGCCGCCCGCCACGGCCTGCGGCCCGGCGATCTGATCGTGCGCATCGACAAGACCTTCATTCAGGGTCTGTCGCTGCGTAAAGCGGTCCACCTTTTGCGCGGCCAGCCCGGCTCGGAGGTGGATTTGAGCATCATCCGCAAGGGCGTCGACCATCCTTTGCGGTTCGTCTTGCACCGGCAGGTGATCAAGGTCCACAGTGTCAGCGGCCTCCTGCTCGGGCGCGGCTATGGGTACGTCCGCATCTCCGAATTCCAGTCCGACACCGGCGGTGGGGTCACGCGCACCCTGCGGTCGCTGGTGGCACAAAATCACGGACCCCTGAAGGGGGTGATCCTGGATCTGCGCGACAACCCGGGTGGCGTGTTGAATGCCGCCGTTTCGGTCTGTGACGATTTTCTGAATTCGGGCGTCGTCGTCAGCACGCGCGGGCGCGCGCAGGGGGCCGACATGGTGTTCCGTGCGCACGGCCCCGATCTTCTGCACGGCGCACCCATGGTGGTCCTGGTCAACGGCGGGTCGGCGTCGGCCGCGGAGATCGTGGCAGGAGCCCTGCAGGACAACCATCGCGCGCTCATCATGGGCACCCGGACCTTCGGCAAGGGATCGGTCCAGACCATCATGCCCATGGCCAATGGCGGCGCCTTGCGCCTGACCACGGCGCGGTACTTCACGCCCAATGGCCATTCCATCCAGGATCTGGGCATCACGCCCAACATTGTTGTTCACCAGGCGCAACTTACGGTGGACCACACCAAGCCGTTTTTGCGGGAGACGAATCTGCCCGGACACCTGAACAACACCAATCCCCCGAAGGCATCGCAGAGCGTGCCACCCGTCCCGGCTGGCACGCGGCGTCTGCTCGATCGCGACTACCAGCTGCGCGAGGCCTTCGATCTCTTGCAGGGGATTGCCGCATTCCACCAGTTTGCGGGCTGACCGGTGGCGACGGATCATCTGAAGGTCGCCATCCGCCCGCTGCAGCGCAGCGATCTGCCGGGGGTCATGCAGCTGCACCGCGAGCTCGGCTGGAATCCGGCCTTCAAGGCCGATGGCAGCACGCTGGGGCAGCGGCTGGCCGCGCTCATCACGGAGGAAAGCGCCCTCCTTCTCGTCGCCGAACACGACCGGACAGTGGTGGGGTATGTGCATGGCGAGATCGTCACGCACCTGCTCTTTGCCGGCCGTGAGCTGCTGATCAGCGAAGTCTTCGTGGTCGAGGCGGCACGGGGCCGCGGCGTGGGGTCGGCACTCATGGCCGCCATCGAACACGAGGCGGCCAAGCGCAAGTGCTTCCGTATCAGCGTACTGAACAGTCGCGAGCGGGAATCCTACAAGCGGGGCTTCTACCCCGCCCTGGGCTACGAAGAGCGTTCCAACATCGTCAATTTCACCAAGCGGCTCGACTGGGGTTAGATCTCAGGCGTCCTGCCGCGCCAGATCCACCAGGGACCAGCCAACCAGCACCACGCCCGGCACGCCGAGGACAAGCTCGATAAGGCCGAGGTGGCGCAGCGCCGCCGCGGGATGTTCGAGGCCGAGGAACACGACGGCGGTGGTGGCGAGCAGGCCACCCAGCAACCCGATCATGATCCGCCGATGGCGCCGCCGCATGTCCTGGGCCAGGGCCTCGATCTCGGCCGACCGGCCGACCACGCTCAGATTGCCGTCTTGCGCCTGCTTTAGCACGGCATGCAGATAGCGGGGCATGTCCGGGAGGATCTTGACCCACGTCGGATACTCGCGCCGGGCGATCGCCCAAAGCGCCTGCGGACCGAGCTGTTCGCGCATCCAGCGCTCGAGAAATGGCTTGGCGGTCACCCACAGATCCAGGTCGGGGTAGAGGCGCCGCCCGAGCCCTTCGATGTTAAACAGCGTCTTTTGCAGCAGCACGAGCTGCGGCTGCACTTCCATGTTGAAGCGGCGTGCGGTCTGGAACAGGTTCAAAAGCAGCCTGCCAAAGGAAATGTCCTTGATCGGCCGGGCGAAGATCGGTTCGCATACCGTGCGGATGGCCCCTTCCAGCTCGTCGACGCGCGTGTCGCGCGGCACCCATCCGGCGCGTACGTGGGCCTCGGCGATGGCGTGATAGTCGCGATTCAGGAAGCCCAGGATGTTCTGCGCGAGGTAATACTTGTCCTCGGCCCCCAGCGTTCCGACGATGCCGAAGTCGACGGCCCGGTACTGTCCCTCCGGAGACACGAAGATATTGCCCGGATGCATGTCGGCATGGAAGAAGCCGTGGCGGAAGGCCTGCGTGAAAAAGATCTCCACGCCGTTGTGGGCGAGCCGCCGCATGTCGATGCCATGGGCGCGCAGCGCCTCGACCTGAGAGATGGGTATGCCGCTGATGCGTTCCATCACCATCACGGTCTTGCGCGTATAGTCCCAATAGACCTTTGGCACATAGAGCAGATCCGAGCCCGCGAAATTGATCCGGATCTGGCTTGCGTTGGCCGCTTCATGATTCAGGTCCATCTCATCGTGGACGATCTTGTCGTACTCGTTGACGACGTCCAGAGGCCGCAGCCGCCGCGCATCGGACCAGTAGCGCACGGCGAGATGGGCGAGGATGCGCAACAGGCCGAGATCGCGCTCGAGGACGACATCGATGTCCGGGCGCAGGATCTTGACTGCCACCTCGGTGCCGTCATGGAGAACCGCGAAATGAACCTGCGCGACGGATGCCGACGCGATCGGTGTCGTGTCGAAGGTGCGGAACACGGTGGCAAGCGGCGCCTCGTAGGCCTCTTCGAGGCGCGTGACGACCTTGTCGGGTGAAAAGGGCGGCACGCGGTCCTGCAGCCGGCTCAGTTCCGCTACGATGTCTTCCGGCACGAGGTCGGGGCGGGTCGACAGCATCTGGCCGAACTTGATGAAAATCGGTCCCAGCGCCTCGAGGGCGAGCCGCAGCCGCTCGCCGCGGGGCGCGAGCGTGCGCCGCCGCCAGCGCCAGGGCAGCAGCCGGAACGCAATGCGGTAGAAACGAAAGAGATGCAGCGCCGTGACGAATTCATCGAGGTCGTGCTGAATGAAGACGCGCGTGATGGTCAGCAGCCGGACGAAGCGCCCATAGGCGGAAGTCATGCGCGCTCCCCCAGTCGTTCGACCCGTTTGGCGAGCCGTTCCGCATCATGACGCAGCGTGTCGACCGCCCGCAGAAAGCCTTCCACGTCGTCTCCGCGCGCGAGCACCCCGCTCTCTTCCTGGAGGTATTCGGCGCCGTTGCGGGCCAGACGCAGGCTGGCCTGCCGGACGCCCGTGGCCAACCGTGTCAGGCCCACGGCCAGCCAATGGCCCGGTACGTCGCCAAGGGCTCGTGCCAGTACCTCTTCCCAGTCGGGCCGCGCTGCCGCCAGCGCCTTGCGGATCGCAAGCGCGCAGTCGATGTCGCCCTCGATGCGGATGCCCTGTGCTGCCGACTGCATGCCATGCTGATCGGCCCGCGCAAGCGCCAGAAACGCGCCGGCTGTCCCGGTGAGATGCACGTCGCACGGTGGCGTGGGGGGCCGCACGCGCACCCGGTCGGACGCAAAGACGAGGTCGAAGGCAAGCACGGGTGCCGTCAGTGCCACGTGCATGGTGCGGCCCTCTACCGCCGCCAGGGCGTCGCGGCCCGCGGGATGGATCTGGAAGGGCAGGTTCAGGCCCTGTTCGAGCGTGCGCAAAATGAGACTCACAAGGCCCTCTGTCGGATGGGTGCCGCAGGCGCCGTATAGAGAACCACCGAGCCTGCGATCTTGTCATGGAACCCCTGTTTGCGGGGATCCCAGGCGATCCACAGGAAGCCCAGCATACAGGGCAGCGCGGACACGATGTAGCCGAGGTTGCGTAGAAGCGACTGCGAAAACGTGAGGGCGGCGTGTGTCTGCGCATCCACCACCTTGCAGCGGAACAGCAGTTTGCCGGGGGTGCCCAGGTAGCGCATCCAGAAAAACACCGAGTAGGCGACGCCAAAGAGCAGCATGAGCAGCTGCTGGCCGGCATGCGCCGCGAGCGTCTGCGCCAGTTCACCGGCGAGCGAACCGAAGCGGACATGCGGCTGGGCCAGTACGGGTAGCGGCAAAGACAGCGCCGGAAAGAGGATGAGATTGTCGACGAGGTCTGCTCCCAGCCGCCGCCAGAAACCGGCGTAGCGTACGGGAGCCTCGTCCCTTGCCGGACTCGCTGCGGCGGTGTGCGCCATCTTAGAGCTTGTAACCCCTGTGCACGGCGACGATACCGTCTGTCAGGTTCCAGTAGTCGACGCGACAGAAACCCGCCGTTGCCATCATGGCCTTCAGTGTTTCCTGGTCGGGGTGGCGGCGGATGGATTCGACCAGATACTGGTAGCTGCCTTCATCACCCGTGACGAGCCGTCCGATGCGCGGCACGATCTTGAACGAGTAGAGGTCATAGAGGCGTTGCAGGACCGCCGACCGGGGTTTGGAGAACTCGAGGATCACGAGTCTTCCGCCCGGGCGCAGGACCCGGAACATGGCCGCCAGCGCGCGCTCCTTGAACGTCACGTTGCGCAGTCCAAAGCCGATGGTGACGAGGTCGAACGTGTTGTCGGGAAAAGGCAGGCATTCGGCGTTGGCCTGGGCGATGACGAGATTGCCGCAGACGCCACGGTTTAACAGGCGGTCCCGTCCGACCGCCAGCATGGAGCCGTTGATGTCGCTTAGCACGACCTGCCCGGTCGGGCCTACGCGGCGGCTGAGCAGCCAGGACAGATCCCCGGTGCCTCCGGCCAGATCAAGCACCTGTTCGCCCGCATGTGGCGCGGCGACGCTCATCGTGAACCGCTTCCAGGCCCGGTGCAGCCCCCCGGACATCAGGTCGTTCATCAGGTCATAGCGGCCGGCGACCGAGTGGAAGACCCCTTCCACGAGCCGCGTCTTGGTGGCCGGATCGACATCTTTGTAGCCAAAATGGGTGACTGTGGAGTCGGAGGCCGTGTCGGTCATGGTCTTGTCATGCTCGTTTGTGACCGGCCTGTTCTAGGCGGCCCAGGTATTCATTCCAGAGCTCTGTCTGGTGCGTGCCCAGATTATAAAGCAAATCCCAGGAATAAATCCCGGTATCATGGCCGTCGTCAAAGCGCAGCACGACGGCGTAGGTCCCCACGGGCTCTATGCCGGCGATGTTGACGTTTTCCTTGCCGGTCTGCAGGACCTCCTGGCCCGGCCCGTGCCCGCGCACCTCGGCCGACGGGGAATAGACCCGCAGGTATTCCGCGGGCAGGCGGAAATGGCTGCCGTCCTCGAACACGACCTCGAGGATGCGGGACTTCTGATGGAGCTTCAGGTCAGTGGGTCTTACGGTGTTCTTACGCATGGGCCGTTCTCCGCCCTCGTTGCGCCCGTCACAAAATCGTCATAGTGTTTGTGTTGAATGGGCAGCAGGGGAGGACAATAATGCCTGGAAAAATCCTTGTTGTCGACGATGAGCCGGCGATCCGCGCCTTGGTGCAGTTCGCGCTCAAACAAGCCGATTATAGCTGCATCGAGGCGGCGGACGCCACCGAGGCGCAGGCGCTCGTGACGGCCGACCCGCCGGACCTGATCCTCCTTGACTGGATGTTGCCGGGCTTAAGCGGCCTGGACTATGCCCGCCGCCTGCGGCGCGAGCGCTTGACGCAGAATATCCCGATCATCATGCTGACGGCCCGGGTCGACGAGGAAGACAAGGTGCGTGGCCTGAACACGGGCGCCGACGATTTCATCAGCAAGCCGTTTTCGCCGCGCGAACTCGTCGCGCGCGTAAAGGCCGTGTTGCGCCGGCTTGCGCCGCTGACCGCCGATGAGATCGTTGTCGCCGAGGGTCTGGTGCTCGATCCGTCGACGCACCGGGTTCTGGCCCATGACGAGCGCCTGAGTCTCGGGCCGACCGAATTCCGCCTGCTGCATTTCTTCATGACCCATCCGGAGCGGGTCCACAGCCGCGAGCGTGTGCTGGATGCCGTGTGGGGGAATAATGCCTACATCGATGAGCGCACCGTGGATGTGCATATCCGCCGTCTGCGCAAGGCCCTGATGGTCACCGGTCATGACCGCTTCATTCAAACGGTCCGTGGCGTGGGCTACCGATTTTCCGGTGACACCTAGCGCGAGCGCCGGGGTCCGGCGCGAACTGTGGTGGATCGTGATCGCCGGTGGCGCGGGCTTTGGCGTCGGCAGCCTCTTTGGGCGGTCCTGGGCCGGCGCCGCCGCGGCGCTCGCGTTGCTGCTCGTCTGGCGGCTGAACAAGCTGCGCCTCCTGCATCGGTGGCTTGCGCCCGGGGCGCACCCCATGCCGGAGCTGGGCGGCCTGTGGGACGAGGTGGTGCGCGAGATTCGTCGCGTCGACCGCGCCAAGGCCCGCCACAAGGACCTGATCAGTGGTCTTTTTGCGCGCCTGCAGGCGGCCGCCGCGGCGATGCCGGATGCCATGGTCGTGCTGTCGCAGCACGACCTGATCGAATGGAGCAACGCGCAGGCCGCCCGGCTGCTTGGTCTGGATGTCCACCGCGATGTCGGCATGCGGCTTGTGCATCTCGTGCGCCATCCCGCGCTGTCGGCCTATCTGGACGGCGGCGATTACCATGAACCGCTGGTCCTGAAGGATCTCGCCGGCGGGCACGTCATCGAGGTGCAGATCATCCCGTTTGGCGCAAGTCAAAAGCTCGTGATCGGCCGTGACATCACCCATCTGCTCCGTCTGGAGCAGATGCGCAGCCATTTCGTGGCCGACGTGTCGCACGAACTGCGCACCCCGCTGACCGTGCTGCGCGGCTTCCTCGAGACCCTGCAGGACAGCCGCGTGACCATGGCTGATGTCCAGGGCAATCTCGGTCTCATGCAGGAGCAGGCCGAGCGCATGCAACGCCTGATCGACGACCTGCTGGTTCTGGCGCGGCTGGAAACCACGCCCGCGCGTGCCCACGATGAGATCGTCGATGTGGGCACGATGAGCCACGGTCTGCGCGATCTGGCGATTGCCCTGTCAGGCGAGCGGCACCATCGCATCGAGGTGGAGACGGGAGCGGGCCATCTGGTCGGCAATCGCGAAGAACTGCGCAGCGCCTTCACCAATCTCATCCAGAACGCGGTGCGCCATACGCCCCC
>JAJYHH010000086.1:34845-37755 GCA_021784845.1 Pseudomonadota bacterium
AAAGGAGTCCTCTGGCGCCTCCGTGGGCCTTGGGTATTCGGCGACGACGGGCCTCACCAGCACGCGCACCGTCGACAGCCGCGACCACGCCTTCTACGAAGACGGGTTGTGGCGGTATGCGGGCCATGTCAGCTACAACTACATATCGGCCGGGGGGCGCGTGAGCGCCGACCGCCTCGTCATCGACGCCAGCGCCGAACGCTTCCTGTCGCGGGCGCGGGCCAACTTTCTGTTGGCGGCGGTCCGTTTTGATCACAACCCGTTTAGCGGCTATGCGCACTACGTCGTCGAATCCGTGGGCGCGGGCCATCGTCTCTTCCGGCGCGCGGGGATGGGTCTTACGGTCGAAGGCGGTCTGGGCATGCGCGAGAACGAATACGTGGACGGGCATCGCTCGAATGTGCCGGTGGTGCGGGCGGCACTTGTCTATCACTGGCGCGTTTCACGCCACAGTCTCTTTACCGAGCACGTCGCCCTGATGGCGGCCACCTCGGGAACCGTGTATTCGTCCAATACCGGCTTGAGCACCCCCATTGCCGGTGCCCTCGCCCTCAAGCTGTCGGAGATCATCGACCGGTACACGAGCGCGCCCCCGGGCTTTCCGCGCACGATGACCTTTAGTACGATCAACCTCCTGTATCGCCTGGGGTGACGACAACCTGTCTTTTATGTACAAGCGACGCGCCCGCATTCTCTTTCTGGCCAGCGACCCCGAGGACGTGGCGTGTGCCCGTCAGGCCGCACAAACCCTCGGTTCCGGGTGGCTCGAGCCGGTCGGCGATGCGCAAGACACGCCTATCGATCTCGTCGTCAGTCTCGATGCGCAGGCCGCCTGCGCCGCGCCGGCGCGGGGTGTCGCACACAAGCACTGGCCGCTTGGTCCGATGCGCGCGGAGGATATCCACCGCCACGTGGCGAGCCTTGTGGGCGGGATGCGCCTGCTTGCGGCCGTCGATGACAGCGGACCGCCGCCCGCCGATGCCTAGTCTGTTCCTGTCATTATCCTGTCGTGTGCGCCCGCCAGACTGGCTGCGGACACGCCCTGCGGGGGCGCGGTTTTGCCTCGCTCGGGGACGGCGTGCGCCCGACGATGGGCGGACCCGGGCGCCTGTGGCATAATCGCGCCCGTGGCCGGGCGGCCCGGTCGGTGGCGCCACCCCTTTCCTGGAGATCGTCGGAATTTCCCATGGACTCTGCGCAGCACGACATCAAGATCAAGGTTCGCAACCTCCATTTCTACTATGGCAAGGATGCCGCCCTGCACGATATCAGCCTCGATGTCGCGACCAATCTCGTGACCGCCTTCATCGGTCCGTCGGGTTGCGGCAAGTCGACGCTGTTGCGGACATTCAACCGCATGTATGAGCTGTATCCGGATCAGCGCGCGGAAGGGGAGGTCTGGCTCGATGACCGCAACGTGCTGTTGCCGGGCGAGGACCTCTACCGGTTGCGGTCGCGCATCGGCATGGTATTCCAGAAGCCCACACCCTTTCCGATGTCGATCCACGAGAATGTGGCGTTTGGCATCCGGCTCTATGAGCGGATGCCCAAGGCGGAGCTCGATGACCGGGTCGAGGAAGCCCTGCGGCAGGTCGCGCTGTGGGATGAAGTGAGCGGCAAGCTGCACCAAAGCGGCATGAGTCTGTCGGGGGGGCAGCAGCAGCGCCTGTGCATGGCGCGCGCGGTGGCGCTAAAGCCCGAGGTACTCCTTCTCGATGAGCCGGCCTCGGCGCTCGATCCCATATCGACGCTCAAGATCGAAGAGCTCATTTATGAACTAAAACAGAATTACACGATCGTAATCGTGACGCACAATATGCAACAGGCGGCACGCGTTTCCGACTATACTGCTTTCATGTATCTGGGCCGGATCGTCGAGTTTGGTGACACCAATACGATCTTCACGAATCCGACCATGAAGCAGACGGAAGATTACATCACCGGCCGTTACGGCTGAGGGAGTGAGGAGGACAGATGGAGCTGCATATTAGCCCGCACATTTCGCGGCGCTACAGCGCCGAGCTCGAGGACATCCGCACGCGGGTCCTGCATATGGGTGGCCTGGTCGAGCAGCAGATCGTCGATGCCATGACGGCCCTGGTCAAGGGAGACTCCGTCCTGGGCGATGAAGTCATAAAAAATGACATCAAGGTCAACAAGATGGATGTCACCATCGACGAGGAATGCAACCAGATCATCGCCCGGCGCCAGCCCACCGCAAGTGATCTGCGCCTGGTCATGGCCGTCATCAAGACCATCACCGATCTCGAGCGCATCGGCGACGAAGCGGAGAAGATCGGCCGGATGGCGGTGCGTCTTGCCGTCGAGGAGCGCCCCAAGGACGGTTATGTCGAAGTGCAGTCGCTTGGCAACCATGTCCGGCAGATGGTGCACGATGCCCTGGATGCGTTTGCCCGCTTCGACATGGAGGCGGCCGTGCAGGTGGCCCGCGAGGACCGGCGCGTCGACAAGGAGTATGACGGCCTGATGCGGCAGATGATCACCTTCATGATGGAAGATCCGCGCACCATCTCGCGGGTGCTGAACGTCATCTGGGCGATGCGCGCGCTCGAGCGCATCGGCGACCATGCGCGCAACATCTGCGAATACGTGATCTATCTGGTGAAAGGCAAGGACGTGCGCCACACGAGTCTGGAGCAGATCGAAACCGAGATTCTGGGGCGGGCGGCGGCAGACTCCAAACCCCTGTAAGGGCCCTGACCCATGTCACGCATTTTTGCTGAACGCGGGAGCGCGTTTTCGCAGATCTGCGCCCATGTGGATTGCGGGCCGTACCGTTAGCGGCGAGATTCTTGCGCGTGTATCGTGCCCGGCGTCAAGCTGTCCCGCCTCGCCTCGGGCTTCCCGGGCCGGGTGCTTAAACGCCTGGCCCGGGATGCCTATGCGCGG
>JAJYHH010000030.1 GCA_021784845.1 Pseudomonadota bacterium
CTATATGGCGGCTTTCGGTGTGCCAACGCTCCTTCTGCCCCTCGTCATTGCAGTGGAGCTCCTCGGCAGCCTCTGCCTGATCTTTGGCTTCATGACCCGTATTGCCGCAGCGGTTCTCGCCGTCTTTTCCTTTGCCGCGATCGTCGTTTTCCATCATGTGTTAAACACACAGGCGGCCGTGATCGTGGCTCTTGCAGAGCTCGCGTTCACAGGTGGCCTCATGCAGCTCGCGCTGCACGGCGCCGGTTGCATCAGCGTGGATCATCGTCGCCGGACGTAAACGACCCCCACCCCGCGCCTAGGAGGCGCGGGGTGCTGCCGGTGCCAGTTCCTTCAGTCCTCCCATATACGGCACCAGCACGTCCGGTACACGAATGCTGCCGTCTGCCTGTTGATAATTCTCGAGCACGGCCACCAGGGTGCGGCCCACAGCGAGTCCGGAGCCGTTTAATGTGTGCACGATTTCCGGCTTCTGCCCCGCCCGCCGGTACCTCGCATTGAGGCGGCGAGCCTGAAAGTCGCCAAAATTGCTGCACGAGGAGATCTCCCGATACCGCCCGCTGCCCGGCAACCACACTTCCAGATCATACGTCTTGCGTGACGCAAAACCGAGGTCGCCCGCACAGAGGGCCATCACACGGTAGGGCAACCCCAGGCGCTTCAGAACCTCCTCGGCATGCCCCGTCAGCTCCTCGTGCACCCGCACCGAATCACCAGGATCCACGATCTGCACAAGTTCGACCTTCTCGAATTGATGCTGGCGAATCATTCCCCGGGTGTCACGTCCCGCAGACCCCGCCTCGCTTCTGAAGCAGGGCGTATGCGCCACCCAGCGCAGTGGTAGATCGGCCCCCGCAATGATGGCATCGCGCACCATGTTGGTGACGGGCACTTCGGCTGTTGGAATCAACGCGAAACTGTCTCCGGCGATATGAAACAGGTCATCGGCGAATTTTGGCAATTGGCCCGTGCCGAACAGGCTTTCGTTGTTGACCATGTAAGGCACATAGATTTCGGTGTAGCCATGCTCGCCTGTATGGAGATCGAGCATAAACTGCGTAAGCGCCCTCTGCAGGCGAGCCAAAGGCCCGTTCAGCACGACAAAGCGGGCGCCCGCAATTTTGGCGGCGGCCGCGAAATCCATACCCAGCCGCTCGCCAAGATCCACATGGTCGCGCACTGGAAACGCCCTGGACTCGATCGCGCCCACGCGCCGGATCTCGACATTGCCCTCCTCTCCTGCGCCATCGGGTACGTCATCGGCCGGCAGATTCGGAAGTCCCTCGGTGAGCTGTCGCCACTGCGCGAGGACCGCCTCCAGTTCCTGTTGTGCAGCCACCAAATCCGCGGCCAACCGCTCCTGCCCGGCAAGCAAGGACGCCACATCCTCCCCGCGCGCCTTTGCCTGCCCCACCCGCCGGGCCGCCGCATTGCGTTCAGCCTGCAGCGTTTCCGCGCGCTGCTGCACCGCCTTGCGGCGCATCTCGCAATCGCGCAGGGTCTGCCAGTCAAGCCGCATGCCCCGCCGCCCGAGGATTGTCGCCACCCCTTCCGGGTCTGTGCGCAAAAGCTTTGGATCGATCATGACTTGATTGTTTCCTGGTTGGAGGTTTCGCACGTGACGTGCCTTAACAACATGAGAATATCGTCGTAGACGGTGGGGGCCGGCGCACCCTGAATCCAGTGCCAGAGATCCGCATCCGTCTCCGTCAGAAAGCGTTCAAAGACAATCCGCCCTTCCTGCGTCAGCCGTCCATAGCTGTCATCGATAAAGCCCCGCAATGCAAGATCAAGCTCCAGCAGGCCACGGCGGCAACGCCACCGCAGGCGATTGTCGTCTTTCATGACGCGCGCGCCGCAAGCAACGCCTTGATGTGTCCGATAGCCCCGCCTGGATCCAGGCCCTTGGGGCACACATCCGTGCAATTCATGATCGTGTGACACCGAAACAACCGGTACGGATCCTCCAGATCATCGAGACGGGCGCCGGTCCCCTTATCCCGGCTGTCGCTCAAAAAACGATAGGCCTGCAAAAGCGCCGCAGGCCCGAGAAACTCCTCCGGGTTCCACCAGAACGAGGGACAGCTGGTCGTGCAGCACGCACACAGAATGCATTCATAGAGGCCATCAAGGCGGTCGCGGTCGGCGGGCGACTGCAACTGCTCGATTTCCCGTTCAGGACCATCCTCGATCAGCCACGGCCGCACGGCCCGGTATTGGCGGTAAAACCCCTCCAGATCCACGACCAGATCGCGAATGACAGGCATACCCGGCAAGGGCCGTATGACGATTGGTTCGCGCAGCTGCCTCAAGGGTGTGATGCAGGCGAGACGGTTTCGGCCGTTCACATTGAATGCGTCCGACCCGCAGACCCCCTCCCGGCACGAACGCCTGAAACTCAGCGTTTCATCCTGCGCCTTCAAAAGCAGCAAGGCATCGAGCAGCATGTGCGTATCGGCCGGAATGGCGATGTCGTAGGAAACCATCCGCGGCGTCTCGCCGGTATCCGGATCGTAACGGTAGATCTGAAACTCCATGATGCCCCCTAGTACACACGCGGCTTGGGCGGAAACGCTTCCACCGTAAGCGGCTTCGTACGCACGGGCTTGTAGTCCACCACGCGGTTTTCGCGGAAATACAGGCTGTGTTTGAGCCAGCGCACATCATCCCGCTCCGGAAAATCCACACGTGAATGGGCGCCGCGGCTTTCCGTGCGTGCGGCAGCCGAACAGACCGTCGCCTGCGCCACATCGATGAGGTTTTCGAGTTCGAGCGCCTCGATTCGCGCCGTATTGAAGACACGGCTGTGATCAGCAAGGCCGGCATGGTCGACGCGTTCACGAATCTCCATGATCCGGCGAACGCCCTCGTCCAGCACATCCTGGGTGCGGAACACCCCGCAATATTGTTCCATCGTCGCACGCAGGTCGCGCCCCACCGCCTCCACAGATTCTGCCCCGTCCCGATCCCACCGCCGCACGCGCGCCACGGCCTGGTCGATTACGTACTCGGGCAGAGACCGGTGGTAGCGCTGCTCGCGCAGTTCCGCAAGGATGTGGTTGCCCGCCGCCCGCCCGAACACAATGATGTCGAGCAGCGAATTGCCCCCGAGCCGGTTGGCCCCATGCACGGATACACAGGCGCATTCGCCGACGGCATACAGGCCCGGTTGCGGTTCTTCCGGTCCATGGCGGGCGGGTGCGACGACTTGGCCAAAGCGGTTCGTTGGAATGCCGCCCATGATGTAATGCGCGGTCGGGTACACGGGAATCGGCGCGACCGCCGGATCGATATGCGCAAACCGCAGCGCGGTTTCGCGAATGCCCGGCAGCCGCTTGCCGATCAGCTCCTCACCCAGATGTTCGAGTTTCAGCTCCACGTAATCCTGGCGCGGCCCGCATCCGCGACCGGCATGTACCTCTTCGTGAATGGCGCGGCTCACCACGTCGCGGCTGGCCAGATCCCGCGCGTGCGGGGCATAGCGGTCCATGAACCGCTCCCCTTCACCGTTGACGAGATACCCGCCTTCGCCCCGGGCCCCTTCCGTGATCAGTACGCCAAGGCCCGCAAGCCCCGTTGGATGGAACTGAATGAACTCCATGTCCTGCAGCGGGATACCGGCCCGCAAGGCCATGCCGAGCCCGTCGCCCGTGTTGATCAGCGCATTGGTGCTTGTCCGGTACATGCGCCCGGCGCCGCCCGTGGCGATCAAGGTCGCCTTCGCCTCGATGACCAGCAATTCGCCCGTCTCGATCTCAAGCACGAGCGCGCCCAGCGTGTGCCCCTCGGCATCGCGCAACAGGTCTATTGCGAAATACTCGTCAAAAAAATGGGTTTTTGCGCGAATGTTCTGCTGATACAGTGCATGCAGAATGGCATGCCCCGTGCGATCGGCCGCGGCACACGTGCGTGCCGCCTGTTCGCCACCGAAGTTCTGGCTTTGGCCGCCAAAGCGTCTCTGGTAGATCCGTCCGTCGTCGAGGCGAGAGAACGGCACGCCGTAGTGTTCGAGTTCGATCACAAGCCGGCTTGCCGCGCGGCACAGGTATTCAATGGCGTCCTGGTCTCCCAGGTAGTCACCTCCCTTCACGGTATCGTACATGTGCCAGTGCCAGGAATCGGGCAGGACATTACCCAACGCGGCGTTCACGCCGCCTTGGGCCGCCACGGTGTGCGAGCGTGTCGGAAACACCTTGGAGACCACCGCGACCCGCGCATCGTCTTGCGCAAGCTGCAATGCTGCACGCAGTCCGGCCCCGCCGGCACCCAGAACCAGACAGTCAAAACGGCGTCGCCCCACCTTTTTCACCATGTCACGAGCACCATCGCGCCGAACGCAAGCAGTCCAAGGAGCACCAGCAGCCCGCCCGCCTGCGCGGCCAGTCGCATAAAGGGCGCATGGACATAGTCCTTAAGAATCGTTTCGACACCCAGATAGGCATGCACCACAAGAGCGAGAAGCCACACAAAAAGCAGGGCGCGCACCGGAAACGAGCCCATGGCACCATGCCATGTGGCATAGCGCAGACGGCCGGCCAGACCAAGCGCCGTCCCCAGCGCCAGCAGCCCCAGACCGATGACGATCGCCGTCACGCGCTGCCACAGCCATGCCACCGTTCCCGTCCGGCGGCTCCCATACAGGGCACGCTCTAGGGCCATAGGATTGCCGCAAGCAGTCCCGTGCAAACGGCCGCCGCCAGAACAACCATGGCACTCCAGCGTGCCGCGCGCCGGCCCCGCACGAGACCCGCATCGAGCGCGAGATGGCGGATCCCGCCGTATGTGTGGTGTGCGACGATCCACATGCAGACCGGCCCCAGAAGGTGGCCCGGGGAGCCGGCGAGAACGGCCCTGACCATGTCATAACTGCGCGCCGACACAAGCGCCTTATGCAAAAGCGCAAGCACCGCCGCCACCAACGGGATGAGCAGAGCGCCGGTCATCCTGTGCAGAATCGAGGTCACTGCCCCGACCGGAAGGCGCATATGCAAAAGCCCGGCATCGCGCGGGCGTGCGGCCTGATTCACTGATCCCTCTGCCGACGGTGGCAAATTTTGGTTATGATCCAAAGTCATCTCACCGAATTATAGGGGGCAACCGATGCCGGGGGAATGGAACGAGGCCTTGATCCGCGAAGGCGGTGTCCTGGTAAATGAAGAGATTGCCCATTACGGCCATGTGGCCACCGAACTGGCCGCAGCAGCCCACGGATCCGTGACCGCCGCCTTGTCCCACCTTGCCATCATCCGCGCCCGCGGCGCCGAGGCCACTACCTTTCTGCAGGGCCAATTATCCAATGACATCAAGGCGTTGGGGCATGGGAGTCAGTTGAGCGGTTACTGCACCGCACAGGGGCGCCTGCTTGCGATCTTCCGCATCCTTGCCGATGGCGATGACTATCTGCTCGTCTTGCCGCGCGCGCTGATCGCGTCCGTGCTCAAACGCCTGAAGATGTATGTGTTGCGCGCGAAAGTCACTTTGGAGGAGGAAACGGGCTGGTCGATTCTCGGCGTGTCGGGCCACCCGCTCAGTCTGCCCGCCCCGTTGCCCGTGCCGGACCTGGGCCTCGTGGCTGCAACCGATGGTTTCCTGCTGGCGCGCATTCCGGCGGCTGGCGGCGAGCGCTGCTGGATTCTCGGGCCCTCCCCGCGCATTCATAACCTGTGGGCGGCAGTGCCCCCCGGAGAGAAAGTCGGCGCCAAAGCGTGGCGTTGGCTGGATATCCGCGCCGGCATCCCCGAGATCACGCCGTCGACGAGCGAGGCGTTCGTGCCGCAGATGGTCAATCTCGACTTGCTGGGTGGAATCAGCTTTCAGAAAGGCTGTTACCCGGGGCAGGAGATCGTGGCGCGCATGCATTATCTTGGTCGCCTGAAGCAGCGCATGTACGCCGCGTCACTGGCCGTACCCGCGCCACCCGAACCGGGCACTCCTCTCCAGGCCACCAATCTGCCGGGCCAGCCAGCCGGCCACGTGGTATCGGCGGAAACGGGGCCGGATGGCAACGTGGCCCTGCTCGTGGTCGCCCAGATCAGCAGCCACGACGAGGCGCTTGTCTCGTATGACGGTACGCCCCTTCAGTTCACCGAACTGCCCTATCCCCTGGCAGCCAGTTCCTGATAGCGGGCGATCCAGGAGGCGGTGTGCACCGGCGGTGGACTGCCGGATATGACTTCGTAAAAGGTCTCGCCTTTGCGGATCATGCCCAGGCCCGAGCGGGCCTGGGCCTCGAGGGCCGCGGTTCCCCCTTGCAGGCTTCTCACTTCCGCAGCCAGCGCTTCATCCTTCTTCAGTAGTTTTGCGGTGCGGGTGTTTAGCGTCTGGATGTGGTGTTCGCGGCGAATGAGCGCAACGACGCCGCCTCTCCCAAACCACAATGCGTATTGGGTAAGGACGACACAGGCGATTACGGCAAAGCCGAGCCACCTTTTCATGACCACAGTATACCGTAAGGTTTTCAGCGCGGCGAGTAGGTGCCACCTGCGGAACGCGCATACCGGCAGCCCGCGGCCTCCTGCTCCTCGATGCGCAGCAACTGGTTATATTTGGCGATACGTTCCGAGCGGGACAGAGAGCCCGTCTTGATCTGTCCCGCGCCGGTTGCGACGGCGATGTCGGCGATGGCCGTGTCTTCGGTTTCGCCAGAACGATGCGAAAGAATCACGCCATACCCTGCAGCCTTGGCGCGCGCGATGGTACCCAGGGTCTCGGTGAGCGTACCGATCTGGTTGGGTTTGATCAGGATGGCATTGGCGGCGTGCTGTTCGATGCCCCGCGCCAGAAGGGCTTCATTGGTCACGAACACATCGTCACCCACCAGCTGCACGCGCCGACCGAGACGTTCCGTCATGACGCGCCAGCCATCCCAATCTTCCTCGCCCATGCCATCTTCGATGCTCACGATCGGATAGCGATCCATCCAGGTGGAATACAGAGCAATCAAGGCATCACGGTCCAGTGTGCGCTTCTCGCCCGCGAGCTCGTAGCCGCCCGCACAAGCAAGCCCGGAGGCTGCCACATCCAGCGCGATGCCGACCTGTTCGCCCGGTTTGTAACCTGCGGCATGAATGGCCTCCATGATCACCTTCAGTGCCGCTTCGTTATTGACGAGATCGGGCGCGAAACCGCCCTCGTCGCCGACGGACGTGGCAAGCTTCGCCTTGCGCAGAATCCCTTTCAGCGTATGGAAGATCTCAGCGCCCCAGCGCAACGCCTCTGCGAACCGCGGCGCGCCAAAGGGCACGATCATGAATTCCTGGAGATCGAGATTGTTGTCGGCGTGCGCGCCGCCGTTGACGATGTTCATGAGCGGCACAGGCAGAACATAGGGTCCCGCGCCCAGATGACGGTACAAAGGCTTCCCCGCATCGGCGGCCTGCGCCCGGGCAAGCGCAAGCGACACAGCGAGCAGCGCGTTTGCGCCGAGGTGGGACTTGTCGGCGGTCCCGTCCGCTGCGATCATCTGGTGATCACAGTCCGCCTGATCGGCCCTGCGGCCGACCAGAACCTGCTTTAGTGTACCATTGACCGCGCTGCAGGCGCGCAGCACGCCCTTGCCCTGATAGCGCGCAGGGTCCTGGTCGCGCAGCTCACAGGCCTCCCGGATCCCGGTCGACGCCCCGGATGGCACGGACGCCATGCCCCGCGCCCCTGAACTCAAAATCACTTCCGCTTCGACTGTCGGATTGCCGCGCGAATCGAGGATTTCACGGCCACGCACATCTGCAATTGTCGTCATGATTCCTTTTTTCCTTTAGCCAGACGCCAGGCGCGCCTCATCAAAACCGTGACTTTTCACGCTGCGATCAATTTGTTTCAGGACCGACAGCAGGGATTCCATGCGGTCGAGCGGCCAGGCATTCGGTCCGTCACTCAATGCCTTGTCCGGGTCCGGGTGCGTTTCCATGAAGAGCCCGGAAATACCCGCAGCCACCGCCGCCCGCGCGAGCACCGGAACGAACTCACGTTGCCCGCCCGAACAGCTACCCTGCCCCCCGGGCAATTGCACCGAATGGGTGGCATCAAAAACGACAGGGCAACCCGTCTCGCGCATGATCGCCAATGCCCGCATGTCGGATACAAGATTATTATACCCAAATGACGCGCCCCGCTCGCATACGAGCACGCGGCCGTCGCCGCCTGCCGCGTGGGCTTTGGCCACGACATTTTTCATGTCGCCTGGAGCGAGGAATTGGCCCTTCTTGATATTGACGGGCCGGCCGGCCTGAACCACCGCGGTGATGAAGTCCGTCTGCCGGCACAAAAAGGCCGGCGTCTGCAGCACGTCGGCCACGGCGGCGACGGCTTCTATCTCGTCTGTGTCATGCACGTCGGTCAACACCGGAACGCCGACCCTGGACTTGATCTCGGCCAGAATCGCCAGGCCCTCATCCCGCCCGAGTCCACGGAACGACCGGTGGGAGCTGCGATTGGCCTTGTCGAACGAGGATTTGTAGATAAATGGAATGCCAAGCCGCGTCGTCAGCTCCTTTAGCGCCTGCGCACTCTCCAGCGCCAGAGTGCGCGATTCGATGACGCAGGGACCGGCGATCAGGAAAAAAGGCTGGTCGAGTCCAACCGGGAATCCGCACAGGTTCATGCTGATGCCACCTGGCTTTCGCCACTGGCCTCGAGC
>JAJYHH010000079.1:0-1804 GCA_021784845.1 Pseudomonadota bacterium
ATGATCTCCCCTCGCAGACTGAGGGTCGCTGGATAAAAGCAAAGGAGGTACTCCATGTGCTTTTGCGAGAGCGACGCCGTGCGCATTTTGATCCACATCAAGACGCGCAAACAATTCCCGGGCATCGATTTCAATGAATCCGCCCTCTCCCGAACCGCGGCGCGTTTACACATCACGCAGACCGCCCAGATCCGCAAGATGAGTCCGTCCCAACTGAAGCACCTGGGCATGACACTGCTCGCATTCCTGCCACCGGCAGCCTGCCCCCCGATATATCGGCAAGCCGTGTAGGTGCCCGCAAGACAGATGGCGTCGCCCGCGCACCGCCCCTACGCTTCCGCGGCATGGGGACCATCCTAAAGCCCGGCAGAAACTGCTGGCAGGTCGCATCCGCCGAAGCGGTGGGCTTTGCCATCGACGCCGTCAACTATTTCGGCGCCGTGGCTGAAGCGATCGCCACCGCCGAACACAGCGTGGTCGCGCTCGGCTGGGACATAGACAGCCGCATGCGATTTGGCGGATGCGACTGGCGTGATGACGAAAAGCGGCTCGCGGCGTTTCTCCAGACCACTCTCGAGCGCAAGCCGCACTTGCGCATCTACCTGTTGAGCTGGGATTTCGCGCTCATCTTCGCGCTTGAGCGCGAACCCCTGCTGCCGCCCGCCAGGCAGCGCTGGCACACGCACAAAGGCCTGCGCTTCGCCCTCGACGGCAATCATCCGGTGGCGGCCTCGCATCACCAGAAGGTCGTCGTCATCGATGATGCGCTGGCGTTCGTCGGCGGACTCGACCTGACCATACGCCGCTTCGACACCCGCGAGCACCGCCGCCATGACTCGTGCCGCACTGATCCGGCGGGCCAGCCCTACGGGCCCTTTCACGACGTACAGATGGCGGTGAGCGGCGAAATCGCCGCAGCACTCGGGGCGCTCGCCAGGCAACGCTGGCTGCGGGCCACGGGTGAGACCATCCACACGCCTGGAATCACCGGTCACCACTGGCCCAGGGGGCTTGCACAGGCCGCACACGCCGTGCCGGTCGCCATCAGCCGGACCGAGCCGGCCTACAACGGACAGCCCGCCATCACCGAAATCCGCCAGCTCTACATCGACGCACTGACCGCAGCCCGGCGCTACATCTACATCGAAAACCAGTATTTCACGGCCGCCTTCCTCGGTGATGCGTTGCGCACCATTCTCGCCGGCGAGGATCCGCCGGAGGTCATCGTCGTGCTGCCAGAGCGCACGAGCGGCTGGCTGCAGGAACACACCATGGGCCTGCTGCGTGGCCGCCTCGTGGGCCTGCTGCGGACGGCCGACCGTCATCACAGGCTGCGCATCTGCTATCCGCATGCCGATGATCTCGGGGATGACTACATCCGTGTACACAGCAAGGTGTTGATCGTAGACGACAGGCTTTTGTCCATTGGCTCTGCCAACACCAACAATCGCTCGATGGGACTCGATACCGAATGCAATCTGACAATAGAAGCATGCGACGGGCCAGGCGCTGGTGCCATCCGCGATTTCAAGGACGACCTGCTCGCCGAACATCTGCATCTCTCGCGCCGCGAAGTGCATGCACGCCTGGAGGCCGATCCTTCCCTTATCCACCTGATCGAATCCTGCGCGGGTCAAACGCGCAGCCTGCGCCCCGTGCGCGATCCCGTAGTCGACGACACCGACATCCCGGAGGCCTGGATTGCAGATCCCGAGCGACCCGTCGACGCCCGTGATATCTTTCCCGATGATGTGCGCCACCATGCAAGACTGCGCCTCTTGCGCCACGCCATCCTGCTGGCCGG
>JAJYHH010000079.1:2489-8538 GCA_021784845.1 Pseudomonadota bacterium
CCACCGGGCGCCGACGATGCCTGGCCTGTTCCGCACGCAGTCCCCGCCAGCCCCGTCATGCTGATTTGCGCTTCCTACAATATTCACGGCTGTGTCGGCAAGGATCGCCTGCGCGATGTCGATCGCATCGTGCAGGTGATCCATGAGCTGGAGGCGGATGTTGTCGGTCTGCAGGAAGTCGACACGCATTCTGGTCCGGGTCTCGACAGCGCACAGATGGATTATCTGCCGCACGCCACCGGCCTGAACGCGGTGCGTGGCCCGCTGCTTGCGCGCCACCACGGTCATTACGGGAATCTTTTGCTCACCTCGCTGCCTGTCAGCGATGTCCGGCACATCGATCTGACCGTGGGACATCATGAGCCGCGTGGCGCGCTCGACGTGGATCTGCGTTTAGGTGAACATCTCGTGCGTGCAGTCGTCACGCACTTCGGCCTGCTGCCATGGGAACGGCGGGAACAGGGCCGGCGCCTGCTCGAGGCGCTTGCACCCGCTCCCGGGACGCTGCTCGTACTGATGGGGGATTTCAACGAATGGTGGCCGGCCGGCCGCGCGCTGTCGCGCCTGCACGCCGCGCTGGGCCTGCAGCCGACGCCGGCCACTTATCCGGCGTTTTTTCCCTTTCTGCCCCTCGACCGCATCCTGGTCTCGCCGAAGGACGCCCTCGTTGGACTGCACGCGCACACGACGACGCTGACTCAGGTGTGTTCCGATCACCTGCCGGTGCGGGCAGTCGTCCGGTGGCCGCCTGCGGGAGGCGCTACGGCCCCTTAAGCGCGTTCTTCGGATTTGAAACCCACTTTGACGTGGGTACCGTCGCAAAACGGCTTCTTCGCGGACTGCCCGCAGCGACACAGCGCAACCGGCTTGCCGGCCTCGGTCTTGAACGGCCGCCCGTCGTTGTCGACGATCTCGACGCCATCGACCAGATACGGTCCGTTTGCCTTGACTGTGATCCTTGCCACAAAACCCCCTATTCGTCCGTTACGCAGCCGACGGCTGCGTCCTTGACGTTCTTGATGTATTTGAACAGTGTTCCGCGCGAAACCTTGTAGGGCGGCATCTTCCAGGCCGCCCGACGCGCCGCCCACTCGGCCTCACTGACATCCGCATCGAGGCGTCGCGCCTGCGCATCAATGGTAACCATATCACCATCCCGCACCAGCGCAATGGGCCCCCCTTCCTGGGCCTCGGGCACCACGTGACCGATGATAAAACCGTGCGAGCCGCCGGAAAACCGGCCATCGGTGATCAGGGCCACGTCGCCACCGAGCCCGGCCCCCATCAGAGCCGACGTCGGTGTCAGCATTTCCGGCATCCCGGGCCCGCCCTTTGGTCCCTCGTAGCGGATGATCACGACATCGCCGCGCGCGATTCGGCCCTGCTCGAGCGCCGCCAGCATATCCTCTTCGGCATCAAACACGCGCGCCGGCCCCCGAAAATGCAGGCCCTCCTTGCCCGTGATCTTGGCGACCGAGCCGCCGGGCGCCAGATTGCCCGTCAGGATCTGGATGTGGGCCGTTGCCTTGATCGGATCGTCGAACGGGCGGATGACCGCCTGCCCCGGCGTGAGTCCTTGCGCGGCCTGCAGATTCTCGCCGACGGTCTTGCCCGTGACGGTAAGACAATCCTCGTGCAGCAGCCCATGCTCGGCCAGCACACGCATGACGGCCGGCACACCGCCTGCGGTGTGCAGATCCTCCATCACATAGCGGCCACTTGGCTTCAAATCGGCAAGCAGCGGCACGCGATCGCTCATGGCCTGGAAATCGGCAAGCGTCAGATCGACACCGGCTGCGCGGGCCATGGCGATGAGATGCAGCACAGCATTGGTGGAGCCGCCAAGCACCATGATGACGGCCAGGGCATTCTCAAACGCCTTGCGCGTCATGATGTCGAGCGGCTTTATGTCGCGCTCGAGCAACAGCCGCACCTGAGCGCCCGCACGCCGGCACTCGTCGAGCTTTCCCGGGTCCACGGCCGGGGTCGAGGAACTGTAGGGCAGCGTCATCCCCATCGCCTCGATGGCCGAGGCCATGGTATTGGCGGTGTACATGCCGCCGCAGGCGCCGGGTCCCGGGCAGGCATGCCGTACCACGTCGGCACGCTCCTCCTCGGTCACCCGTCCAACCAGGTATTCCCCATAGACCTGGAAGGCGGAAATGATATCGAGGGTCTTTCCGTGCAGATGCCCGGGCTTGATGGTGCCGCCATAGACCATGAGTGCCGGGCGGTTGAGGCGCGCCATGGCAATCAGGCAACCGGGCATGTTCTTGTCGCAGCCGGGGAGGGTCACGAGGCCGTCATACCATTGGGCGCTCATGACCGTCTCGATGGAATCGGCGATGATGTCACGCGACTGCAGCGAGTAGCTCATGCCCTTCGTGCCCATGGAAATACCGTCGGACACACCGATGGTGTTGAATCGCATGCCGACCAGCCCGGCGCCCACCACGCCCTCTTTGACCAGCCCGGCCAGATCCATGAGGTGCATGTTGCAGGGGTTGCCCTCAAACCAGACGCTGGCGATGCCCACCTGGGCCTTCGCCATATCCGCATCACTCAGGCCGGTTGCGTGCAGCATCGCCTGCGACGCACCGTGGGATTTCGGTTCCGTGATCC
This sequence comes from Pseudomonadota bacterium, assembly GCA_021784845.1. Taxonomy (GTDB): domain Bacteria; phylum Pseudomonadota; class Gammaproteobacteria; order Acidiferrobacterales; family Acidiferrobacteraceae; genus JAJYDN01. The sequence continues at coordinate 5,112 of JAJYHH010000079.1, forward strand.
GCTCACTGTAGCGGTTAAGCTTCGGCATGCTCGATTCCTCCACCAAAGCGCGCCATTGTACCGGCCGCCCGGGGTGGCGCCAACCTCACCCTTGCGTCGCGCGCAAGCGGCGGTATCCTTGGCAGATGACAGAACAGGTGCGCATCTCCAAGCTTCTCGCCCATCGCGGATTGTGCTCGCGTCGTGAAGCCGACAGCTATCTCGAAAAGGGACTGGTACGGGTCGACGGCCGCATCGCTCAACTCGGCGAACGGGTGAGCCCGGATGCTTCCATCACCCTGGAGGGCGCCGCCGTCCGCCGCCAGCGCGAGCGGGTCACGATCCTTCTGCACAAGCCCGTCGGGTACGTTTCGGGCCAGCCGGAACCGGGTTATGAAAGCGCCCATGTCCTGCTGACGCCCGACCGCCAGCTTGGCCCAGGCCCCCGGCCGCCCCGGCATCTTGCCGTAGCCGGCCGCCTTGACATCGATTCCCAGGGGCTGCTGGTCCTGACCGACGATGGCCGCACCGCGCGGCACCTGATCGGCGGACAGGGCGTGGAGAAGGAATACCTGGTGCGCGTGCGCCGGCCCATTGACGACGCCGCGCTCAACATCCTGCGCGGACCCTTGACCCTCGACGGACAGGCGCTGCGCCCAGTCGGCGTGTGGCGGCTTGGGCCCGACTATCTGCGGCTTGTGCTCACCGAGGGGCGCAAGCGGCAGATCCGCCGCATGCTGCAGGGCATCGGACATGATGTGATGAACCTAAAACGCGTACGCATAGGCGACGTCCGCCTCGGCGGACTGCCGGTTGGGCGGTGGCGCTACCTGACTGCCGATGAGCACTTTTGATGTACCGCCTGATCCGTCCCCTGATCTTTCGCATACCGCCGGAGGCGTCCCACGATCTCGCCATCGACACCCTCGACTGGCTCGGGCGCACCAGTGGGGGGCGACGCCTGCTGACGCAGCATCTGCCACCACTGCCCTGTGCGCTGTTTGATCGCACCATCAACAACCCCGTCGGACTCGCCGCAGGTTTCGACAAAAACGGCCGCTGTCTGCCGGCCCTCGAGGCGCTCGGCTTTGGCTTTGCCGAGATCGGCACCGTCACGCCGCGCGCGCAGCCTGGTAATCCGCGCCCACGCCTCTTCCGGCTGCCAGCGCAAGAGGCGCTCATCAATCGCATGGGATTCAACAATGAGGGCCTCACCGCACTCATCGGGCGCCTGTCGGCCCATACTCGCACCATGCCGGTTGGTGTTAATATAGGCAAAAATCGCGCGACACCCGTAAATCAGGCGATTGACGATTACCGTCTGGCGTTTTGTGCGGTCGCTCCCCATGCCGATTATGTGACGGTCAACCTGTCGTCACCGAACACCCCGGGCCTGCGCAGCCTGCAGGAACCCGAAATGGCGCGCGCCCTCCTTGGCATGCTGAAAGACGAACAAAGACGCCTCACCCCAACCCTTGGACGGCGGGTGCCTCTGGCGGTCAAGATCGCCCCCGATCTGCGCGACGACGAGATCGCCGCCCTGATACCGGTACTGATCGACGTGGAATGCGACGCAGTCATCGCCACCAATACAACCATCCAGCGCCCCCTGACGGGACCTGCGCCCCTTAAGGATGAACAGGGCGGCCTGAGTGGCGCCCCGCTCCGGGGACTGGCAAGGCATGTGATTGCCTTGCTGTACAAAGGATTGCCGGCGTCCATGCCGATCATCGGCGTGGGCGGTATCGATAGCGCCGACAGCGCCTGGGATCATCTGGTCGCCGGCGCCACGCTCGTGCAGGTGTATACGGGCTTCGTCTATCAGGGACCGCGTCTTTTGGCATCGATCGTGACGGGACTGAAAAGACGCGTCGAAGGTCTGAGTGCACGCGATTTGCCGGCAGCACTTGAGGTCGCAAGGCGGAACCTTTTGTCCGGAAACCTGACCAAGACTGAAAATTTTTCGTAAAAACGTACTATCATGTCAGTGACACCTTGGGACTGACTAAGAAGATCGCGAGGTAAGAACGATGGACACACAGGGCATGATCGTAATCGAGGGCGTCACGGAGGACGGACGCACCTTCCGGCCTAGTGACTGGATCGAGCGTATCAGTGGAAGCTTATCGACCTTTGGCATGGATCGCCGCATCCGCTACTCGCACTATCTGCAGCCGCAGATCATAGATGGCGGCAAGTGCCTCGTGATCGACCCGGAACTCAAAAAGGTGAACCCCAACGCCTTCAGCTTTCTGATGGATTTTGCCAAAGGCAACAAACTGAAAATCCACGGATTGGATGAAGGCAACACCAAGGACATGCCTTCCGGTCATTTGTGCCCGGCTTAGTCATCGAGGCCATAGGAGACAAGACCGTCGGCGAGCTTGGGCTCGAACCACGTTGATTTGGGCGGCATGACCTCGCCTTGGTCTGCCACCGTCATCAGATCGGCAAGATCCGTCGGGAAGAGATGGAAGGCCACTCCGCCTGTCGCATCGACCCGCGCCGTCAAGGCTTCCGGACCGCGGATCCCTCCCACGAAATCAATACGCCGATCGCGCCGGGGATCCTCGATCCCGAGCAAGGGACCCAGAATCTCGTTTTGCAGCAGACTCACGTCGAGACGGGCCACCGGATCGGCCGGCAGCGACCCGCGATAGGTCAGTCGATACCACCTGCCAGCCAGATACATCCCCCACTCGCCCCGCCGGCGAGGCTCCACCACCTGCGCTGCCTCCTCCACCACGAACCGCGCTGACAGCGCGCCCAGAAACGCTTCCTCCGTGTACCCATGCAGGTCCGAGACGATCCTATCGTAATTCAGGATCTTCATCTCGTTATCGGGGAACAAAACGGCCAGAAAACGCCCGCAAGGCCTGTTACCTCCCCGCTCCCGTGCAATGACGCTCGCAGCCGCCGAACGGTGGTGGCCGTCGGCGATGTACACGCGCCCCAGCGCCTCGAATGCGTCTGTCAGCGCCTGGATGCGGCCGGCGTCGCAAACCGGCCACAAGCGGTGACGGACATTCTGCAGGAACGCGTCAATCTCGGGCTCTCCAGTCGCTGCCGCATCCATCAGCGCGCCGATCCGCGGATCGGCCCGGAACGTCAGGAAAGCGGGCCCCGTCTGGGCATTGAGCGCCTCGATGTGACGGACCCGATCGCGCTCCTTGTCCGGACGCGTGTGTTCATGTCGGCGAATCCGCCCGCTGTCGTAAGCGGCCACCGATGCCGCCGCCACCAGACCGCGCTGGCGCTGGGTGCCCATGATGAGCTCGTATACGTAATAGCACGGCTCAGGGTCGCGCCTTAAGACCTCGTCACACAATGTCTGCCAGTTCCTGCGGGCGCGCACAAAGACGGTCTCATCGGTCGGATCGGTCTGCTCCGGCAGATCCACCTCGGCCTTGGAGACGTGCAGAAAACTGAACGGCCGCCCGGCAACGGC
>JAJYHH010000028.1 GCA_021784845.1 Pseudomonadota bacterium
AGCAGGACACAGAGTCCTTGCCCGCTTCTCCTCCCTGAGCGGGTAACCCGGGTCGCCTGACCCGGGATCCCTTGAAGCCCCGGATGTTCTCCCTTGAATCCGGGGCATTTTTTTGCCATCCGGTATCATGTACGGAGCCCGGTCGCGATCACGAACCCGTCCGGCCTCGCACCGGAGTCGGGGCCGATCGGTTTTCGTCCCCGTCGACCTCCTCGAACGGAAAGGCGCCGTCTGCTATGTTGGCGCCGTGGCAAGCGACATCCGGGGAATTTCCGGGCAGACCTATTACGCGCCGCGCCCGCCTCGGGCATCGCGTTGCGCCGGCGCCCCTGGGCGACCTCAGAAGTGGGCGTAGCCCCCTCCAGATCTTTGAGTGTCTGCTGCAGCGGGTGGACTGGCGCATGAGTCAGCCATGAAGTCCCAAGGTCCATCGCGCCCGACGGCTCGGTTCCTTGCGCAGCCCGCCGCAGCCAAGCCTCTTCATCGTCGCGCTCGAAGGGTGCCCCTTGTCCGGCCCGGTGTTTTGTTGCGCACGAACCGGCCCAATCGAGCGAAACGGTGCATCTGTTGAGCGCTTGTCCTCTCGACACCATCATGCGCGCCACTAGGTTTCGCGACGAGAAAAGCGGCGCGCACATAAAGCCCATCAGCTTTTGCACGCAAGATCCCGCAACACGATTCGGGATGGACCGGGGATTTGCGGCCACCGCTTTGCCTGGCGATTTCGCTCCCCGGGTACTGGAGGTCTGCCGAGGGTGTTCCGACGTCTTCGCGGACATCTTCTCTGCGCATGTCGACTAAAATCGCGCATTTTGTGTGGTTTAAGGAAGGCCCGCACCATTGATGTGTCTCGCCCTGCCCGGACTCCCGGCATGGCGCCGCCGTGCACGCGAACCCAAGTAGCATCGGCCGGTCCTTGCGGACCATCCCTGGATCCCCTAATCGCTCCAGCCGTAATCGAGGCGCTATCCGGAGTAGACTTAAAGGCAGCCCTTATCCTTAAAGCCGCGTGTCAGGTACATGTCAGGAGGTCATTATCATGCGCCAAATGAAGCTCGGTCGGGCCTTTACCCTGCTGGAGTCGGGCCCCGTGGTCCTTGTGACAACCCGTAGCGGCACAAAGAACAATATCATGACCATCTCATGGACGATGGTTCTGGATTTCACCCCGCTATTTGCCATCACGACGGGCGAATGGAATTACTCCTACGCCGCGCTGCGGAAAAACAGGGAGTGCGTCATTGCCATTCCCACCGTCGACATGCTGGACCGGGTAGTTGGGATAGGGACATGCTCCGGTGCCGACACAGACAAATTTGCCGAATTCCAGCTCACGCCCGTACAGGGCCAAGTCGTCAAGGCGCCTTTGATCAAGGAGTGCCTGGCCAACATCGAATGCAAGGTCATCGACATTATGAACAAGTACAACATTCTCGTGCTCAAGGGCGTGGCTGCCTACGTGAACTCCGCGCGCAAGGAAAAGAGAGCGGTTCACGCTGTGGGTGACGGCACCTTTATCGCCGATGGGCGCAGATTCGACCGGAGAAAGAGGATGGCCCCCAGGCTCCCTTCCGGGCTCTAGGGTGTGGTCGGCCACGATGGCATGGGGTGGCCGCACGAAGCGCTCCTGCCCACGAATCCTGTGTTCTCGCCGTGATTACCCCGTGGAAGAACGGACCGATAGCAGCCCATCGCAAACCCCACCGCAAACGTTCAGGCGGATCGGCGTTCGTCAGCGGCCGGTGACCGCTTAGCGCTCGATCGGCCGCACGGCCGGTCGACGACGGTTCCTCGCCTGAGAACTGACGACCAGGCTGCGCGTCGTTGGCCCTATCCGCGGCACGGTGTCCATCGCGCAAACCGCCTGCTTTCCGTCGGCGCGGTGTGGTCGCGGCCCGTTTCCGAAAGCCTCAGGTGTCACGATCGCGCAGAAATGCCTCTACCCGGGCGCGCGCCTCATCCACTCCATCCCCGGTGTGCGCCGAAAACGGCAGCACGTAGCAGTTTTCCGGCACGGCCTTCGCCACCGCGAGCACCCCGGCTTTCTGGGCGCCACGGCCAAGCTTGTCGGCCTTGGACAGCAGAATGAGAATCGGAATGTCGGTGCGCGCCCCGATGAGATTCCGGTCTTCGTCTTTGAGTCCCTGGCGGATGTCGGCGAGCAGCACCAGTCCGCAGAGGGACTGCCGCCCGCGGAGGTAGCCCTCCAGCAGGCCGGCAAAGCGTCGGCGCAAGGCTTCCGGAACCTTGGCGTAGCCGTAACCGGGCAGGTCGATGAGGCGATGGCCGCCATCGAGCGCAAACACGTTCAGTTGCTGGGTGCGCCCCGGTGTCTTGCTGACCCGCGCCAGATGGGTCTGTCCCGTCAGCCGGTTGAGCGCGCTCGATTTGCCGGCATTGGACCGGCCGGTGAAGGCCACCTCGCGGCCGTAGTCGGCCGGCAGGTCGACGAGGCGGGCTGCGCCCGCGACGAAGGCGGCGTCATGCAGGCTTGACATGACGCCGCGCCCGTTCGAGGAGTTCGCGCCCCTCGGCGCCCAGGACTTCCGCCCGCCAGCCCGTTTCCAGAGACTCGGTCGGCCCGCCCTGGGCGATTTCCTTCAGGGTGCGCCGGGCGCCGAGAAGGCTCGCGCCGATGCCAAGGGCCTGGGCGCGCGCATCAATCAGGGCGACGAGGGCGTCGTAGATTTCAGTCTGCTCTGTGCTGAGCGTGGCCGGCAGCCAGGTGTGCGAGGACTCGGCCGGTGCCTCCTGTAAGGCAGCGTAGACCGCCGCGCTCCATTTGCGCGCGGCCCGCTCATCGACACCGCGGCGCTCGCTGATCTCGCCGGGGTGTGCCGGTGGCCGGTGCGCGAGATCGACGAGCACGGCGTCCGGCAGGATCCAGCCCCGCGGCAGATTGGCGGCGCGGGCGGCGTCCTCGCGCCACAGAAGCAAAGCGCTAAAGCGCGCCTGCGCAGGCGATGGCATCGTCGATCCCTGCCGGTAGCGGCGCGTCAACTGGGCCGGATCGAAGCGGTAGAGGTTCACGTCGGACAGTGCCGCAATTTCTTCCTCGAGCCACGCGTGGCGGCCGTGTCTGGCAAGCGCTTCGATCAGCCGTTCGTGCAGCGGCTTTAAGTAGCGCACGTCATCTAGCGCATAACGCAGTTGATGGTCGGTGAGCGGCCGGCTGGCCCAATTGGTGCGCGTGGCATCCTTGGGCAACCGTACCTCAAGCAGTTTCTCGACCAGCCCGCCGTAGCCAATCTGCTCTTCGAACCCGAGCAGCGCGGCGGCCACCTGCGTATCGAACAAGGGCGTGGGCAGCCGGCCGGTCTCCTGCAAGATGAGCTCCAGATCCTGGCGGCCGGCATGGACGATCTTCAGGCCGGGGCCCTGCAGAGCGTCCCCGAGCGGCGTAATGTCGACGGCGAGCGGATCGAGCAGCACGAGGCCGTCTGGCAGCGCAAGCTGGATAAGTGCCAGCTCCGCATAATAGGTACGCTCGCGTACGAACTCGGTGTCGAGGCCGACGAACTCGGCCGTGGCGACCCGTTCACACAGCGCCTCGAGCGCGCCCGGGTCTTTCAGAATGGCGGACATGTGCGCCCAGTGTAAAGATTCTGACCAATTTCTTCTAGGGCCGAAGCGGTTTATCATGCGCCCATGTCGTCTTTACCTATTGCGCCAACCGCGGCCGGGCCGCGCCCATGACCGCGCTGCTCGGGATTTTCCTGCGCATCGGGTTTCTGGTGGGCAAACCGCAGGAGCTGCCTGCGTCGACAACTTTGCCCATTTTGACGGGGATTCTCGCGTTTCTGACCAATTACGCCGTTGATACCGGGTTTTCCCGCCCGCTGCACAGGCTCGACTTTGCGCTGGCCCAGACCGCTCTGCTGGCGTTGTGGATCGGTGCCGCCATCAGCCTGCGCCGCGTCTGGCTGCGCTACGGCCAAACCCTCTCGGCCGTCTACGGCGGCAACATTCTCATCAATCTGGTGACCTGGCCGCTGTCCTTTGAGCCGGGCATCGGCGCCTTTGGTGCCAAAGTCCTCGGTATCGGGCTCGCCCTGTGGCTGCTCGCGATCGTCACCAGGATTCTCGCGCAGGCGCTCGATGTGCCCATTTTCCTGAGCGCCCTGATCAGCCTGACCGGTCTGCAGGTGAGCGGCTGGATCCTGATCTCCCTTTTTCCCCTCCCAAAGAGCTAAATGCGCATCCATATTCTCGGCATCGGCGGTACATTCATGGGCGGGCTTGCGCTGCTTGCGCAGGCACGCGGCTTTGTCGTGACAGGCAGCGATCAGGCCGTCTATCCGCCGATGAGCGATCAGCTCGCCGCGAGCGGTATCGACGTGACCGAAGGGTACGCGCATCTGCCCACGCCGCGTCCGGATCTCGTCGTCATCGGCAACGTGCTCTCGCGCGGCAACCCCGCTGTGGAGCGGGTTCTGGATGAAGGCATCCCCTATACCTCGGGGCCCGCGTTCCTGGCCGAACACGTGCTTGCCGGCCAGTTCGTGATCGCTGTCGCGGGCACGCACGGCAAGACGACCGTCACGAGCCTCATCGCCTGGATTCTCGACCAGGCAGGCCTCGATCCGGGCTTTCTGATCGGCGGCATTGCCGCCGATTTCGGTGTGTCGGCCCGCCTCGGCGCCGGACGGTTTTTCGTCGTCGAGGCCGATGAATATGACACCGCCTTTTTCGACAAGCGCCCGAAGTTCATCCATTACCATCCGCGGACTCTGGTCCTGAACAATCTCGAGTACGATCACGCCGATATCTATCCCGATCTGGCGGCGATCGAACGGGAATTCGCTTTTCTGCTGCGCACCGTGCCCGCAAGCGGCCGGGTCTTGGTCAACGCCCAGGAACCGGCCCTCCAGCGGGTCCTTGGACGCGGCCTGTGGAGTGAAACGGAGACCTTCGCGGATCCGGATGGCTGGTGGGCGGAACCTTTACGCGCCGACTTCAGCCATTTCCGCGTCCACTGGCAGGATACTTTCCAGGGGGAGGTGCGCCAGGGTCTGGCCGGCCGTCACAACATGCACAACGCGCTCGCGGCGATCGCCGCCTGCCGCCATGCCGGCACGAGCGTTGCCGTCGCCGTCGAGGCACTGGGGCGCTTTGCCGGTGTGCGCCGCCGCCTCGAGATCCGCGGTGTCGTGCGCGGTATCACGGTCTACGATGATTTTGCCCATCACCCGACTGCCATTGCCACGACCATTCAGGGCCTGCGGGGCCGCATTGGCGGGGCGCGGCTCGTGGCGGTCCTCGAGCCGCGTTCCAACACCATGCGCATGGGCGTCCACCGCCAGACGCTGGCGGCGTCGCTTGCGGGCGCCGATTCCGTCTTCGTCTATGCGCCGCCAGATATCGGCTGGGATGTGGCCGCGTCGCTTGCGGGGCTCGAAGACAAGGTGGTGGTGGCAACGAGCCACGACGCGCTGCTCGAGGCTCTGAAGGCGCGGCTCGTGCCGGGCGACCACGTGCTCATCATGAGCAACGGCGGTTTCGGCGGCCTCCACGACCGCCTCCTGCGCATGCTCTAGAGTTTCAGGCCGCCGTGGATGTACTGGGAAAAGCGCGCGACGTCGTTGCTGACCCGCCGGAACAGATGGTCCAGGCTGATCACGGCGTGCTCGAGCAGGTTCACGGCGATGTACGGGTGCTCCACACGCAACCGCTTGTACTTGGCGCGCGACAGGAGCAGCACGCGGGTGTCGTCGGATTTGGCGCGCATGCGCGCCGAACGGGGCTTGCGGTCAAAAAAGGACATCTCACCCATCAGTTCGCCCTCGGTCATCCGCCCGACCTCATGTTCCTGGCCGCCGTCGTCATAATAAAGGGCGACCTCCCCGCGCACCACGAAATACAGCGCCTCGCCGACTTCGCCTATATCGGCGATGATCTGGTTTTTGTCGAATTCGACCAGCTCGGTGTAATCGAGCAGCGTCTCGACCTCCTTGATCGTCAAGGATTCGCAGAGATACTGATGATTCAGAAATTGCGCCAGCTCGATTTTGGATTTTGCGGACATGCCATTCCCCACAGTGCGTGCCGCTTTAGGATACCGTGTGGCTCGCGGGAACACAAAAGCGGCTACAATAGACTCAACCGTTACCATTCTGCAGAGGAGAGGTCATGAAGAGGACGTCCTTCCCATGGATCCTGGTGCTGTTCCTGGGGTCGCTGTGCGCGCCGCCGGCCATGGCCGGCGTGGTCGTGTCGATGGAGTACGCGCATGTCGTGCCCGCTCAGCCCACGCCCCCCGGGCCGCGCGTGAAGGTTCAGGAAGTCTTCTGGTATGGCTGTCCGCATTGCTTCCACCTGCAGCCGGTCCTGAACCGGTGGCTTGCCCATCTGCCGCCGCATGTCGTCTTTACCCGGCAGGCGGCCGCCATCAGTCCTTACTGGATCCCGCAGGCGCGGGCGTTCTTCGCCTTCAAGCGCCTGGGCCTCGTGCCGCTTTTGCATGACCGCTTTTTTGACGCGATCCATATTCGCCATGAAAATCTCGACAACGCCCGCACCATCTCGCGGTGGGTCGCCCGCCATAGCCATGTGAGCGCTGCGCGCTTTCGCCGCGTCTACCGGTCATTCGCCGTAAGCCTCGCCGTGCGCCGCGCGCGCCAGCAGCAGGACGCCGAGGGCATCCATTCGGTGCCGACTTTCATAGTCGATGGCCGCTACCGCACCAACCCCAGCATGGCCGGCAGCCGCCGCCAGCTGATGCGGGTCGTCGATTATCTGATTCACAAGGCCTGGCAGCGCCGGCATAGTCAGTAAGGACGGCGACGGTCTTTGCGGACCGTCAGGGCGCGGGGAGGGCGTGCGGAGGGTCGATGAACGCGGCGCAACTGCTGGTGCGGTGTCTGGAACAGGAAGGCGTTGAATACGTTTTCGGCATTCCCGGCGAGGAGAATCTCGCCATCATGGATGCCCTGCTCGACTCGCCGATCCGTTTCATCACCACCCGCCATGAGCAGGGCGCGGCCTTCATGGCCGATGTCTACGGGCGCCTGACGCGCCGTGCCGGGGTGTGCCTGTCGACGCTCGGGCCGGGCGCCACCAACCTCGTCACGGGCGTCGCCGACGCCAACATGGATCGCGCCCCCCTGGTCGCCATCGCCGGGCAGGCGTCCACGCGCCGCCTGCACAAGGAATCGCATCAGGCGCTGAACCTCATCAATCTCTTTACTCCCATTACCAAGTACGCCGCGCAGATTCTCGAGCCAGACACCGTCAACGAGATCGTGCGCAAGGCCTTCAAGCTGGCGCAGATCGAGAAACCCGGCGCCTGTTTCATCGATTTCCCGGAGAACATCGCCTGTGCCACCGTGACGACCATGCCGCTTCGGGTGCAGGCCTCTTCGGCCTTGCGTCCCACGCCGGCGCAGGTATCGAACTCGGCGCGGGTCATCGACGAAGCGCGCTTTCCGCTCATCATGGCGGGCAACGGTGTCATCCGCGGGGCGGGGACGGATGCGCTCGTCGCCTTCGCCGAACGGCTGAATATCCCGGTTGCGACCACCTTCATGGCCAAGGGGGCGATCCCCGCCTCCCATCCCTTGAGCCTCGGGACCGTCGGCCTGCAGGCACACGACTATGTGTCCTGCGGTTTTGATCGGGCCGATGTGATCATCTGCGTCGGTTATGACATCGTCGAATATCCACCCACCCTCTGGCACCCCAGCGCCGACCGCAAGATCGTTCACATCGATCAGCGCCCGGCCGAGGTCGATGCCCATTACATCATCGCCGCCGGCGCGCTCGGCGACTACGCGGTCACGCTGCCGGCCATCGCCGCGGAGGTGACGCAGGCCAAACCCGAGCGATTCGCCCCGCTGCGCGGACTGATCCGCCAGGAGCTCGCGCAGCACCGCGCTGATCAGGGTTTTCCGGTCAAACCACAGCGCATCGTTGCCGACCTGCGCGAGTCGCTCGATGCCGATGACATCGTTGTCTGCGATGTCGGCGCGCACAAGATGTGGATGGCGCGTCTGTACGCAGCCGAGCGTCCCAACACCTGTATCATTTCCAATGGTTTTGCCAGCATGGGCATCGCGGTACCCGGCGCGGTCGCCGCGGCGCTGGCCATGCCCGGACGCAGAATCGTCGCGGTCACCGGGGATGGCGGCTTCCTCATGAATTCCCAGGAGATCGAGACCGCGATGCGCCTTCAACTTGCGCTCGTCATTCTCATCTGGAACGACAATTCCTACGGTCTCATCGAATGGAAGCAGGAGCTCCTGTACAAGCGCTCCGGCCATGTGCGCTTCACGAATCCGGATTTCGTCCGCTATGCGGAATCCTTCGGCGCACGGGGCCAGCGCATCGAGCGCGCCGAAGAGCTGCTGCCGGCTTTGCGCCAGGCGCTTGAGGCGCGCACCGTGACGATCATCGATTGTCC
>JAJYHH010000074.1 GCA_021784845.1 Pseudomonadota bacterium
CGGCCTTTGCCGACGAAGTGCGGCGTCGTTGCGGGCCACCGCCCTACCCGGACCGGCGTGTCGACGGACCCCTGCAGGGCCCGGAGTTCAGTGTTGCGCTCGCCCGGGCTGTGCGGGCCGGCGGACCGTGGGGCAACGGGTTTGCCGAGCCGCTCTTTACGGGCAAGTTCACGGTGATCGAGGGGGCGCCGGTGCGAGGCGGTCACTGGCGTCTGCAGTTGGCGCGGGACGATGTTGCCGCGCCGCTGAAAGCCATGATATTTCGCTGCGAGGCCGGTCCCGTGGACGGACGCATAGAGGCTGATTACCGGATCTCGCTTGACGAGTATGGCGGGCGCGAGGCGCTTTGCCTGTTCATCGAGGCCTGGGGTGTGGTGGGCACCATGAGCGGCGGTGGGGTACAATGGGCCCATGAAAACACTGGCTGACTTCGTCGGGAATACACCGCTTGTGCGACTGCAGCGCCTGACCGCGGGGCGCGGCAACCAGGTGCTTGTCAAACTCGAGGGCAACAATCCGGCCGGATCGGTGAAGGACAGGCCGGCGCTCAACATGATCGCGGCCGCCGAGAAGCGCGGCACCATCAAACCCGGTGACACGCTGATCGAGGCGACCAGCGGCAACACCGGGATCGCTCTTGCGATGGCCGCCGCCATCAAGGGCTACCGGATGATTCTCATCATGCCCGAACACATGAGCGCCGAGCGGCGCGGACTCATGCGGGCCTTCGGTGCACAGCTCATCCTCACCTCCCGGGCGGGCAGCATGGAGGAGGCGATCGACACGGCGCGGGCCATGGAGGCGCGCGGCCAGGGCATCGTGCTCGACCAGTTCTCGAACCCGGACAATCCGATGGCGCATTATGTGTCGACCGGACCCGAAATATGGCAAGACACGCAAGGGCGCGTCACGCATTTTATCAGCGCGATGGGTACAACCGGCACCATAATGGGTGTCTCACGCTACCTGAAGGAACGCAATCCGGCCGTGTCGATCATCGGCGTGCAGCCGGCGCCAGGCTCGTCGATCCCTGGCATCCGGCGCTGGCCCGAGGCCTATCTGCCGCGCATCTATGAACCGCAGAGGGTAGACCGTGTGATCGATGTCACCCAGGCAGACGCCGAGGAGATGGCGCGGCGCCTGGCGGCCGAAGAGGGGATCTTTTGCGGGATCTCGTCTGGTGGCGCAGTCAGTGCCGCGCTCACACTAGCCGCGGAACTGACGGATGCCACCCTCGTCAGCATCATCTGTGACCGGGGTGACCGCTACCTGTCGACAGGGGTCTTTCCGGCCGCATGAACGTCCTGGTATTTGATATCGAGACCGTCCCCGACGTCGAGGCGGGGCGCCGCCTCTATGCGCTGCCGGGGCTTGCCGACAGCGATGTCGCCAAGATCATGTTCCACAGGCGGCGCGAGGAATCCGGCGGCGAATTCCTGCGGCATTACCTGCATCGCGTGGTCGCGATCTCGGTGCTGCTGCGCCGCGCAGACAGTGTCAAAGTCTGGTCTCTGGGCGAGGAGGATGCCGGCGAAGCCGATATCCTGCAGCGTTTTTTCGAGGGCATCGAACGCTTTCAGCCAACTCTGGTGTCGTGGAACGGCTCGGGTTTTGATCTGCCGGTTCTGCACTACCGTGCCTTGCGCCACGGGCTGGACTGTCATCGCTATTGGGAGACGGGTGACGGCGATCCGGCGTTCCGCTGGAACAACTATCTCAGCCGCTATCATCAACGGCACACCGACATCATGGATGTCTTGTCCGGCTATCAGTCGCGGGCCGCAGCTCCCCTGGATGAAATCGCCCTTTTTCTGGGGTTTCCGGGCAAGCAGGGCGCGCACGGGCGCGAAGTGTGGGCGCGTTTCCAGGAAGGCGACGTGCGTGGCATCCGCGACTACTGCGAGACCGATGTCTTGAACACTTATCTCGTCTATCTGCGTCTTGAGCGGATGCGGGGCCATCTGGATGCGACGGGCCACGCCGCCGAGGAAGAGCGACTGCGCGTCTTTCTTGCTGACAGCGGCAAGCCCCATCTTCAGGACTTTCTGGCGGCATGGCCGCGATCGGCATCGTGAAGGCTGGCGGCGAGGGAGAGACGCTCATCGAAGCGCTAAGCCATGAGGCGGCCGGTGTGGCGCATCATGACGGCAAGGCCGTGTTCATAGACGGGGCATTGCCGCGCGAACGGGTGCGGTTTCGTTACGAGGTGCGCAAGCGCCATTATGACCTGGGCCACGTCACGGAGATCCTCGAGGCTTCCGCCGACCGGATCGAGCCGCCGTGCGCGCATTTCGGCATCTGCGGCGGTTGCCGTCTGCAACACATGGCGCCGGCTGCGCAGGTGCGCGCCAAGGAACAGATCGTGCGTGAGACGCTCTGGCATGTCGGTCAGGTCGATGCGCAGGCGTGGGCGCCCCCGCTGACCGGACCCACGCTCGGCTATCGGCGCAAGGCGCGCCTGGGCGTGCGCGTGGTGCCAAAAAAAGGCGGTGTCCTGGTTGGTTTCCGCGAGCGCAATCATTCGTTCATTGTGCCGCTCACGAGCTGCCTTACCCTGGAATCACGCGTAGGCAACCGTCTGGAGGCGTTGCGTGAGCTGATCTCTGGCCTATCGATAGCGGCGCGCCTGCCGCAGATCGAATATGCCGGTGGTGAGGAGGGGGCGGCACTGGTCTTTCGCCATCTTGAGCCCCTCGCGCAGGCCGACGAGGACGCGATCCGGGTGTTTGGCGCGCGCGAACGTTTCGATGTCTACAGTCAGGCGGCCGGACCGGAGAGCATAAGCCCTCTTGCGCCCGCGCGGTCGCTCTTTTATACGCTCCCGGCGTTCGATGTGAGGCTGCAGTTTGCGCCACATGATTTCGTGCAGGTCAACGGAGAGGTCAATCGCGCGATGGTGAGCCAGGCCCTCGAGTGGCTGGATCTGAACGGATCGGAGCGGGTGATCGATCTCTTCTGCGGGCTTGGCAACTTCACGTTGCCTCTGGCCCGGCGCGCGCACGCCGTGACCGGTGTCGAAGCCAATGAGGCCCTGGTGGCGCAGGCCGGGCGCAACGCGGCTGCAAATGGCCTGACGGGCGTGCGTTTCGTTGCCGCCGATCTGGATGCCGCAGGCGTTGCGACGGTGATTGGCGCGCAGGGGTACGACGCGGCACTTCTCGATCCGCCGCGTACGGGCGCGCTCGGGGCCGTGCGGGCATTGGCCGCGCAGGGCGTGCCGCGTCTTTTATACGTGTCCTGCAATCCGGCAACTCTGGCGCGGGACGCTCAGGTGCTGGTGCACCAATGGGGTTACACGCTAGTGCGCGCGGGTGTTCTCGATATGTTTCCGCACACGCATCACATAGAAAGCATGGCTCTTTTCGTGCGGGAGGTGCCGTGATCGAAGTCGATGTCGATCGGCAGATGCTGACGTTGCTCGGGCCGGCTGGCCGGATTCTGTGGCAGACGCAGGTTGCCACGGCGAAGAATGGCGTGGGCGAGGAGCCCGGCAGCTTCAAGACGCCGCGGGGCGCGCATGTGGTGCGCGCAAAGATCGGTCAGGCGATGCCGGCCAATACGGTGTTCGTGGGCCGCCGGGTGACTGGCGAAGTCTATAGTCCGCAGTTGCGCCAGTTGTACCCGCAGCGCGACTGGATCCTGACGCGCATCCTGTGGCTGAGCGGCACGGAGCTTGGGCGCAACCGCCTGGGGCGTGTGGATACCATGCGCCGCTATATCTATATGCACGGCGCGCCGGATGAAGATCCCATGGGCGTCCCGTCCTCCCATGGCTGTGTCAAGATGCGTAACACCGATATCATATACTTGTTCGACCGGGTGGAAGTCGGGACCCCGGTTCTCATTCTGGCTACGGAGGGGGCATGTCGCTAGGTCCGGTCATGGTGGATTTGGCGGGTGTCGAGCTCACACCCGTCGAACGGGAACAGTTGCGCCATCCGTTGGTGGGTGGTGTGATCCTGTTTACGCGCAATTTCGTCGATACCGCGCAGTTGCGGGCGCTCACGGCCGAGATCCATGCGCTGCGCGAACCATCGCTCATCGTTGCCGTCGATCATGAAGGCGGGCGCGTGCAGCGCTTCCGCGCGGGCTTCACACCACTGCCCCCGTGTGGCGCCATCGGCGCCCTCTACGCAAAAGACCGCAGCGCGGCGCGTCTGCTGGCGCATTCGGCGGGCTTTGTCATGGCAGCAGAGCTGCTCGAGGCAGGCGTGGACATCAGCTTTGCGCCGGTCCTCGATCTCGACCATGGCTGCAGCGCGGTGATCGGCAACCGCGCCTTCAATCAGGATCCGGAGATTGTCACGGAGCTTGCCGGGCAGTACATCGCCGGCATGGCAGGCGCCGGCATGGTGGCGACCGGCAAGCATTTTCCGGGGCATGGGGCCGTCATGGGCGATTCTCACGCGCAGCTGCCGGTTGATGAACGGCCGTTCATTGCCATCGAGCAGGCTGATCTCGTGCCGTTTGCGCACTTGGCCGGCGTGCTTGCCGGCATCATGCCGGCGCATGTCGTCTATCCGCAGGTGGCGCCGCAACCTGCGGGTTTTTCGGCATTCTGGTTGCGGGAGATTCTGCGCAAGCGCCTGCGGTTTGAGGGTGTGATCTTCAGTGACGATCTCAGCATGGTGGGTGCCCATGGCGCGGGGGATCTGGTCGCGCGCGCGCAGACGGCGCTTGCGGCGGGCTGCGACATGGTGCTGGCCTGCAACGACCCGGCCGGATTGCCGAGACTGCTCGAGGGTCTTGCGGGATATGTGATGCCACTCGAGACGCCCGCGCGCCTGGCGCGGCTCCGCGGTCAGCCGGCGTGGGGCGATGGGCCGCTGCAGACCTTGCGCGACTACACCGAAGCGAGTTGTCTCGTGGCCAGATTCCGGCATGAAACACAAGACGAAGCAGGATGTTAGAATAGATTCTTGATGATAAGCCTGACTATGTGAGGAGAGGCATGCCGCGCGTCCGCCCATCCGCTGAGGAGAACTGCCGCGCCTGTGCCCGCCTGGCGGCCTTCCGGGATCGTATCCAGGCGGATCATCCTGCCTACTGGTGTAAGCCTGTGCCCGCCTTCGGCGTGGAAGAGGCGCGATTATTGGTGGTGGGACTTGCGCCTGGACTGCACGGGGCCAATGCCAGCGGACGCCCCTTTACCGGTGACCATGCCGGTATTCTTCTTTACAAGACGTTGCACCATCTGGGTCTGGCCAGCGCCGCCGTCTCCGCGGGCCGCAACGACGGGTTGACTCTGTGCCAGACCCGCATCGTCAACACGGTCAAATGCGTGCCGCCGCAGAACCGGCCGCTGCCAGCGGAGATTCGCCAGTGCGCGCCGTATCTGCAGGCCGAACTGGCGCGATTGCCGAAAAACGGCGTCATCGTGGCGCTGGGACGCGTGGCGCATGAGGCGGTGGTGCGGGCTCATGACTGCCGGTTGCGCGATTATCCTTTTGCGCATGGCGCACGGCATGAACTGGCTGGTCGCCTGCTCTTCGATTCGTATCATTGCAGCCGGTACAACACGCAGACCGGACGTTTGACGGAAGAGGCTTTCGTGGCGGTGTTTGAGGCCGCGCAGTCAGCGCGGTCATGACGGACCTGAAGCAGCTGGTGCGCGGGCTTGGCGACAGTCCGGGGGTATACCGGATGGTCGATGCCGCGGGCGCAGTGCTCTATGTGGGCAAGGCGCGCAATCTGCGCAGACGCGTGGCGAGCTATCTGCGCACGAACAAAAGCCCGCGGACCGCCTCGCTCATGCGATCGGTAGTCGACATCGAAGTCACCGTGACGCACACCGAAACCGAGGCGCTGCTCCTTGAAAACAATCTCATAAAAACTTTAAAACCGCGCTATAACATCTTGTTGCGGGACGATAAAAGTTACCCGCTCATCTTTCTTGGCCGCTCCGATGAGCCGTTTCCGCGACTGGCTTTCCATCGGGGCGCGCGGCGGCTTCCGGGCCGTTACTTCGGGCCCTACCCGAGCGCGACGGCGGTGCGCGAAACCTTGAATCTCCTCCAGAAGGTGTTTCCCGTCCGCCAGTGCGAGGACAGCGTCTTTCGCAACCGCACGAGACCCTGTCTGCAGTACCAGATCAAGCGTTGCTCCGGCCCCTGCGTCGGCCTCATCCAGCCTGCGGATTACCAGCAGGATGTCGAGCGTGTCGCGCTTTTTCTAGACGGGCGCAGTCAGGCGCTGCTGTCGGCACTGAAGGCGGACATGACGGCGGCCGCCGCACGCCAGGACTATGAACAGGCCGCGCTGCTGCGGGATCGGATCGCGATGGTGGGTTCCCTGCAGGAACGACAGTATGTCGACAATCAGGGTGGTGACGCGGATGTGATCGCCGTCGCCGAAGACTGCGGGGTGATCGGCCTTGCCGTGATCTTCATCCGGGGCGGCCGCCAGCTCGGCAGCAAGGCGTTCTTTCCGAGGGTCCCCGAGGGGACCTCGGCCGAGGAGGCGCTGGCTGCGTTTTTGCCGCAGCATTATCTCGGCCAGAATCCGCCCCCGCGTATCTACACCGGCCTGCCGATAGCCGACCGCAGCCTGCTGGCCGAAGTCCTCGGGAGCGATGCCGGCCACAGGGTCGAGATCAGGGTGCCCGCGCGCGGGGCACCGCGGCACTGGGTGGCGCTGGCGCAGAGCAATGCGAGCGACGCCTTGCGCCGGCGTCTGGCCGAAAGGGCGGGATGGGAGGCCCGGCTTGCGGCCACCCGCGTGGCGCTGGGCTTGCCGCATCTGGTGCGTGTGGAATGTTTCGACATAAGCCATACGGGCGGCGAGGCCACCCAGGCATCGTGCGTGGCGTTCGGTCCGGAAGGGGCCATCAAGGCCGATTACCGCCGTTTCCGCATCGAAGGTCTGACGGCCGGCGACGACTACGGCGCGATTGAACAGGCGGTCTTGCGCCGGTATGAGAAGGCGCCGCTGCCTGATCTGGTCCTGATCGACGGGGGTGGCGGGCAGGTGGCGCGCGCAGCCGGTGCGCTCGCCCGATTGGGCGTCAGTGCGCCGGTTCTTGGGATCGCCAAGGGGCCCCGGCGCCATTTCGGTGATGAGGAGTTTTACTGGCCCGACAGCCCTGCGGGCTGGACGCTGGAAGATCACCCGCAGGCTCTGTTATTGTTGGCCGAGATCCGGGACGAGGCGCACCGGTTCGCCATTACCGGTCACCGGGCGGCACGAGGGCGGGCGCGTCTGGTGTCGGCGCTGGATGCCATACCGGGGATCGGGCCCAAGCGGCGCCAGGTACTGATCAAGGCACTCGGTAGCGTGCGTCTCGTGGCGCAGGCGGAACTGGCCGATCTGGAGCGTCTGCCTGGCATTACGCCTGTCCTGGCCCGGCGCATTTACGATACCTTTCACTCCGAGACAGATCAGTGCCCATGAACGTGCCGAACATTCTGACGTTATTGCGGATCGGCATGATCCCGGTTTTCGTCATCGTGTATGATCTGCCGGCTGGATGGGCGCATGTGGCGGCGGCGGCGCTGTTTCTGCTTGCGGCGATCACCGACTGGCTGGACGGGTATCTCGCGCGCCGGCTCGACCAGTCTTCCGCCTTCGGTGCGTTCCTCGATCCGGTCGCCGACAAGCTGATGGTGGCGGCCGCACTGGTGCTGATCCTCGCCAATCCGTCGTTGCGTCCTCTCTTGATGAGCCAGGAGCTTTTTGCGGTGGTGGCGATCATTATCATCGGGCGGGAGATCGCCGTGTCCGCGTTACGTGAGTGGATGGCCGAACTGGGCCGGCGCAAGAGCGTCGCCGTGTCCTACATCGGCAAGTTCAAGACAACATCGCAGATGGCGGCGATTTTGTTGCTGCTCTATGAGCGGCCAATCGATGGTGTGCCGATCTTTCATGTCGGCGAGATACTTTTGTATGTTGCGGGCATGCTCACGCTGTGGTCGATGATTCTGTACCTGCGGGCGGCCTGGCCCGTTCTGATGAAGGGAACCCACGGTCCCTGAAGCGGACTGTGGCGCCTGCGCCAGCATGTGGTGTACACTATGCAAGGCTTCAGGGTGTCAGATGTGATCTTGACACCAGCGTGGGCCTGTTTACAATGCGGTTTCTTCGCGGGAATAGCTCAGTGGTAGAGCACAACCTTGCCAAGGTTGGGGTCGCGAGTTCGAATCTCGTTTCCCGCTCCAAGCATTGCCTCTCCGGGAAGGCTATCTTTCGCTAAAGGCTGGGTGGCAGAGTGGTGATGCAGCGGCCTGCAAAGCCGTCAATGCCGGTTCGATTCCGGCCCCAGCCTCCA
>JAJYHH010000008.1 GCA_021784845.1 Pseudomonadota bacterium
ACGAAATCCTGGCAGGTTATTGTTCCGAGGTGCGTGTTGTCATCCACCCCGACGATTCCGTCAGCGTCAGCGACAATGGCCGGGGTATTCCGACCGGCATTATTCCCTCGGAAGGCCGGTCAGCCGCAGAAGTCATCATGACGGTGCTCCACGCGGGCGGCAAATTCGATCAGAATTCCTACAAGGTTTCGGGGGGATTGCATGGTGTTGGTATTTCCGTCGTCAACGCCCTATCGGAATTCCTGGAACTGACCATCTACCGTGATGGCCACACCTACGCTCAGCGCTATGTTCTCGGTGAACCGGTGGCGCCCCTGGCCATCATAGGCCCGGCCGATAAAACCGGCACAAACGTCCATTTCAAGCCAAGCCCCGCGATCTTCACCGATTGCGTCATGCATTATGATCTGCTTGCCAGGCGGCTGCGCGAACTCTCCTTCCTGAATTCCGGTGCGCGGATCGTTCTCGAAGACGAACGCAACGGCAAGACAGACGTCTTCGAATACCAGGGTGGTATTGCCGCGTTTGTTGAAGATCTCAATCGCAACAAGACCCCTCTTCATTCCCAGATTCTGTCGTTGTACGCCGAACGCGACGGAGTCCGGGTCGATCTGGCCATGCAATGGAACGACTCCTATCAGGAAAATGTTTTTTGTTACACCAACAACATCCCGCAGCGCGATGGCGGCACCCATCTCGCGGGCTTGCGCGCGGGCCTTACCCGCACCCTCAATCACTATCTCGAGGAAATGGGCTTTGCCAAGCGCGCCAAAATCACAATGACCGGCGACGATGCCCGTGAAGGGCTGACGGCGGTGCTTTCAGTCAAAGTCGCCGATCCCAAATTCTCCTCGCAAACGAAGGACAAGCTCGTGTCTTCCGAGGTCAAGGCGGTTGTGGAATCCATCGTCCACGATCAGCTCACCCGCTACCTCCAGGAAAACCCCCAGGTCGCCCGCGCCATCGCCGACAAGGTGGTCGATGCCGCCCGCGCCCGCGAGGCTGCCCGGCGTGCACGCGAGATGACCCGCCGTAAAGGCGCCCTCGATATAGCCGGGCTTCCCGGCAAACTCGCCGACTGCCAGGAACGGGATCCGGCCGCCTGTGAACTCTATCTGGTCGAGGGTGATTCAGCCGGGGGCTCCGCCAAGCAGGCTCGAGACCGCCGTTTCCAGGCGATTTTGCCTTTGAAAGGCAAGATCCTGAATGTAGAGCGCGCCCGTTTCGACAAAATGCTCTCTTCTGTGGAAGTCGGTACTCTCATCACGGCGCTTGGCACCGGCATCGGCAAGGACGATTTTGATGTCGCCAAGTTGCGTTATCACCGCATCATCATCATGACCGACGCGGATGTCGACGGCTCGCACATCCGTACGCTCCTGCTCACCTTCTTTTACCGGCAAATGCCCGAATTGCTGGCGCGCGGCTACATCTATATCGCCCAGCCCCCGCTCTACAAGGTCAAATACGGCAAACAGGAACGCTATCTGAAGGATGACGGCGAACTGACCACCTACCTGGGCGGTATGGCGCTGCAGGAGGCGAGTCTGCTCACGGGCACAGGACAACAGGTCCTGGTCGGCGATGAACTTGGTTCACTATTCATGGAATACACCCGCGTAGACCAGCACCGGCGCCGCCTCGCTCGCCGCCACGACCCTATCCTTCTCCATGAACTGCTGTATCTGCCGACGGCCACCCCGGAGATGCTGCGTCACGACGGCGAGGCGCAGGCATTTGCCCGGCTGCTCGAGGAACGGCTGAGCGCCGTGGCACCGGCTACCGCGCGCTTTACGGTGGCCGCGGTACCGGCCCTTTCCGGTGATCACCATGAGCTTGAGATTACGCGCACCGAACACGGCTCCGTGCGCAGTTCCCACCTCGATCCGGGTTTCCTGACCTCGTCTGAATACCGGGCGATCCGCGCTCTCGGAGCGCGACTGACTGGACTTCTCAAGGATGGCGCGGTGGTCGAACGGCAGGGCCGTTCCCAACCGGTCGAAAACTTCGAGCAGGCCTATCAGTGGCTCCTCGAAGAAGCGCGCCGCGGCCACGGCATCCAGCGCTACAAGGGTCTGGGCGAGATGAACCCCGACCAGTTATGGGAAACGACCATGGATCCGCAGGTTCGCAGGCTCCTTAAGGTGAATATCGAAGACGGGGTCGCGGCCGATCTCATGTTCACTACCCTGATGGGCGATCAGGTCGAGCCGCGCCGCGCCTTCATCGAGCGCAACGCGCTGCAGGCGTTGAACCTCGATATCTGAAAGGATTGCCCGCGCCGGTCGGCGCCCCGTCCCCTGCGGGGCGCCTCTCCGGATCCGTACTGGCGGAGGATCGCCGGCGTTCGCGCGATCCGCTAGACTTGATTGACGTCGCCGTCTCAAGCCCGCGTGTCCGGGCCCCGAGGGTTCCTGCTGATCCCGGCCCGGACACCACCGGTCTGGCGGCTCCTGACTGCAAGCTGGTCACCCTGGACGTGGATATCCGATATGACGGAACCCTACACACCCATAACCTGCGATGTGCATGATCAATACGAGGCCGCCATCGTTCTGCACCAGACCCTCACGGCGCGGTGGCAGGATGGTGGTGTGTGGCACGAAGGCGCGATCCAGCCCTTGATGATCGAAACAGCATACGGCGAGGAGTTCCTGACCTTCGCGACCCAGGGCCTCACACACCGCATTCGCCTGGACCGCATCCGTCTGCGCTAGCCCGTGCGGCGATAGCGCAGATCGAAACTGACATGACCGAGGCGCCACCCGCGCCGCTCGAAACGCGTTTCCGGCCGCCCGTTGCGGTCCTGGTCCAGGGGTTCGAGCGCCGTGCACCCGGCAAAATGTCCCGCAGCCTGCGTCGCGTAATCCGGCCAGTCCGTCGCCATATGGATGATGCCGGCCGGACGCAGAACGCGCACCAGGGCCTCGATGAATGACTCTGTCACCAGGCGCCGCTTGTGATGGCGCGCCTTGGGCCAGGGATCCGGAAAAAACAGGTGCACCCCGGCCACGCTCTGCGCTGCCAGCGCCGCCACGACCTCCTTGGCATCCGCTTCGATGACGCGCACGTTGGAAAGTCTCTCCCGCTCAGCGCCCCGCATCACCTTCAGCAGGCCGCTTCGGTACATCTCCACCCCGATATACGTGTGTTCGGCATCGCGTGATGCCATTCCGAGCAACGCCTCGCCGTCACCAAATCCGATATCCAGAATGGCCGGTTGCGCACCAACGGCCGACGCCCACGCATCGCGGGATATGCCATACAGGGCCCACAGCCGTTCCCAATCGGTCTTCTGATTGTCCTTGAACGGTCGTTCGCGGCGCACATAACTGCGCACGAGGCGCTGCGGCACGCTCACGCGATCAGGCCGGCCAGTGGCGACGAGGGATCGGCCGCCATGCGCCGTGGCATCCGTCCCGCCCGGTAGGCTTCGCGCCCGGCTTCCACGCCCTTGCGCATCGCCTGCGCCATGAGCACCGGGTCACGCGCCGCCGCAATCGCTGTGTTCATGAGAACGCCGTCGCAACCGAGCTCCATCGCAATGGCCGCATCCGAGGCCGTGCCGACCCCTGCGTCCACCAGAACCGGTACGCGCGCGTTTTCGACGATCAGCCGGATGTTATAGGGATTGCGGATGCCAAGACCCGAACCGATGGGTGCGGCAAGCGGCATCACCGCAACACATCCCATTTCCTCCAGTTTCTTCGCCGCCACGGGATCATCTGTCGTGTACACCATGACGGAAAATCCGTCCCGGATGAGAATGTCCGCAGCCTTCAGCGTTTCGGCCATGTCAGGGAACAGGCTCTTCTGATCGCCGATCACCTCAAGTTTGACGAGGTCATGGCCATCCAGAAGTTCGCGGGCCAGCCGGCAGGTGCGCACCGCCTCTTCGGCGTTGTAGCATCCGGCGGTGTTCGGCAGGATCGTGTACCGGTCTGGCGGCAACACGTCGAGCAGGTTCGGTTCCCCTTCTTTCTGTCCGATGTTGGTTCTGCGCACCGCCACCGTGACGATTTCGGCCCCGCTCGCCTCGATCGCCGCCCGCGTCTGTTCGAGGTCGCGGTACTTGCCCGTCCCCACCAGCAAGCGCGACGAGAACGTCCGCCCTGCGACTTGCCACGTATCACTCACCTTATCCCCCTCCGATGGCCTGCACGATTTCGACCTGGTCCCCTGGCGCCAGCATGTGCCGGGTGTGGAGGCTGCGTGGCACAAGGGTCTTGTTAACCTCGACTGCGACCCGCCGCTGGGCCAACCCCATCTCTTCCAGCAAGGCCGTTATCGTTAGTGTGCGGTTACTTTCGCGCACTTCTCCGTTGACTGTGATCTGCATAGGTCATGTTGTGGATCTGAACGCCTCGGTATATTGTATGGCCTCGCGCCGCGACTTGCCATTGCGGGTGTAGCTCAATGGTAGAGCAGAAGCTTCCCAAGCTTACGACGAGGGTTCGATTCCCTTCACCCGCTCCACAGTCTAAAAAGAAGGTTGCCGGCGAGCATCTCGCAAGACCCGTTGGCGCCCTGTACGGATACAGAGGAAGGACCGCGTGAAGAAACGTCTGCTGCTTATCCTAGGCGGCGTCGCCATTGTCATCATCGGCGTGCTTGCGGCCCTGCCCGCGCTCGTCAACCTGAATGCCGTCAAGGACCGCATCGTGTCTGCCGTGAGCACCGCCACCGGGCGGCGCGTCACCGTCGGCCACCTGCGCCTGACCGTTTTTCCCTGGCTTGGCGTGCGCATCGATGGAGCCACCCTGGCCAACGCGCCAGGCTTTGGCAAAACGCCCCTTGCAACCGTCGACGACGCCGTCATCGAGGTCAAACTCCTGCCTCTTCTGGACAAGCGCCTTGTCATCCGCCGCGTCGTGCTCACGCGCCTGACCCTGAATCTGGAAACGCGCGGGCCTGGCGTCGATAACTGGCATCTGGGGGCGGCCGGGCGCACACCGCATCGCGCGCCCACGCCGCCCGCGGCCGCCGCACCATCCCCGTCGCTACCCCCTCTTCTGCAGGCTGCTGGCCTTTCGGTACGGAATGCGACCATCACGTACCGCGACCTTGTCCGTCATACCGTCTATCGTCTGGCGTCTTTTTCCCTTGGCACCGGCGCGATCCTCCCGGCGAGGCCTGTGCGGATCACCGCGCGCGGACGCCTCGAAACCGCGACCTGGAAAGCCCCGTTCCGGCTGACCGCCCGGGTTCGCACCCAGGGCGAGCAGTACACGATTTCACCGCTCCACTTTGCCTGGGATAACCTCGTTCTGAACGGCGACGTCGAGGCGACGGACCAACCCGGCGGCTGGATAGCCCACGGTGCGTTGCGCATTCCCGCATTTGCGCCGCGATCGCTCTTTGCGAGCCTGCACCTCCACTACGTCCCGGCAAGTCCCAAGGCGTGGCAGAGCGCCTCGGCGCACGTGGGTTTTTCGTATGATCCCACGAGCATCCTGCTAAGCCCCCTGGTCGTCCATCTCGACCACAGCACCCTGACGGGGCTTGTCAGTATCGACACACCCACCCATCTCTATCGCGTGCAGCTCGATGTGGATTCGATCGCGCCTGCCCGCTATCTGTCGCGCGCACCCCAGCCCCCCGCTGTCCACCCGCCCGCGGCTCCCGCCCAGAGCGCGCCGCCAGGCGCCCTGGACCAGATGGTCATCCGTGGTCTCCTGCGCGTTCATCGCCTCGACTGGCACCGCGTCGTCCTGACGAATGTTTCGGTGCCGCTCGCCGTCGATCACGGGCAGGCGGTCCTCGATCCCGTTACAGCCGACCTGTATGGCGGCACTTTTGTGGGCCGCATTGCCGCCAACGAAGCGCTCGCCCAGCCCCCGGTCGCCGTCTCCGCGCGCCTCCAGAACGTAGAGGTGGGTCCGCTGCTTGCCGCCACGGGTCTGTCCGACAGCTTTTCCGGCGTGCTGCAGGCCGATGCCCATCTCCATGCCCACGGGCACACCACCGCAGTGATCGAACGCAGCCTGTCTGGCAACGTAAAGATGGCCATCAATCACGGTCGCCTCCGTGGCCTCGATCTCGATTTCATCGCCACAGACCCCCGCGTGGCGGCCGGCTCACATCGCCTGAAGAAGGTCGCCGGCACCGCCTTCCAGCACCTGCAGGCCAGCGCCGTTGTCGTGAACGGTGTCGCGCGTACGCGCGACCTCTACATCCAGACGTCCCGTGCGGTGGTGCACGGACAGGGTTCCATCAATCTGCCCGATCACAGCCTCGATTACCTGCTGCGCGTGTCTTTGCCGACAGGCTTCACGGTGCCCGTGAACGTCAAAGGACCATTTAGTCATGTGCGGTTTGGCGTAAACCTGGGCCGTCTGCTCGGCGAACACAGCACTCAAAAGGCGGTACGGCACTTTGGCCAAACCCTGCAAAAATTCCTTGGCATTCCCTGACGACGCGTTTGCCGCCCGCGTTCTCCGCTGGTACGACCTGCACGGCCGCCACGACCTGCCATGGCAGGTCTCCTGCGCCTATCGCCGCTGGGTATCCGAGATCATGTTGCAGCAGACCACGGTCGCCGCCGTCATCCCCTACTTCATGCGGTTCATGGAGCGCTTTCCTACAATAGACGCCTTGAGCGAGGCGCCCGTGGCCGATGTTATGGCGCACTGGGCCGGTCTTGGCTACTACGCGCGCGCCCGCAACCTGCACGCCGCGGCACGCGTCGTCGTCCGGACCCTGCAGGGTGTCTGGCCGCAGACGGTCGAGGGTCTCAGTGCCCTGCCCGGCATCGGCCGCTCCACCGCAGGCGCCATCGCCGTTTTCGCGTTCGCCGCGCGCGCCCCGATCCTGGACGCCAATGTGCGCCGCATCCTGCGTCGCTACCACGACGAGCAGGGCACGGGCGCGGCCCACACGCGGCGGCTGTGGGCGCTTGCCGCTGACCATCTGCCGGCCCAACGTGTGGCCGACTACACGCAGGCCATCATGGACCTTGGCGCGCTCGTCTGCCGCAAAACCCCCGATTGCCCCCGCTGTCCCCTGGCATCGGATTGCGCCTTCACCGGCGCCGAACCGGCCGTCGCACGCACTGCCCGGCGCGAGCGATCCGTCGCGATGCTGCTTGCCCAGCGCGCCGACGGCTGCGTGTTTCTCGTCCGCCGCCCAACGCGCGGTGTCTGGGGCGGGTTGTGGAGTCTGCCAGAGTGCCCGCTCGCAGACGATGCCGCTTTCTGTCTGAGGCAACACGGCCTGGAGGCGCGCGCCTGCGTCCTCCTTGCGCCGTTCACACACACCCTTACACACTGTACGCTGCACATCCAGCCCATCCACGCGCAGGGTGTGGTCACCACCTCCCCACAGCCTGGCGGAGACGATATGATGTGGTATCCGCTCGACCAGCCCGCGCCGGGCGTGCCCGCGCCGGTTGGCCGCCTGTTGACTCGATTGAGGGAAATCCCATGAGCCGTACCATCATCTGCGCCAAACTCAAACGCGAAGCCGAAGGGCTCGACTACCCGACCTACCCCGGCGAACTGGGCAAACGGATTTATCTCGAGATTTCAAAGGATGCGTGGAAGGAGTGGTTAAACCACCAGACCATGCTGATCAATGAGTACCGTTTAACGCCCATGGATCCAAAGGCACGCAAATTCCTGGAGAAGGAGATGGAGAGTTTCCTCTTCGGGGGCGGGTCCAGCATGCCCGAGGGCTATGTCCCGCCGTCGACCAAATAGCAGACGGTCACCTAGCTGGTCAGGCGGATGCGTCGGCGATGGCCAGTTGCGCTGTTGTCGGTTCGGCGCAGCAATACCAGGGCTCGGACAGCCGAAACCCCGGTCTTTCACCGGCTGCCTCCGCCAACGGCGGAGCGGAGAGGTCACACGCGTTCCAGGCCAGATTCCATAGAGCCCGAAACGTCTCGCGGCGTGCCTCCTTGCTTTGTTCGGCCTCTTCCGCGCGCTTTTGCACCGCCTGTTGCAGGCGATCGACTCGCGCATCCCGATGATCCCACCGATAACCGAACTGCTCCGCCCCGAACGGGCCCAGTTCGTCGCGGAAACCAGGTAGTTCAAGCAGATAGGATCCCCCGGGCACCAGCAGGCGGATCGCAAGCTGGATGGGTGCTACCGCCTCTACCCAGTGGAGGTCCTGGATGGATTGCAGAAGCTCCCGGTAGGAATCGAGTGTCGTCCACGGCGTAAATGGCACGAAGGTTGGCATGAGATCGATCCCCGCTTCGCGCACGATC
>JAJYHH010000061.1 GCA_021784845.1 Pseudomonadota bacterium
GCTAAAGCGTAGTTGTCGTCGTTGGCAACTATAGTTTTTGCAGTTGGATTTACGAGGAGCTCTGCACCTCGGCATGCCCTGAAGACTTTGCAACCCACGTCGAAACCGATCGTCCCCAAGATCGCGTCATTATCCCCCACGGGCCACCTGGTGCGCAAGCGCAACCGGAACGGCCTGACCGAAAGCTCGGGTGCCAGGGGCGTTCTTGCGGGATATCAGCGCTGTTTCAGGGCGCGTTCCTGCTCGCGGTCCGATTCGCGTTCGCGCAGTGTTGCGCGTTTGTCGTGCTGCTTCTTGCCGCGCGCCAGAGCGATCTCGAGCTTGGCGCGGCCGTATTTCCAGTACAGCGACAGCGGCATCAACGTGTAGCCGCGTCGCTCGACGGCACCGATCAGGCGGTTGATCTCCTGGCGATGAAGGAGCAGTTTGCGTGTGCGGGTGGGGTCGGCCTTTATGTGCGTGGAGGTCGTCTGCAGCGGGGAAAAATGCGCTCCAAAGAGATACATCTCACCGTTTTGAATGATTACGTAACTCTCTTTGAGCTGGGCACGACCTGCCCGCAGGCTCTTCGCCTCCCACCCCTGCAGGGCAATCCCTGCTTCGAAGCGGTCCTCAATAAAGTAATCATGCCAAGCCTTCTTGTTTTGCGCGATCAGACGCGGCTCGGTCTTTTCTTTGGGCGCGGCCATGGCCGGGGATGGTGCGCCAAAGTCCATTGTCGATGCAAGACCTATGTGGTTTAGGGGGTTATCGTTTAGAGTGCAGACATGCCAGAGTCAGCTGAGTACCCTACGGTTTTGTGGTCTGCCCGGGCGGGCGTTTTTTTCGCGAGCCTGGGTGCGCTCGTCGGCATGGACGCGCTGTCCGAATTTCCGTTTCTCCTCGTCCATTACGGTGGCGCCACCTTTGTGGCGCTGTATCTGCTTGCCGCGATCCTTGTGACGTGGCCGCTCGTTGCGGCCCAGATGGCCTTTGGCCGTCGCCGTCGGCAACGGGCCCTGCGGGGGTTGTCGGTGGATGAAGCGGGGCGCGGCACGCGCGTTCTGTGGAACACGATCCGCGGGACGGCGGTGATCGGTGGCCTTCTGGTATTTTGTTACGTGGCCGTCTTTTCGGGCTGGATCCTGTCTTATATCAAGACGTTGCTGGCCGGGGGGTTCGAGAACGCCGCCCTGTCGCTGGTCGTTGCACACTTTACGCATCTGACGGGCAAACCCATCGCCGGTCTCGAGTGGGAGGCGGCCTTCATTGCACCGCTGTTGGCCGTCTCGGCGATGGGGCCTGCTGCGATCGAAGAGGTATCGCGTTTCCTTGTGCCGGCACTGATGGCGCTCCTGATCGGCCTTGCCGCCTACGGTGTGTCACTCGACAGTTTCTTTGTGAGCGCGCCGCTGTTCATCACGATACATGGGACTTATGTGGGCCCGGCCGCCGCCCTGGCGGCGCTGTCGCAGGCTTTTCTGGGGGCCGGTCTAGGGACCGCCTCTTTCGTAGCCTATGGTGCATACGTGCCGGCGCATACACGTATCGGGCGCCTGTCGTGGTGGTTTGTCTGTGCAGCGGTGGCCTGCGCGTGGCTGGCCGGTATCGCCTTTGCGTCGATTGCCTATGGGGCCGGTTTGCCGCCCTTGCCGGGTGGGGGGTTTGTGTTCGAAACGCTGCCGCTTGCGAGCGAGCGCCTGCCGCTTGGCCACCTCGTGGCCGGGCTCTGCTATCTGGCGCTCGTTCTGGCCGCCTGGGTGTCCACCGTGTCCTGGATCGAGCCGCTCATGCAGCTCGGGCGCGCCTGGGGGGTCGGCCGCGTTCGCATGGCGGTGGCGCTCGGTCTGGCAAGCCTCGCGATCGGCGGGGTTCTGATCCTTTCTTTGAAGTCATGGGCTTTTTCGTTTACCTTTCTGGGTCAAACGAAGACTCTGGGTCTCCTGGACATCCTGATGATGCTGGCTGTCAACGTCCTTTTGCCGTGGGGCGGGGGTGGCATGGCGGTATTCCTGGGCTGGCACGATGAGCGCGCCGTCGAAGGTCCGCGTCTCTGGGGGCGGGTGATCTGGTTGTGGTTGCTGCGGCTGGTCGTGCCGGCTGCTGTACTGATGGTTGTTCTGGGTGCCCCAAGGCTTATATTGTGACGACAATTAGCAAGAGTGCGTTGGTTGCCTATGGTGCCGACGAGATGTATGCGCTGGTCGCCGATGTCGACCGTTATCCGGAATTCCTGCCATGGTGCTCGGCGGCCCGTGTCCATGAAAAGACGGGCACGCAGATGCTGG
Source organism: Pseudomonadota bacterium (assembly GCA_021784845.1). Lineage (GTDB taxonomy): Bacteria > Pseudomonadota > Gammaproteobacteria > Acidiferrobacterales > Acidiferrobacteraceae > JAJYDN01. The sequence goes on from JAJYHH010000061.1 coordinate 2,268, forward strand.
CCGAGATCGAGATGACTTTCGGCGGCATCCACAAGACCTTCACCACGCGCAACGTGCTGAAACCTGGTGAGATGGATATCTGTCTCGTGCACGGTCCGTTCAGCCGCCTGGAGGGGTCATGGCGCTTCCAGCAGGTGGCCGATCTTGGCAGCCGGATCAGTCTGGATCTCGAGTTCGACTTTTCCAGCCGGCTTCTGGAGATGGCCGTCGGCCCCGTGTTCAGTTCGATCGCCAACAGTCTGGTCGATAGTTTCAAGAAACGGGCGCGTGAGGTGTATGGAAGCCGCTGAGATCGACATCGAGGTCGTGTATGTCGGGGCACCTCCGGCTGTGCGCGCGCTGCGCGTGGCGGCGACTGCGAGCGTGCTCGACGCCATCAGCCATTCCGGTCTGGCCGAAATGGCGCGACTGGACCTGCGCCGCTGTGGCGTCGGCATATTCGGGCGCCGCGTGAGCCTGGGCGACGGGCTGCATGCGGGCGACCGCGTCGAGATCTATGAACCGCTGCGAGCCGATCCGAAGGCGCGGCGCCGGGCTCGCGCCCGGAACGCGCGTCGTCAGTCGCGTTTCTTGCCGTAAATGTTCCGGGGCGTCGGTCTCGGTGTGCCGACGATACGCGCGAGCTTGCCGCCCTGGAAATACAACGTGAAATGCTCGGTGATGAGCGGTTTGTAGTTGCGCTTGAGCAGATAGTAGTAATCCCAGCGATTGTGATGGAACGGATCGCGGATCGCTGGCGGACCGAGTGTATATCTCACCTCGTCCCTGGTCATGCCCAGGTGCAGGTGCCGGATCATGGACGCCGTAATGACATTGCCCTGCTGGACCGTGGGTCGATACAGGATGTGACAGCCGCCCAGGAGCGCGGCCAGGCCGATCACAGGAAGAAGCGCGGGCTTTTGCATGGGAATGATTCTAGTTTACACTGGGCGATGTGGACAGCCGACAAAGTACACCATCAATTCCCGCAAGGCAAAAAGGCGTTGCATGAGTGACAGTGCAGATCTGAAAAAGGCGGGACTGAAGGCCACCTTGCCGCGGCTCAAGATCCTCAGCATTCTCGAGGCGGCCAAGGTGCACCACATGACCGCGGAGGATGTCTACAAGGCCCTTCTGGAAACGGGTGAGGAAGTGGGCCTGGCCACCGTGTATCGCGTGCTCACCCAGTTTGAGGCGGCGGGACTTGTGATCCGCCACAATTTTGAAGGCGGGCGCTCCGTTTTCGAGATCAACCAGGGCAGCCACCATGACCACGTCGTCTGTGTCGAATGTGGCGAGGTGTTCGAATTTTATGATCCCGCGATCGAGGAGCGCCAGCGCAAGGTGGCAGAAAGTCTGGGCTTCGATGTGGACAGTCATTCCCTCTATATGTATGGCGTGTGTCTGGGCATGAAGCGCCACGGACATTGCTCGAAAAAGGAAGGCCGCTAGGACCCGGCGACCGGAGGGAATTCCTGAGGCCGGCGTTTCAATTCAAGAAGGACGGCCACCTCGTCACAGCGATTGTACTTGTAGCACTTGACGCAGACGTTCCAGACCTTCTCCGGCAGCGTCTCCATTCCCACAGTGACAAAACCGAGTTTGTGAAAGAAGGTCGGCACATAGGTCAGGGCCATCAGCCGGCGCAGGCCCAGTTGGCGGGCCTCGGCGATGATGCGCTGAACCATGAGCCGTCCCAGCCCGCGCCGTTCGTGGTCCTCGCTGACGACGAGACTGCGTACTTCGCCGAGATCCTCAGTGAATATCTCGAGCGCGCCGATGGCGACCACCTCGCTGTTGATTTCGATGACGAAGAAATCCCGAAGATGCCGGTAGAGCTCGTTCATCGTGCGCGGCAGAAGGTTGCCCTTGGCCGCGTACTGCTCAAGCAGATGGTGAATGTAGGGTACGTCGCGGATCTGTGCCTGGCGTACATTCGGCGTCATCATGACGGCTTCAGTCATGCAGCATATCCTTGGCGAGCGCGCGGGTGCGGGCTGTAATGGAGAGGCCGCCCAGCATGCGCGCCACTTCCTCGATCCGTTCACGATCAGACAGCACGGCAACTGTACTGTGCGTGCGTGCGTCACGCGTCTCCTTGCTGACGCGCAGGTGCGCGTCCCCTTGCGCGGCCACCTGCGCGAGGTGGGTGATGCAGATGATCTGCCGTTTGCGGGCGAGCTGGCGTAGCCGTTGGCCGACGATCTCGGCCACGGCCCCGCCAATGCCGACATCGACTTCGTCAAAGACGAGAGTCGGACCCTGGTAGACATCGGCCAGGACCACTTGCACCGCCAGGCTGATCCGCGACAGTTCACCACCGGAGGCGGCGCGCGCAAGCGGCTTGACGGGACTGTCAGGCTGCGCGCTCAGAAGGAATTCCACCTCCTCGTGCCCATTGGGACTCAGTGGAGTCTCCGTCAGCGCCACCTCAAAGCGGCCGGAGGCGAGTCCGAGGCGCTGGATTTCGGCGGTGACCGCAGCGGCGAGGAGCGGTCCGGCGGCCGAGCGCTTGCGGCTCAAGGCCTCCGCCGCCTGCTCCGCCCGGCGGCGCAAGGAGTCGACTTCGGCGGCCAGCGCTTCATGATCCTGTTCGCCGGATGTCATCGCTGCGTATTCCGCTTCCATCTCCTGCCACAGCCGATACAGTTCGTCATTGCCGACCCGATGTTTGCGCGCCAGCTCATGCCAGCGCCCAAGCCGTGTATCGAGCGCTGCCATGTCGGCGGCATCGCCCCAGTCGCCTGCGGAGAGGCGATTGAGGGAGTGGGCCGCTTCGGCGATTTCGAGTGCTGCGCTGGCCAGCAGTCCCGTGGCTTCGCCGAGGCGGCTGTCAAAACGCTCCAGGGCGGACAGGCGATTGTGGACTTCGGCGAGTTGGGCGGTCACGGTCTGCTCGCCTTCACTCAAGCGGTCAAGGGCGCCCGTTATGCCGCTTGCCAGTTCCTGGACATGCGCGGCCCGGCGGTGACTTTCATTCAGGGTATGCCATTCGTCTGCGTGGGGCGCCAGTGCGCGCAGTTCCTCGAGCTGATAGTGCAGCAGGGATATGCGGGCTGCCCGTTGGGCCTGGTTTTCGGTGAAGTCGCGCAACCGGGTCGCTGCCGCAGACCACGTGGCGAAGGCTGTCTGCATCGTGGCGTGCTCGCTGCTGGCGCCGGCGTAGGCGTCCAGCAGGGCGCGCTGGGTCTCGCGGCGCATGAGGCTGTGGTGTTCGTGCTGGCCGTGCAGGTCGATCAGCAGTTCCCCGAATTCACGCAGCCGTTGAATCGGCAAAGGCGTGCCGTTGATGAAGGCGCGCGAGCGGTCGGCCGACACGATGCGGCGCACCTCGCAATCCTCGCCGGCCATGAGCCCATGTTCTTCCAGCCACTGGGTTGCCGCCTCGTAGGTGCCGACGTGGAAGGAGGCGGTGATCTCGGCGGCGGTGGCGCCGGCGCGCACCACGTCGGCGCCGGCCCGGTTACCGACGACGATGGACAGGGCGTCCATCAACAGGGATTTGCCGGCGCCGGTCTCGCCGGTTACGACGGTCAGTCCCGGACCAAAGGGAACCGCCAGGGCGTCGATCACGGCAAAGGCGCGTACCTGCAGGCCCGTGAGCATCAGACGCGCCGCCCCCAGTGGAGTTTTTGACGAAGCACCTCGTAGTGGTTCCGGTCCAGCGGGTGAACGAGGGTGACGGGGACATCGGCGCGCCGAACGAGAACCCGGTCGCCGTTGACCAGGCGGAAATTGGATTGCCCGTCGAAGGTGGCATGGGCGCTCTGGTCGCTGACGAGCACGATCTCGACATGCGAGTGGCTGGGCACGGCGATGGGCCGGTTGCTGAGCGTGTGCGGACAGATCGGCACGAGCACGAGGGCGGCGAGTTCCGGGTGCAGGATCGGGCCACCGGCCGACATGGCGTAGGCCGTCGACCCGGTTGGCGTGGCGACGATGATGCCGTCGGCGCGCGCTCCGCTCACGAACTGTCCGTCGATGTACGTCTCGAATTCGATGAGCCGGGCCAGCTCTCCTTTGTTGACGACCACATCGTTGAAGGCAAGGCGGGTGAGGATCACCTGTTCACCCCGGACGATCTCGGCCGTGAGCAGAAAGCGCTCCTCGGTCTGGTAGTGGCCCTCGAGTATGTCGTCTATGATGTCCATCTTGTCAGTGGACACATCCGCCAAAAACCCCAGGCGGCCGATATTGACACCGATCAGCGGGATGCGGTGCACGGCCAGCGTGCGCGCGACGTTCAGCAACGTCCCGTCACCGCCCATGACGATGGCCAGATCGATCTCCGTGCCGATCCGCTCGATGGGTGCCGTCGGCACATTGTGGATGTGCAGGGCGGCTGCCGTGTCGGCTTCGACGACAATGTGCAGATGGCGTTTCTGAAGGAGCGAGCAGAGGCGTTCCAGGACCTCGCGCCCGCCCTTGTCGCCGTATTTTCCGAACAGACCGACACGTTCGATGGGTGTTTTCATAAAGCCCTACCGTTTCTTTGATCAACACTAGCATGCACCCTGCCCGCGGGGAACAGGGAGGGTTAAGGGTTGTTGTTGACAGGGCTGGGCGCTGTTGGTAGCGTGGGCTGGCACTCCTAAAGGTGGAGTGCTAAGAGGATGAGTATGGTTGCTTTGACGCCCCGTTCGGAACGCCTGCTAAAGGCTCTGATCGAACAATATATAGTCGAGGGCCAACCGGTTGGTTCGCGCAGCCTGGTGAAACAGGCGAGCCTGGAGTTCAGTCCGGCGACGGTCCGCAACATCATGGCGGATCTGGAGGAAATGGGCCTGATCCGCTCCCCCCACACATCCGCCGGCCGTGTGCCGACGGAGCTCGGCTACCGCCTGTTTGTGAACACGCTGCTCACAGCACAGCCGCTGGAGATGATCAACATCCGCGACTTCGAGGAGCAGTTGCCGTCCCACCAGGATCCCCAGTTCCTGATCGAGGCGGCGTCGGGACTGTTGTCGCAGGTCACCAAGCTGGCCGGGGTCGTGCGTGTCCCCCGGCGTGCGCATTCCGGTTTCCTCCAGCTCGAATTTCTGAGCCTGTCGGCGCACCGGGTGCTGGTCATCCTCGTGACGCAGGAGGGCCAGGTCCTAAATCGCGTGATCCAGCCCAAGAGGCGCTATTCTCCGGCCGAGCTGCAAGAGGCGGCCAATATGTTCAACAGCGTGTATGCCGGGCGGTCGTTCGAGGATGTGCGGCGCAGTCTCGTGCGGGCCCTGGAGCAGGACAGCGAAGCCATGCAGAAACTCATGCGTTCGGCAGTCGAGATGGCGCATGAGGTGTTTGGCGAAGTGGCCGAGGGCGATCCGCTGGTGGTCAGCGGCGAGGCCAATCTGCTGGCCTTCCCGGAACTGAGTGACCGGGAAAAGCTGAAACGGCTTTTTGACGCATTCAACGCAAAGCAGGATCTCCTGAGTCTCCTCGACCAGAGCATGGCGGTCGGGGGAATCCAGATCTTCATCGGTGGCGAGTCGGGCTACGAATCACTCGAGCCCTGCAGTGTGGTCGCGGCGCCCTACGAGGTGGACGGGAAGATTGTCGGCACTCTCGGTGTGGTGGGACCGACACGGATGTCCTACAACCGGGTCATCTCCATCGTCGATGTCACGGCCCGCCTGTTGAGCGGGGCTCTTACGCATAACGCCGGTCACGGCACCAATGAGGCTTGAAAGACGCTCCGATGGCCCCACATTGCCCGGATGTGGTTTTGTCATAGCGGGGTTAGATCATGTCAGGAGAACACAACGATGAGCGGTGACGGCGGGCAGGCGCAAGACAAAAGCGCCGAGGTGGCGGCCGAGGCACCGGACGCATCGGCGCTGATGGCGGAAGTCGAGAAGCTGCGCGCAGAGGTTGCGGAAAACCGCGAACGCATGTTGCGGGCGGTGGCCGAAAGCGACAATGTCCGGCGGCGGGCCGAGCAGGACGCCGCACAGGCGAAGAAGTTTGCGCTGGAGCGGTTTGCCGCCGAGCTTTTGCCGGTGCGTGACAGCCTCGAGCGGGCACGGACCGTCGACCGGGACGCTCAGGGAATCGATGCGTTCGTGGCGGGTCTCGACCTGACCCTGAAGCTCATGGACAGCGTCCTCGAGAAGTTTTCGGTCACCGTCCTCGATCCAGTGGGGCAGCGGTTCAACCCGGAGCAGCAGCAGGCGATGACCATGATCGAGAGTGACACGATCCCGGCCAATCATGTGGTCGAGGTGGTGCAGAAGGGCTTCCTGCTGCATGACCGGTTACTGCGTCCGGCACTCGTCGTGGTGGCCAAGGGGCGCTCGTGAGCCTTGAAATCGGTGTCCGGCCACCCCATCTCGTGCACAACACGGAAACCAAATTTCCCCGCCTCGGGCGGGAGTCCAGAGGACGATAGCGATGGCAAAGATTATCGGGATAGATCTTGGAACGACGAACTCGTGCGTGGCTGTCGTCGAAGGTGGCAAGCCGCGAGTGATCGAAAACAGCGAAGGCGACCGCACCACGCCGTCGATCGTTGCCTATACGGGCGAGGGTGAGATCCTGGTCGGCCAGTCCGCGAAACGGCAGGCGGTCACGAACCCCCATAACACCCTGTACGCGGTCAAGCGTCTTATCGGCCGCAAGTTCGAGGATGACATCGTCCAGCGCGACGTGAAGATGGTGCCTTACAAGATCATCAAAGCCAAGAACGGTGACGCCTGGGTGGAGGCCAACGGCAAGCAGATGGCTCCGCCGGAAGTGTCGGCGCGCGTGCTGCAGAAGATGAAAAAGACAGCCGAGGATTATCTCGGCGAGGAAGTGACCGAGGCGGTGATCACCGTGCCGGCTTACTTCAATGATTCACAGCGTCAGGCAACAAAGGATGCCGGACGTATCGCGGGCCTCAATGTGAAGCGCATCATCAATGAGCCGACCGCGGCGGCGCTCGCTTTTGGTCTCGACAAGAAGGAGGGCGACCGCAAGATCGCGGTGTACGATCTGGGCGGTGGCACCTTCGATATCTCGATCATCGAGATCGCCGAGGTGGACGGCGAGCATCAGTTCGAGGTGCTGTCGACCAATGGCGACACCTTTCTGGGCGGTGAGGACTTCGATCTGCGCGTGATTGATTATCTGGTCGAAGAGTTCAAGAAGGATTCGGGTATCGACCTGCACAAGGACGCGCTGGCCTTGCAGCGGCTGAAGGATGCGGCCGAAAAGGCCAAGATCGAGCTGTCTTCGCGCACCCAGACGGACGTCAATCTGCCGTACGTGACCGCGGATGCCTCCGGGCCCAAGCATCTGAACGTGAAAATCACCCGGGCGAAGCTCGAGAGCCTGGTCGAAGATCTCGTCCGGCGGACCATCGAGCCCTGCAAGATCGCCCTGAAGGATGCCGGGCTGTCGGCGGCCCAGGTGGATGACGTCATCCTGGTGGGCGGCCAGACGCGCATGCCCAAGGTACAGGAGGCGGTGCGCGATTTCTTTGGCAAGGAGCCACGCAAGGACGTCAATCCGGATGAAGCAGTGGCGATAGGCGCGGCCATCCAGGGCGGCGTGCTCGCCGGTGATGTGCGCGACGTGCTGCTTTTGGATGTGACGCCGCTGTCCCTTGGCATTGAGACCATGGGCGGTGTGATGACCAAGCTCATCCAGAAGAACACGACGATTCCGACCAAGGCCGCGCAGGTGTTTTCGACCGCCGAGGACAGCCAGACGGCCGTGACCGTGCACGTTCTGCAGGGTGAGCGGGAAATGGCAAGCGGCAACAAGTCGCTTGGGCGCTTCGACCTCACCGACATTCCGCCGGCGCCACGCGGCGTGCCACAGGTCGAGGTGGCGTTTGACATCGACGCCAACGGCATTTTGCATGTATCGGCGCGGGACAAGGCCACGGGCAAGGAAAACAAGATCGTCATCAAGTCGAGTTCGGGCTTGAGCGAAGCCGAGATCCAGCGCATGGTGCAGGATGCCGAGGCCCATGCCGAGGAGGACCGCAAGGCGCATGAGCTGGTCGAGGCGCGCAATCATGGCGATTCGCTCATCCACAGCGCGCGCAAGTCCCTGAAGGATCTGGGCGACAAGGTCAGCGGCGCGGACCGGGCGGCGGTGGAGGCCGCGATCACGGATCTCGAGAGTGTGCTAAAGGGCGACAACAAGGACGCCATCACCACGAAGACGGAGATCCTCGCGCAGGCCAGTCACAAGCTGGCCGAGCAGATGTACAGCGAAGGCCAGCAGGCTCAGGGCGAGCCGGCCGCAGGTCAGGGGCAGGCGGCGCAGGACAATGTCGTCGACGCCGAATTCGAGGAAGTGAAAGAGAATCGACGCAAGCCCTGATACGTTGTTGGCGGACGGAAGGCGCGGACGTTTGGTTGACGTCCGTGCCTTTGTTCTTTTAAGGTCTCTGTTTTTTACGTGATGTCTTATGAGTAAACGTGATTATTATGAGGTGCTGGGCATTGCGCGCGGCGCCGATGAGGCGGAGATCAAGAAGGCCTACCGCCGTCTGGCGATGAAGTACCATCCGGACCGGAATCCCGACGACAAGACCACGGAAGTGCGCTTCAAGGAATGCAAGGAGGCGTACGAAGTCCTGTGTGATCCGCAAAAACGGGCTGCCTATGATCAGTTCGGACACAGCGGGGTGGAAAACGGCGGATCGGGCGCGGGCGGTTTTTATGGCGCAGGAGCTGCGGGATTTGCCGATATCTTCGGGGATGTCTTCGGGGATATCTTCGGCGGGGGCGGTGGCGGCCGGCGTCAGCAGGTCTATCGGGGCGCGGATGTGCGCATCAGCATCGAGTTGTCTCTCGAAGAAGCGGTGCATGGCATCGAAAAGCGCATCCGCGTACCGACGCTGGCGACTTGTACGGCCTGCGAGGGCTCTGGTGCCAAGGCCGGCAGCAATCCGATCATCTGCCCGACCTGTGCGGGCCACGGCCAGGTGCGGATGCAGCAAGGCTTCTTTTCCATCCAGCAGACCTGTCCCAGTTGCCGCGGCAGCGGCCGCAAGATCGCACATCCGTGTCCGGAGTGCCGTGGCGAAGGCCGGGTGCGCACGCCCAAGACCCTGTCGGTGACCATTCCGCCAGGTGTCGACGAAGGGGACCAGATCCGGGTCGCCGGACAGGGCGACGCAGGAGAGAGCCCGGGACATCCTGGTGATCTGTATGTGCAGGTGCACCTGCAACCGCATCCATTGTTCCGTCGCGAGCAGGACAATCTCCATTGCAAGGTGCCCGTCAGTTTCGCGACCGTCGTTCTGGGTGGAGAAATCGAGGTGCCGACACTCGATGGACCGATGATGCTGAAGATCCCGGCCGAGACGCCGACGGAAAAGACGTTCTCTCTGCGCGGCAAGGGCGTAAAGAACGTACGCACCGGCCACGTGGGGGATCTGTTTTGCCAGATCGCAGTCGAAACGCCCGTCAATCTCACCCGCCCGCAGCGGGAGATGCTGGCCGATTTCGAGCGGTCGCTGCATGAGGGTGGTGCGCGCCATCATCCGGAACAGCGCTCCTGGATCGACAAGCTGCGGGGTTTTTTTGAATCCAAGGTGTAGCCGGCGCCGCGCGGCGGCGTGAGTCCTTGGGCGTTGCGCGGCCAGAGGCGGGAATAAAGGGGCGCGGCGGTCGTCTTTTCGTTCACGAGGAGGAACTTATGAGCGATTCGGGACGTATTGACCGCAAGCGCCGCCGGCTGCTTGTGGCCGCCGGGGGCGTGGTGGCGGCCGCTGGCACCAAGGTGGCCATGGCGGATTCGGCAAACAGCCTGGATCTGACCTTTCCGGGGCAGAAACCCAAGCATCTGGTCGTGTATCAGCTGAATCAGGCCGGTCGCGACTACCAGGGACACATCCTGTCGTCGGTGCAGGCACTTTTGCGTCACTACGGCGACTCCGTCGGTGTCGTCATCACCTGTTTTGGTCCAGGCATCAGCGTGGTGCTGAAAAAGCCCATCCGGCCGGTGGCGCGCAGCATCCGCGAAGGGGTATCGAGCCTGAGTGACTACGGGGTTGCGTTCCATGGCTGCGGAAACACCCTGAGAACCATGCATCTGACGCGTGCCGATCTGTTGCCGTTCGTGACCTATGTGTCCATGGGCGCGGCCGATCTGATGGAACTCCAGCACAAGGGCTACGCCTATATCGCGTGGTGATGCTGACCCGCGATGGTCTTTTCGGGTATGCTGCAGGCCTGCGGCGGGTTGCCGCGTTCGCGGGGTTGTCGGATGGCGCGCGTGATGAAGATTGCCATAGCCGGCGCGGCCGGGCGCATGGGGCGCGCGCTACTCGGTGCCGTGGCGTCGGCCGATGATCTCGCTCTGTCAGGGGCGCTGGTGCGCCCGGGCCATCCGGCGGCGGGCCAGGATGCCGGACTGATGGCAGGGGGCGCACAGGGCGTGTCCGTGAGCACCGATCCCCGTGCCGTCATCGCCGGCTGCGACGTCTTGATCGATTTTACATCGCCTGCGGCGACTCTCGCCTTCGCCGGCCTCTGCGCGGCGGCCGGCCGGCCGGTGGTGATTGGCACCACGGGACTGTCCGCCGACGACATGGAGCGGCTGCGCGCCCATGCCGCGCTCATCCCGCTCGTCGTGGCGCCCAATACCAGCGTGGGTGTCACCCTGTCTTTGCATCTTCTCGAAATCGCGGCGCGGGTCCTTGCCGACGCCGATGCCGAGATCGTCGAATCCCATCACCGTCACAAGCTGGACGCGCCGTCGGGTACGGCGCTGGCCATGGGGCGGGCTGTCGCGCAGGCCCGGGGACGGCGCCTGGAGGATGTGGCGGTTTACGACCGCCATGCCCGGCGCGAGGCGCGGGCGGAGGGCAGTATCGGTTTTGCGAGCATTCGTGCCGGCGAGATCGTCGGCGAGCACCGGGTGCTGCTGGTCGGCGCCTCGGAGCGGCTGGAAATCGCCCATGTTGCCGACGACCGGCGGGTGTTTGCGGAGGGGGCGCTGCGTGCCGCGCGGTTCGTGTACAAGGCACCAGCCGGGCTCTACGACATGCGCGACGTTTTGGGTTTGCGTTGATTTCGCGCGCCCTCACCGTTACAATTCGTCCCCAAAATCCAGTCTGTTACAGTGAGTCAAGAGCGGGAGCGGCGACGGTCGGCTCCCGTTTTTGTGTATGAATCCTGCGCGGGGGGTCTCTTGGCGTACTCAGCATTGCTCGCTCTCGCCGATGGCACGGTCTTCTTTGGGCAGTCCGTCGGCGCGACTGGCGAAGCCCAGGGCGAGCTCGTTTTCAATACGGCACTGTGCGGATACCAGGAGATCCTGACAGATCCCTCCTATGCCGGTCAGATCGTGACTTTGACGTATCCCCATATCGGCAACACCGGAACCAACGAGGAGGATATGGAATCGGGGAAGGCCTACGCAGCGGGCCTCGTGGTGCGCGACAAGCCGTCCCGGTTCAGCAACTTCCGCAGCCAGGAAGATTTGTCGGCCTTCCTGGCCCGCCAGGGCGTGGTGGCGATCAGCGGTATCGACACCCGTGCGCTGACCAGGCGCCTGCGGGAAAAGGGAGCACAAAACGCCTGCATCGTGGCCGGCGATCTGGACGCCGCTCGAGCCGTGGCCCGCGCGCGCGCCTTCGCCGGCCTCGATGGCATGGATCTGGCGCGAACCGTTTCGACCGAGACATCGTACAACTGGACGGGAGGGCTCTGGCAGGCCGAATCGGCGCCCGGACGCTTTCGTGTGGTGGCCTACGACTACGGGGTGAAGCGCAACATCCTGCGCCACCTGGCCGCGATCGGTTGCGAGGTGATCGTGGTCCCGGCGACGACACCGGCTTCTGCGGTGCTCGAAAAGCGCCCGGATGGCGTGTTTCTGTCCAATGGTCCCGGCGATCCCAAGGCCTGTGACTATGCCATTGCCGCGGCGCGGACGCTGGTGGAGACCGGTCTGCCGGTGTTCGGCATTTGCCTGGGCCACCAACTGCTCGGTCTGGCCCTGGGTGCGCGCACCGTGAAGATGAAGTTTGGGCACCATGGCGCCAACCATCCGGTGATCGACGTGGATACCGGCCGGGTCATGATCACCAGCCAGAATCATGGTTTTGCTGTCGAGGAAGCGAGTCTGCCCGGGACATTGCGGGTCACGCACCGCTCGCTTTTCGATGGTTCGGTGCAGGGGCTCGAGCACATCAGCCGGCCCGTTTTCTCTTTTCAGGGTCACCCGGAGGCGAGCCCAGGGCCGCATGACATGGGTCCGCTCTTCAAACGTTTTGCGGCCCTGATGGCGGGCCGTGCAACCTCCTAGGACGGTTATGCCAAAGCGCACAGATATCCACAGTGTCCTCATCATCGGTGCGGGACCGATCATCATCGGCCAGGGGTGCGAGTTTGATTATTCCGGGGTGCAGGCCTGCAAGGCGCTGAAAGAAGAGGGGCTGCGGGTCATTCTCGTCAACTCCAATCCGGCGACGATCATGACGGATCCGGAGCTCGCGGACGCGACGTACATCGAACCCATCAACTGGCGTGTCCTGGAAAAGATCATCGCCGCGGAGCGGCCTGATGCGCTGTTGCCCACCATGGGTGGGCAGACCGCGTTGAACTGCGCGCTGGATCTGGATCGTGAGGGCGTACTCGAGCGCTACGGTGTGCAGATGATCGGCGCCTCCAAGGCGGCGATCGACAAGGCCGAGGACCGGGAACTTTTCAAGAAGGCGATGGAGGGCATCGGCCTGCAGGTGGCGCGCGGCGCCATCGCGCACAGTCTCGAGGAAGCCTTGCAGGTGCAGGCCCTGGTCGGTTTTCCGGCCATCATCCGGCCGTCTTTCACGCTGGGCGGCAGCGGTGGCGGGATTGCCTACAACAAGGAGGAGTTCGTCCAGATCTGCGAGCGCGGACTCGATGCCTCGCCCACCAATGAACTGCTGATCGAGGAATCCATCATCGGCTGGAAGGAATTCGAGCTGGAAGTGGTTCGCGACCGCAATGACAACTGCATCATCGTGTGCGCCATTGAGAATATTGACGCCATGGGTGTTCACACGGGTGACTCCATCACGGTGGCGCCGGCGCAAACGCTGACCGACAAGGAATACCAGCGCATGCGCGATGCCAGCATCGCGGTGCTGCGCGAGATAGGGGTGGAGACAGGCGGTTCCAACGTGCAGTTCGCCGTCAACCCGCGTGATGGCCGCATGGTCGTTATCGAAATGAACCCGCGCGTGTCGCGTTCGTCGGCGCTGGCGTCGAAGGCTACCGGGTTTCCGATCGCGAAGGTGGCGGCCAAGCTTGCCATCGGGTATACGCTCGATGAGCTGCGCAACGAGATTACCGGCGGTGCCACGCCCGCCTCGTTTGAGCCGACCATCGACTATGTGGTCACGAAGTTTCCGCGCTTTACCTTCGAGAAGTTTCCCAAGGCGGATCCCACGCTGACGACACAGATGAAGTCCGTTGGCGAGGTGATGGCAATCGGGCGCACCTTTCAGGAGTCGCTGCAAAAGGCGCTGCGCAGCTTGGAGATCGGCAGCTACGGATTCGAGCGGCAGATCGACCCGGGGCTCGACGAGAAATCGATACGCGACCGGGTCATCCAGGAACTGACGATCCCGAGCGCCAACCGTCTCTGGTATGTCGCAGACGCGTTCCGCTATGGCTTCACCGTGGAGGATATCGCGCAACTGAGCGGAATAGACCCCTGGTTCGTGGCGCAGATCGCCGAGATCGTTGCCATGGAAGACGAGATCGCCACCTATCGCGGACGTTTTGGCGAGGCGCCGGCCGACGTGCTGCGGGAATGGAAGCGGCATGGCTTTGCCGACCGGCGTCTGGCGACGCTGCTTGGCGTTTCCGAAGAGACCGTGCGCCGGATGCGCCACCGTCTCGATGTGCGGCCGGTCTACAAGCGCGTCGATTCGTGTGCCGCTGAATTCGCGTCTTCGACGGCCTACATGTATTCAACGTATGAGGCGGAATGTGAAGCGGCGGTGGAGGATTGCGAGAAGGTGATCGTCCTCGGCGGGGGGCCCAACCGCATTGGCCAGGGAATCGAATTCGACTATTGTTGTGTCCATGCCTCGCTTGCCCTGCGCGAGAGCGGCTATCAGACGATCATGGTCAACTGCAACCCTGAGACGGTTTCAACCGACTATGATATTTCGGACCGATTGTACTTCGAGCCGCTGACGCTTGAAGATGTGCTCGAGATCACGCACCTGGAGTCCCCTAAAGGGGTCATCGTCCAGTACGGCGGGCAGACGCCGCTCAAGCTGGCCCAGGGTCTCAAGGAAAACGGCGCACCCATCGTCGGAACCAGTCCGGATTCCATTGATCTGGCCGAGGACCGCGCGCGTTTCCAGAAGCTGATCACGGATCTGTCGTTGCGCCAGCCGCCCAACCGGATTGCCAAGACAGCCGAGGCGGCGCTCGCCGCGGCCGAAGAGACTGGTTATCCACTGGTTGTGCGTCCATCCTATGTTCTGGGCGGGCGCGCCATGGAGATCTGCCACAACCGCGAGGATCTGGAGATCTACATGCGTCTGGCGGTCAAGATATCGGAAGATACGCCGATTCTCCTCGACCGCTTCCTGAGCGATGCGATCGAGGTGGATGTCGACGCAATAGCCGATGGTGAGGCCGTGGTCATCGGTGGCATCATGGAACACATCGAGGAGGCAGGTGTCCATTCAGGGGATTCGGCGTGTTCGCTGCCGCCGTTTAGCCTGAGCGCCGATTTGCAGCGGGAGTTGCGCCGGCAGACGGTGGAGCTCGCTTGCGCCCTCGGGGTGGTGGGACTCATGAACATCCAGTTCGCCATCAAGGGCGAGGATATCTATGTCCTCGAGGTCAATCCGCGTGCCTCGCGCACGATCCCGTATGTTTCGAAGGCAACGGCGCGACCGCTGGCCAAGGTGGCGGCACGGGCCATGATGGGCATCACACTCAAGGAGCAAGGAATTACCGGAGAGGTTGTGCCGCCGTATTATTCGGTGAAGGAGGCGGTATTCCCGTTCATCAAGTTTCCGGGCGTCGATACGGTGCTTGGGCCGGAAATGAAGTCGACCGGGGAAGTGATGGGGATTGGCCGAAGCTTCGGCGAGGCCTTTGCCAAATCACAGATTGCGGCGGGAGCCGAGATCCCGCGCGCGGGCAAGCTCTTCATCAGTGTGCGTGACCGTGACCGGCCGGCGGCCATTGCTGTGGCCCGGTACTTCAGCCAGGCCGGTTTCGAATTGCTGGCGACGCGCGGGACGGCCGCCGCGCTCGCGCTCGAGGGGCTGAGCGTGCGCGCCGTGAACAAGGTGTCGGAAGGGCGTCCGCACATTGTGGACATGATCAAGAATGACGAGATCGCCATCATCGTCAACACGATCGCTGACAAACAGAGTCTCGCGGACTCCTATTCCATTCGTCGCGAGGCATTGCAGCACAAGGTGACAAACTATACGACTTTGGCCGCGGCGCGTGCCGCCTGCGAGGCTCATCGGAAGGCGCAGGATTTCGGGGTGCGCAGTCTGCAGGAGTTGCACAAGGAGATCAGGCATGAATAAGGTTCCCGTAACCGTGGCAGGCGCGGAAAAGCTGAAGGCGGAGCTGCACCGGCTAAAGACCGTCGAGCGCCCGCGGATCATCCAGGCGATCGCCGAAGCGCGCGCACACGGCGATTTGTCGGAAAATGCCGAATATCATGCGGCGAAAGAACAACAGGGGTTCATCGAAGGCCGCATCAACGACGTCGAGGCCAAGCTGAGTCATGCGCAGGTGATCGATCCGGCAACACTCAATGCCGGCGGAAGGGTGGTGTTTGGCGCCACCCTGGATCTGCTCGACGAGGAGGGGCAGCGCGAGGTCACCTACCAGATTGTCGGTGATGACGAAGCCGATATCGGTGCAGGCAAGATCTCGATCAGTTCGCCGATCGCGCGAGCCCTGATTGGCAAGGAGGCAGGCGACATAGTCGAGGTGCGTGTGCCGGATGGACTCCGTCAGTACGAAATCCTCGATGTCCGCTATGTGTAGCTGATGGGCCGCGCACACAAGGCAGTCGCGCGCGTGGCCGCAGCGCTCTGGGCGGGGGGATTGTGGGCCATAGGCTACTTAGTCGCGCCTCTTCTCTTTGCCCGTTTGCCGCTGGCTGTGGCCGGCGGGATTGCCGGAACGCTTTTTGCCATCTGGCAGGGACTGGGCCTGCTTTTTGGCGGCATCGTATTTTTCGCCATGCGCGGCCGCGCGCGTCCGTGGCCCGCGCTGGCATTGATCGCCTGGGCGCTTGATGCGGGATTCGAATTGATCCTGCTGCCGATCATGGATTCCCTGAAGGGGCCGCATTTCGGGCCGGCCAGCCCCCATTGGCATGTTTTCCTGATCTTGCACAGCGTGGCGGCCGCGTGCTATCTGGTCGAAGGTCTGTTGGTGCTCGCGCTGGTCGCGGACGGGGTTGGGAGAACGAATGGCGCGCAATTGGTGGATGGATGAACATTTCGCCGACCCGTATGTCAAACGGGCGCAGGCGGAAGGATTGCGGTCGCGGGCCTATTTCAAGCTCGCAGACATTGATCGCCGTGATCGCCTGATCAAGCCTGGATCGCTCGTGGTTGATCTGGGGGCGGCTCCTGGCGGCTTTTCCCAGTACGCCGCAAGCCGGGTCGGGCCGCGCGGGCGCATAATCGCAGTGGACATTCTGCCCATGCAACCGTTGCCTGGCGTGACCGCGCTGCTTGGCGACTTCACCGAGCCCGCGTGCCTGGAAGCCGTGACGCAGGCCCTGGATGGCCGGGCGGATCTTGTAATTTCCGATATGGCGCCCAATATTAGCGGTGTTGGGGTGGCCGATCAGGCCAAGGCCATGTATTTGGCAGAGCTTGCGGTCGATTTTGCCATGTCGGTGTTGACAGAGCACGGCAGCTGCCTGATCAAAGCGTTTCAGGGAGCAGGCTTTTCGGATTTGCTGGCCCTTATGCGCCAGCGCTTCAACCGGGTGGCTACGCGCAAACCGCCGGCGTCACGCCCCCGCAGCCCCGAGGTGTACCTCCTCGGAGCCGAGCTGCGGCCAGTTGTGTCGGGGTCGGACTCGTAGGAGAATGGCGGCAGCGGCCCTGCGGGGCGCACGAGGTAAAATTTTGAACAATCTCGCCAAGAATCTCTTGTTATGGCTGGTCATTGCCATAATACTCATGGCGGTCTTCAACAGCTTCGGCACGCATCATGCGGCTGTCCGGGCTATTGATTACTCGCGTTTTGTAAGCGAAGTCAAGCAAGGCCAGATCGGTCGGGTGGTGATCCAGGGTCACCGCATCACGGGTGTCACCAAGAATGGTGAGCATTTTTCCACCTATGCCCCGAATGACGCGAACCTGGTACCCGAGCTTATCAGTAGCGGTGTGGCCGTGAATGCCAAGCCGCCGGAACAGCAGTCCCTCTTTTTGCAGATTCTCATCAACTGGTTCCCGATTCTGCTGTTTGTTGGCGTGTGGATATTTTTCATGCGCCAGATGCAAGGCGGCGGCGGCGGGCGCAGCGCCATGAGTTTTGGCAAGAGCAAGGCCCGCATGCTGACCGAAGACACGAACAAGGTCACGTTTGACGATGTGGCCGGTGTCGAGGAAGCCAAGGAGGAGGTGCACGAGCTCGTTGAGTTCCTGCGCGATCCGACCAAATTCCAGAAGCTTGGCGGGCGCATTCCGCGCGGTGTCCTGATGACGGGCAGCCCGGGCACCGGCAAGACGCTGCTGGCCAAGGCCATCGCCGGCGAGGCCAAGGTGCCGTTCTTTTCCATCTCCGGTTCGGATTTCGTGGAGATGTTCGTGGGCGTCGGTGCTTCGCGCGTTCGTGACATGTTTGATCAGGCCAAGAAGCATGCGCCGTGTATCATCTTCATTGACGAGATCGATGCGGTTGGCCGGCAGCGCGGAGCGGGGCTTGGCGGTGGCCACGACGAACGGGAGCAGACGCTAAATCAGCTGCTGGTCGAAATGGACGGGTTCGAAGGCAGCGAGGGTGTGATCGTGATCGCCGCCACGAACCGGCCCGATGTGCTGGATCCGGCGCTCCTGCGCCCCGGCCGTTTCGACCGGCAGGTATTCGTGCCGTTGCCGGATATCCGCGGACGCGAGCAGATCATACGTATTCACATGCGCAAGGTGCCTGTGGCCGATGATGTCGTGCCGAGCATCCTGGCGCGCGGTACACCTGGATTTTCCGGTGCTGACCTGGCCAATCTCGTCAACGAAGCCGCTCTCTTTGCGGCGCGCCGGAACAAGCGGCTCGTCGAGATGCAGGATTTCGAGCTCGCCAAGGACAAGATCGTCATGGGCGCGGAGCGCCGCTCCATCGTCATGCCCGAGCGCGAGCGGATCAATACCGCCTATCATGAGTCCGGCCATACCGTGGTGGCGCGGATGCTGCCCAATACCGATCCCGTCCATAAGGTGACGATCATTCCGCGCGGCCGCGCCCTGGGCGTGACCATGCAGCTGCCGACGGAAGACCGGTACAGCCATGACCGCGAGTATCTCCTGTCGACGATTGCCGTGCTGATGGCCGGCCGGATCGCCGAGGAGGTTTTCATGCACCAGATGACCACGGGTGCGGCGAATGACTTCGAGCGGGCCACCGACCTCGCGCGCAACATGGTCAGCCGGTGGGGCATGAGCGATCGTCTCGGCACCCGTGTCTACGGGGAGAACCAGAGCGAAGTGTTCCTGGGCCGCGATGTGACGACACACAAGAACCTGAGCGATGCCACGGCGCAGCTTGTCGATGCGGAGATCCGTCGCATCATCGACGAGCAGTACGGGCGCGCACGCCGGATCATCGAGGAGAACAAAGACAAGGTGGAAGTGATGGCCGGTATGCTGCTTGAGTGGGAAACGCTCGATACCGACCAGATCAACGATATCATGGAGGGACGGCGGCCGCGTCCCCCTTATGGTTTTGCCGACCACACTCTTGATGGGAGTGGCACGGACGTGACCAACAAACCAGCCGACCGCACAGCTCAACTGAAGCCTCGCATGGACACTCCTGCGGGCGAATCGCGGTAGGGTCCCATGGCCGGCGCGGTCCGGTGGCAGTGGCCTGGGCGCGGTGGTCGCGCGGCTGTCATGGGTATTCTGAATGTGACCCCCGATTCCTTCTCGGACGGGGGTCTTTTTTTGAGCCCCGACCAGGTGGTGCGGCGGGTGGCAACCCTGATCGAGGAGGGTGCCGACATCATCGATGTGGGCGGGGAATCGACCCGTCCTGGAGCCTCGCCCGTGGAATCCGGGGAGGAACTGCGGCGCGTGCTCCCGGCGATCGAGGCCATCCGTCGGCACTTCACCATCCCCTTGTCGGTCGACACGTCGGATCCTGCTGTCATGGAAGGGGCGCTGGGAGCGGGCGCCGATGTCATCAACGATGTGCGGGCGTTGCGCCGGCCGGGTGCCCTGGCGATGGCCGCCCGGCTGCAAGCCCCGGTTTGTCTGATGCACGCGCAAGGCGAACCCGGCACAATGCAGAGTGCGCCCCGTTACGAGAACGTGGTGCAGGATGTCACGGCCTTTCTGAGCGAGCGGCTGGAGGCTTGCCAGGCCGCCGGCCTGCCGAAAGAGCTTCTGGCGATCGACCCAGGATTCGGTTTCGGCAAGACGCTCGATCATAATATCAGTCTGCTGAGGGGGTTGCCGGCGCTGGCGGCGCTGGCCCCGGTCGTCATTGGCCTGTCACGAAAGACCATGACTGGCGTGCCGTTCGGGCTAGGCGTGCAGGATCGTCTGTACACCAGCATCGGCATGGCTTTGGCGGGGGTGCATCTGGGGGCGCAGGTGGTGCGTGTGCATGACGTACGGGCGACACGTGAAGCGGTGCGCGCCTGGGAACTTGTGTTTGAGCCAAGGGAGCGGATTCTATGAGGCGGCGTTATTTTGGTACCGATGGTATCCGCGGACGCGTTGGAGAGGAGCCTATCAGCCCCGAAACGATCCTGAAGCTCGGCTGGGCGGCAGGCCGGGTATTGCTCGGCTCCGAACGCGGCTGCGTTCTGATCGGCAAGGATACGCGCGTTTCAGGCTACCTGCTGGAATCAGCGCTTGAGGCGGGGCTGGCGGCGGCGGGGGCGGACATCCGCCTGATCGGCCCCATTCCGACTCCGGGTATCGCCTATCTGACGCGGACCACGCGCGCGCAGGCGGGCATCGTCATCAGCGCATCGCACAATCCCTATGAAGACAATGGCATCAAATTCTTTTCTTCCCAGGGCACCAAGCTCGCCGATGACATAGAACTTGCCATCGAGGACATGATGGCGCGGCCCCTGCGTGCCGTGGAATCTTCGGGGCTTGGCAAGGTGCGCCGGTTTCCGGATGCGGCGGGGCGCTACATCGAATTCTGCAAAAGCGCGTTTCCTTACCGGCTGGACCTGGACGGCCTGCGCATCGTGGTGGACTGCGCACATGGGGCGACATACCAGACGGCGCCCCCTGTTTTTGGCGAGCTTGGCGCCGATGTCATTCCGATTGGTGTGGCGCCCGACGGATTCAACATCAACCGCGCCTGCGGGTCTACCTGTCCCGGCACGGTACGGGATGCCGTTCTCCAGCACGGAGCGGATCTGGGCGTGGCCCTCGACGGTGATGGCGATCGGGTCATCATGGTCGACCACCGCGGGGAAATCGTCGACGGTGATCGTATTTTGTTCATCATCGCCTCCCATCAGCAGCGCATGGGCCAGACGGTGCCGGGAGTCGTCGGTACGCTCATGAGCAATGTCGGACTTGAGCAGGCCCTGAAGCGTCTGGCGATCCCCTTCCGGCGTGCGGCGGTCGGTGACCGGTACGTGCTGACCGTTCTGAACGAAACGGGCTGGCAATTGGGAGGGGAGGCGTCTGGGCATGTGATCTGTCTCGACAAGAGCACCACCGGTGACGGCACCATCGCGGCGCTGCAGGTGCTGTGGGCGATGCGGGAATCCGGGAGCAGTCTCGCAGACCTTGCGTCGGGGGTGGAGGTGTATCCGCAGACGATCATCAATGTGTCCTTGCGCGGCGGGGGACTGGCGGCAGGGGACGTGATCCGCAGCGCGTTGGTGCAGACCGCCTTGCATGACGTCGAGCTCACCCTCCGTGAGCGGGGACGCGTGGTCCTGCGGGCATCAGGCACCGAGCCCGTGGTGCGGGTGATGGTCGAGGCCATGGATCCGGCGACGGTTGGCGAACTGAGCCGCCATCTCGCCGAAGCGGTCGAGCGTGCCGCGGCCACGGCAGTCGCCTAGAATCTTTCTTGCCCCGCCGAAAAGACCCGCCTCCGTCATCCGCTCTCCTTCTGGATGGGGCATGAGGGGGTCGCTTCAAATTGATTTGGCCGAGCCCCGCCGGTAACATGAGCGCCCGCTTGAACCAAAGGGAGAAGGACATGAGGCGACCGCTCGTGATGGGCAACTGGAAGATGAATGGCCGGCTGGAGAGCGCGAAAGTCCTGCTTGCCGAAGTGGCCGCGGGTGCCCGGGAACTGGCCTCGGTCGAGATCGCCGTCTGCCCGCCTTTCCCGTTCCTGAACCTCGGCCGCACCCATAGTGACATCAGCCTTGGTGCGCAGAATGTGGCCGCCGAGGCCGAGGGCGCCTACACTGGCGAGGTGTCGGCTGCCATGTTGAAGGATGTCGGCTGCCGCTATGTCATCGTCGGCCATTCCGAGCGTCGCACCCTCTTTGGCGAGTCCAATGCCGTCGTCGCCAGGAAGTTCGCGCAGGCGCAGGCGCAAGGACTGATTCCCGTGCTGTGCGTTGGCGAGACCGCCGACGAGCGCAACCGCTCCCTGACGGAGGAAGTCATCGGCGGGCAAATCCATGCAGTCGTCGCCGCAGCCGGGGCTGCGGCTTTTGCGGGTGCAGTCGTCGCCTATGAGCCGATGTGGGCCATCGGCAGCGGGCGGGCTGCGGCGCCAGAGGACGCGCAGGCCGTCCACCATTTCATTCGCAGCCTGGTGGCGCGGTTAAGCGCCGAAGTGGCCGCGGGCCTGCGCATCTTGTATGGTGGTAGCGTCAAGGCGCAAAATGCGCCAGAATTGTTCGCCCAGGCGGACATAGATGGTGGGCTGATCGGTGGAGCCGCCCTGAACGCCCGGGAATTTGCCGGCATTTGCCAGGCGGCCGACAAGGCAGCCAAAAAAGGGTCTTGATGACGGATTTTCTATTGATCGTACAGGTGCTGGTGGCGGTGGCTCTCACTGCAGTCATATTGATCCAGCATGGCAAGGGTGCCGATATGGGTGCGTCGTTTGGTGGCGGTTCGTCGCAGACGCTTTTCGGTGCGCGCGGTTCGGCTACATTCCTGAGCCGCGTCACAGCGGTCCTTGCCACGATTTTCTTTGCAACGAGTCTCGCGCTCGCGTATCGTTCCGCGCATCATGTGGCGCCAGCGAGTGTGACGGAGATCGTGCCCGTGGCACCCAGGTCGGCACCGGCCGTGCCGACCGGTCCGGCGCCCGCGCAGTCGCAGGGCCCGGCCCAGGCGCCTGCGCCGTTGCCAACGATTCCGGGGACGCCGGCCAAAAGCCAGTCAGGATCGTAAAAGCATCAGCGCCTGGGGGCAAAAGAGTTCGCCGAAGTGGTGGAATTGGTAGACACGCCGTCTTGAGGGGGCGGTGGCGCAAGCTGTGCGGGTTCGAGTCCCGCCTTCGGCACCAATTGGTCCTGTCTGTCTGGTCACCCAAAGGCCAGCTAAATACTTGAAATAAAATAAATGTATAGCGCGCCCCGCGCTTGACTTGAGTCTAAACGGGTGCCTAGACTAACCGACCCGGTGGCGGATTGTGCTGCCTGTGTCACGCCTTCATGAGGAAAGGGGATGCTAGGAAACTATCTGCCCATTTTGTTGTTTATCGGGGTCGGAATCCTTGTCGGGCTCATACCTCTTGCGCTCGGGCGCCTGTTGGCCCCGCATCATCCGGATGCGGCCAAGCTGTCGCCCTATGAGTGTGGATTCGAGGCCTTCGAGGATACCCGGACAAAATTCGACGTCCGGTATTATCTCGTCGCTATCCTCTTCATTGTCTTTGACCTCGAGATCACTTTTTTGTTCCCGTGGGCGGTGGCGCTGCGCCAGATCGGACGCCCGGGCTTTTTGGCGATGGCGCTGTTCCTTGGCATCCTGGTCGTTGGCTTCGTCTATGAATGGATGAAAGGGGCATTGGAGTGGGAGTAGAAGGCGTTATCGACAAGGGTTGGATCGTTACGTCCGCAGACAAGATCGTGAACTGGACGCGGACCGGATCGTTGTGGCCCATGACGTTCGGTCTCGCCTGCTGCGCAGTCGAGATGATGCACGCAGGGGCTGCCCGGTATGACCTGGATCGCTTTGGGGTGGTCTTCCGGCCGAGCCCCCGTCAGTCTGATGTCATGATCGTCGCCGGCACGCTTGTCAACAAAATGGCACCCGCTTTGCGCAAGGTCTACGACCAGATGGCAGAGCCGCGCTGGGTGATATCCATGGGTTCCTGCGCCAATGGCGGTGGCTACTACCATTACTCCTATTCCGTCGTGCGTGGATGTGACCGCATCGTGCCGGTGGACGTCTATGTACCCGGGTGTCCCCCGACGGCAGAAGCGCTGCTCTACGGGGTCATCCAGCTGCAGAACAAGATTCGGCGCACGAATACCATCGCGCGCTGACACCAAGAGACGAGACGTCCTGTATGAGCACGCACGAGGCTTTCCTTGACGACGCCCAGAAAACCTTTGGTGCGGCCACAACAAGTGTCCAGGTCGCCCACGGGGAGATCACGATGGTTCTGCGGCGCGAGCAGCTGCTCGAGACCGCCCGCATCCTGCGTGACGATCCGCGTTTCGCATTCGAACAGCTGATCGATCTGGCCGGCGTCGATTATCTCGGTTATGGTGAGTCGGAGCTGGAGGGGCCGCGCTTTGCGGTGGTCTATCACCTGCTGTCGATCACGCACAACAGGCGCCTGCGCCTGCGCGTGTTTCTGGATACGGAGGCGCCGATGGTGTCCTCGGTCGTGGCCATCTGGAATGCGGCGGACTGGTATGAACGCGAGGCATTCGACCTGTTTGGCTTTATCTTCGATGGACATCGGGATCTGCGGCGCATCCTGACGGACTACGGCTTTGTCGGACATCCCTTCCGAAAGGATTTTCCGCTCATCGGGCGCGTCGAGATGCGCTATGACATCGAAAAGAAGCGCGTCGTGTACGAACCGGTCAGCATCGAACCGCGGGTGTTGGTGCCGCGGGTGATTCGCGAGGAGGGGTACGGTGGCGGAAATCCGTAATTACACGATGAACTTCGGGCCGCAGCATCCCGCGGCTCACGGGGTTTTGCGCCTTGTGCTCGAGCTGGACGGGGAAGTCATCGAGCGCGCCGATCCGCATATCGGGTTGCTGCACCGCGCCACCGAAAAGCTGGCTGAAAGCAAGCCATTCAACCAGTCCATCCCGTACATGGATCGGCTCGATTATGTGTCCATGCTGTGCAATGAGCACGCCTACGTGCTGGCCATCGAAAAGCTCGTTGGCGTCGAGGTACCCATCCGGGCGCAGTATATCCGCGTTCTGTTCGATGAGATCACGCGCATCCTGAATCACTTGCTGTGGCTTGGCGCCCACGCGCTCGACATCGGTGCCATGACTGTATTTCTCTATGCGTTCCGGGAGCGTGAGGACCTGATGGACGCGTATGAAGCGGTGTCCGGCGCGCGCATGCACGCGGCCTATTACCGCGTAGGCGGCGTGTACCGCGACCTGCCGGACACCATGCCCCAATACAGCGTGTCGCGGTGGCACGATACCCGCGACGTCGAGCGCATGAACAGCAATCGCCAGGGTTCCCTGCTCGATTTTCTGAGCGATTTCTGCGATCGCTTTCCGGGGTATGTTGATGAATACGAAACGCTTCTGACCGACAACCGCATCTGGAAGCAGCGGACCGTGGGCATTGGTGTCGTGTCGGCGCAGCGCGCGCTGCAGCTCGGTTTTACGGGGCCGATGCTGCGTGGTTCCGGGGTGGCGTGGGATCTGCGCAAAAAGCAGCCATATGAAGTCTATGATCGGCTCGACTTCGATATTCCCATCGGCGCCGAGGGCGACTGCTATGATCGCTACCTGGTGCGGGTGGCGGAAATGCGCCAGTCCAATCGCATCATCCGCCAGTGCATCGACTGGCTGCGTGCCAATCCGGGACCCGTGATAGCTGACGATCACAAGCTCGTGCCTCCGCGGCGCGAAGAGATGAAGCAGGACATGGAAGCGCTTATCCACCACTTCAAGCTGTTTACGGAAGGATACTGCGTGCCGGCCGGCGAGGCCTATGCCGCCGTCGAGCACCCCAAGGGGGAATTCGGAATCTACCTGCTGTCCGATGGAGCCAACAAGCCGTTCCGGTTGAAGATCCGGGCACCGGGTTTTCCGCATCTGGCGGCTCTCGATGAAATGGTCCGTGGGCACATGATCGCCGACGTCGTGGCGGTGATCGGGACGCAGGACATCGTATTTGGCGAGATTGACAGGTAGGGCCGATGCTTTCACAGGAATCACGCGCAAGGATCGATCAGGAAATCGCCAAGTATCCGCCGGAGCAGAGGCAGTCGGCCGTGATCGCGGCGTTGCACATTGCCCAGGACGAGCATGGCTGGCTTTCGGTACCGCTCATGGACTACGTGGCGGGCCTGCTGGCCATGCGTCCGATCCAGGTGTACGAAGTGGCGAGCTTCTACACGATGTACGACCTGAAGCCGGTGGGGCGGCACAAGATATCGCTGTGCACGAACATCTCCTGTCTGCTGCGGGGTAGCGACGACATCGCCGGGCACCTGAAGAAACGGCTGGGCATCGGTTTTGGCGAGACGACCCCGGATGGGCGGTTTACCCTGAAGGAAGTCGAATGTCTGGCGGCCTGCGGTGGCGCGCCGATGTTTTTGATCGACAAGACGTACTATGAGAATCTGACGCCCGCGCGGGTCGACGAGATTCTGGACAAGCTGGAGTAGCCGATGACAAATGAGGTGTGTTTTCGCAACATGCATTTGGATAGGCCCTGGACGCTGGCAACCTACCAGAGTGCGGGCGGCTACGAGGCATGGCGGCGCATTCTGGCCGAGAAGACTCCGCAGGACGAGATCATCAACGAGGTGAAGAAATCGGTCCTCCGGGGGCGTGGTGGCGCCGGTTTTCCGACCGGACTCAAGTGGAGCTTCATGCCCCGCAATGCGCCAGGCCAGAAGTACATCATCTGCAATTCCGATGAGGGCGAGCCCGGGACTTTCAAGGATCGGGACATTCTGCGCTTTAACCCGCACGCCCTGATCGAGGGCATGGCCATCGCCGGTTATGCAATCGGTGCGACGGTCGGGTACAACTATGTGCGTGGTGAATTCTTCGAGCCGATCGATCGTTTCGAAGAGGCGCTGGCCGAGGCCCGTGCCGCCGGTTTCATCGGCAAGAACGTACTGGGGTCTGGCGTGGACTTCGAGTTGCATACGCACCGCGGCGCAGGCGCCTATATCTGCGGCGAGGAGACGGCCCTCATCGAGTCCATCGAGGGCAAGAAGGGTCAGCCACGCTTCAAGCCACCTTTCCCGGCCAGCTATGGTCTGTATGGGCGTCCCACTACCATCAACAACACGGAAACGCTGGCTTCCATTCCCTCGATCCTTCTGAATGGCGCCCCGTGGTTTCTGAAGATCGGCAAACCCAATAACGGCGGATCAAAGATTTTTTCGGTCTCGGGACACGTGAACCGGCCGGGCAACTACGAGGTGCCCCTGGGCATGCCGTTTGCCGAGCTCCTTGAGATGGCCGGCGGTATCTGGCGCGGCCGTAAACTGAAGGCCGTGATCCCCGGAGGATCGTCGGTGCCGGTCGTCCGCGGTGAGGTGATGATGGATCTCACCATGGATTACGATTCGCTGTCGAAGGCGGGCACCATGCTGGGCGCAGGTTCGGTGATCGTCATGGACGACCATACCTGCATGGTCAGGGCGCTGGAGCGCATTTCCCACTTTTACTACGAGGAATCGTGTGGTCAGTGTACGCCCTGCCGTGAAGGCACGGGATGGCTTGCGCGTGTTCTGCACCGGATCGAACATGGTCAGGGGCGCCCCGGGGATCTGGATCTCCTGACGGACATGGCGCGCAAGATAGATGGGCGCACCATCTGCGCCCTGGGTGACGCGGCCGCAACACCGGTCATAAGCTTCATCAAGAACTTCCGCGAGGAGTTCGAGTACCACATTCATCACCAGACCTGCCAGGTCGCCGCAGCCGCGTAGCGAGGAAAGTGCCGATGTTGCATATTGAAATCGACGGCAAGAAGCTCGTGGTCGAAGAGGGCGCCATGGTGATCGAGGCGGCCGAGGCGGCTGGTATCTACATTCCCCGGTTCTGTTACCACAAGAAGCTCTCCGTGGCGGCCAATTGCCGCATGTGCCTGGTCGAGGTCGAGCGGGTTGCCAAACCCGTGCCGGCGTGCGCAACACCGGTCACCGAAGGGATGCGGGTGTTTACGCAATCGGCCAAGACTGTCGATGCCCAGAAGGGGGTCATGGAATTCCTGCTCATCAATCATCCGCTTGATTGCCCGGTCTGCGATCAGGGTGGCGAATGCGAGCTGCAGGACCTGGCCGTGGGCTATGGGCGAGACGTTTCGCGGTTCCAGGAGGCGAAGCGGATCGTGGCCGACAAGGACATCGGGCCGCTCATTGCCACGGAAATGACCCGCTGCATCCACTGCACGCGCTGCGTGCGCTTCGGTCAGGAAATCGGCGGCATCATGGAACTCGGTGCAACCGGCCGCGGCGAGCATATGCGGATCGGCACGTACATCGAGGCGAGCGTCGACTCGGAGTTGTCGGGGAACATGATCGATCTTTGTCCGGTCGGGGCGCTGACTTCCAAGCCCTACCGCTATACGGCCAGACCCTGGGAGCTTGTCAACAAACCATCAGTGAGCCCCCACGACTGCGTCGGCGCCAACCTCGATGTCCAGGTCCGGCGCAACAAGGTAATGCGCATACTGCCGCGGGAAAATGAGGCAATCAACGAAGTCTGGCTCTCTGACCGGGACCGCTTCAGCTATGTCGCCCTTCATGGCGGGGAGCGGCTGAAGGCGCCACTGGTGCGCGAGGGCGACACATGGCGTGAAGTCGATTGGGAGATTGCCATCGACCGCGCCGTCGACAGTCTGCGCGGTGCCATAAGCCAGCACGGGCCGCGTGCCCTCTCGGCGCTTGCTTCGCCACAGCTGACGGTCGAGGAGGGTTTCCTGCTGCAGCGGCTGATGCGCGGTCTGGGCTCGGACAACATCGACCATCGGTTGCGGGAGCTGGATTTTCGCGACGACGTCCATGCGCCGCTCTTTCCCGGGCTCGGGCAGGCCATTCAGGCTCTGGAGCAGGCGGATGCCGTGCTTTTGATCGGCAGCAATGTGCGCAAGGAGCAGCCACTGCTTGGGCACCGGTTGCGCAAGGCGTTCCTCGAAGGCGCCCGCGTGGTCGCCATCAACCCCCTCGATTTTCCGTTTGTCTTCGATCTGGCCGCCAAGGCGATCGTGACCCCGGCGGCCATGGTCGAAACCACCGCACGGGTTGCGCTGGCGGTTGCCCGGCGCCTGCACATTGAATTGCCCCCGGAGATGCGGGCCCTGGCGGATGTGGGCCCGCCGGGAGCCGTCGAGGAGGCGATGGCCGAGGTGCTGTGTGGCGGGCGCAAGCGCACGATCCTGCTGGGAGCGCTTGCCGGTACGCACCCGCAGGCTGCGCAATTGCGGGGTCTTGCGCGGTTCATTGCGCGGATCACGCGGGCGTCATGCGGTGAGCTGCCCTCGGGCAATGGTGCGGGCGCATGGCTTGCTGGCGTTCTGCCGCATCGGGGGCCCATGGGCACGCCGCGTGCCACGCCCGGCCGGCCGGCCGCCGACATGTTCGACGGCAGCCAGAAGGCTTTTGTGCTTGTCGATGTCGAGCCGGTGCTCGACAGTCAGCATGGCGGGCAGGCCCGTCGGGCGTTGGAGGCGGCGGAGTGCGTGATCGCGCTGTCGATTTTCCGCGGCGAGGCCCTTGAATACGCGGACATCATCCTGCCATGGGCGCCCTATACGGAAACGGATGGCACCTTCGTGAACGCCGAAGGCCGGTTTCAGTCCTTCCGTGCGGCCGTACCACCGGTGGCGGAAGCCCGTCCGGGGTGGAAGATCCTGCGCGTGCTGGCCGAGCGGCTTCATGTCGGCGGCTGCAACCTGGATTCGGCCGCCGCCATTCTGCAGGAGCTTCGCGCTACGCAACGGGCCGAGTCTGCCGCGCCGGCGCCCTGGACATTCGTTCCCGTGGCGCGGCCGGCCTCGGTCCTGGAGCGGGTGGCGACGGTGTCTCTCTATGATTCCGATACGATCGTGCGTCGCGCCGAACCACTGCAGCGTACGGCCGATCGCCCGCGTCCTGCAGCCTATTTTCCGCCCGCAGACCTCGCGGAAAGGGGGTTGGCGCCGGGCAGCCTGCTCATGGTGACCATGGGGACGACCACGGTGCGTCTGGAAGCGGCGGTCGATGAGCGCGTACCGGCAGGTGCGGTCTTCATTCCGGCGGCGTTGCCCGAGACGGCGGCGTTGCCGCTTGGCGGTGAAGTGACTGTGGGGGCGGTATGAGCGAACTGCTCGGGGTGTGGGGCAGCCTGCCTCATTGGTCGCAGGTAGCCCTCTGGGATCTCATCAAGATCGTGGGGATCGTTTTGCCGCTCATGCTGGCCGTGGCGTATCTCACGCTCGCCGAGCGCAAGGTGATCGGCTACATGCAGGTGCGCATCGGGCCCAATCGCGTCGGTCCGCGCGGGCTTTTGCAGCCGATTGCCGATGGACTCAAGCTGCTGCTAAAAGAGATCATCATTCCCACCGGTGCCAACAAGGCGCTGTTCATTCTGGCCCCCGTCCTCGCCATCATGCCGGCGCTGGTGGCCTGGGCCGTCATACCCTTCTCCGGCACGCTCGTGCTGGCCAACGTCAACGCCGGGCTGCTGTTTGTGATGGCGGTCTCGTCGATGGGTGTCTACGGTGTGGTGGTGGCCGGCTGGGCGTCCAATTCCAAATATGCGTTTCTGGGGTCGCTGCGCTCCGCAGCCCAGATCGTGGCCTACGAGGTGGCCATGGGCTTTGCGCTCGTGGGTGTGCTCATGTCGGCCGGGACATTGAATCTGCGCGAGATCGCACTGGTTCAGGCGGGGGGGTTCTGGCACTGGCTGTTTCTGCCACTTTTTCCTTTGTTTCTCGTCTATTTCATAGCGGGCGTGGCGGAAACAAACCGCCTGCCCTTCGACGTGGCCGAAGGCGAATCCGAGATCGTGGCCGGCTTCCACGTCGAATACTCGGGTATGAGCTTTGCGTTGTTCTTTCTTGCCGAGTACGCCAACATGATGCTGCTGTCGGCGTTGACGGTCACGATGTTCCTTGGTGGCTGGTTGCCGCCCTTTGATGTGGCGCCCTTTACATGGGTGCCACCACTGGCGTGGTTTCTGCTCAAGGTGGGGGCAGTTGTCTTTCTTTATCTGTGGCTGCGCGCGACCTTTCCGCGCTATCGCTACGATCAGATCATGCGGCTTGGCTGGAAGGTGCTGATTCCGGTCACGCTTTTGTGGATCGTGGTCATGGGCGTTGTGATCTTCTTCACTCCCTGGGCTTTTGTGTTTTACCGCTAGCGGGGCGATTCCATGAAGGCTCTTCGAAGGTACCTGAATACATTTTTGCTGACCGAGCTCCTGCGTGGCATGGCGCTGACGGGGCGCCACCTGTTTGCCCGCAAGATCACCGTGCAGTACCCTGAAGAACGCACGCCCCAGTCGCCGCGTTTCCGCGGCCTGCATGCGCTGCGC
Source organism: Pseudomonadota bacterium (assembly GCA_021784845.1). Lineage (GTDB taxonomy): Bacteria > Pseudomonadota > Gammaproteobacteria > Acidiferrobacterales > Acidiferrobacteraceae > JAJYDN01. Next base: position 33,024 of record JAJYHH010000061.1, read on the forward strand.
CGCTATCCGAACGGGGAAGAGCGCTGCATTGCCTGCAAGTTGTGCGAGGCGGTGTGCCCGGCGCTTGCGATCACCATCGAGTCCGAGGCGCGGGCAGATGGCACGCGGCGCACGACGCGTTACGACATCGATCTCACGAAGTGCATATTCTGTGGTTTCTGCGAGGAGTCCTGTCCGGTTGATTCCATCGTCGAGACGCGCATGATCGACTATCATGGCGAGCAGCGCGGCGATCTTCTCTATACCAAGCAGATGCTGCTTGCGCATGGCGACAAGTACGAGAAAGAGATAGCCGCTGACCGGGCTGCGGACGCCCCTTATCGCTGAAGGCAGGACCTGCATGAGTTTCCAAGTCGCCATGTTCTATCTGTTTGCGGCCTTGCTGCTGGGCTCGGCCGCCATGGTCGTCACCATTCGCAATCCGGTCAAGGCGGTCCTGTTCCTGGTGCTGGCATTTGTGAGCGCGGCCAGTCTCTGGATCCTGCTCGAGGCGGAGTTTCTGGCCATTGTGCTGGTGCTGGTTTATGTCGGCGCCGTGATGGTGCTCTTTTTGTTCGTTGTGATGATGATCGATGTCAATCTGGTGACTCTGAAAGAGGGTTTCGTCCGTTATCTGCCGCTTGGGGGGGTGGTCGCGCTGCTCATGGTGATCGAGATGGGCCTTGCGGTCGGACCCGGACGCTTCGGACTTGCCCGCGTGCCGGCGCCACCGGCCTTCGGGCCACACTACGACAACACGCGCATGCTGGGCAAACTGCTCTATACCGTTTATGTCTATCCGTTTGAGCTTGCGGCGGTGATTCTGCTGGTGGCCATCGTTGCGGCCATTGCGCTCACCATGCGCCGTCGGCCGGATACGAAGTACCAGGATGCAGCCTGGCAGGTGAGTGTCACGGCAAGGCAGCGTCTGCGCATGATCAAGATGCCCGCGGAACCGAAGAGACCTTCGGAACCGAAGGCGTAGAACGAAGCACAAGAAGGGGGGAAGTTGTGGTATCGCTTTCGGACTACCTGATTCTCGGCGCCATCCT
>JAJYHH010000040.1 GCA_021784845.1 Pseudomonadota bacterium
GCCGCTCCCGACTGGCCGGCGCGGCCGGTGCGGCCGATACGGTGCACATAGTCCTCCGCCGACCGCGGCAGATCATAATTGAACACGTGCGAAATGCGCGCCACGTCGATGCCGCGCGCGGCGATGTCGGTCGCCACCAGAATGCGCAGCGCACCGTCACGGAACTGGGCGAGCGCCCGGCTCCGCTGTCCCTGGCGCATGTCGCCATGAAGGGCCGAGGTGGCGTGACCGGCGCCACCAAGGGCGGCCGCGAGCTTGTCCGCGCCCCGCTTGGTGCTGGTAAAGACGATCGCCTGACCGACCCCGGTTTCCGCCAGCAGGCCCAGCAGCACGCCCTTCTTGTCGCTGCTGTCGTCGACGAAATGGATCCGCTGCTGGATGTGCTCGCTGCTGGCATCGTTGGTCGTGATGCGGATGCGTTTGGGCGACTTCAGCAGACGGGTGGCCAGAGCGGTTACCGGACCTTCGAAGGTCGCCGAGAACATCACGGTCTGGCGCGAATCGGGCGCAGCCGCCATGATCCGCTCGACATCCTGCAAAAAGCCCATGTCGAGCATGCGATCGGCCTCGTCGAGGATGACGAGCTCAAGGCGCGAAAAGTCGACACGGCGCTGTTCGATGTGATCAAGCAGACGTCCGGGGGTAGCAACCAGCAGGTCGAGCGGCCGCATGAGCAGTTTCTGCTGGGCGGGATAGGGCACACCGCCGACGATACTGCCGATGCGGATCTGCGGGATATGGCGCGCATAGGTCGACGCCGCATCCTTGATCTGGCCGGCCAGTTCGCGCGTGGGGCTCAGTACGAGCACCCGCGGACCGCGCCCGCGGACCGTGCCCGGCGTCAACAGACGCTGCAGGGCCGGCAGAATGAACGCGGCGGTCTTGCCCGTGCCGGTCTTGGCCGAAGCCATCAGATCGTCCCCGGCCATGACCACCGGAATGGCGCTCGCCTGAATGGGTGTCGGGGTTTCGTGTTGCGCGTCGGCCAGGGCCTGCAAGAGCGGTGGCGACAGATTCAGTGCGGCAAAAGACATGTCTACTCCTCGGAAACAACATAGCGACCGCGGCGCAGGCCGGGCCTTCGGGTCGGCCAGGGGCCGGAACGGGATTTGGTATCAAGAAGGGGTAACGACTGACAGGGGTCTGTGGGACCCGGGGCGCACACGGCGCGAAACGACACGACAGGCATTAGCCATCCTGGGCGGCATTATGCCGGTGATGCCCGGCAGGCGCAAGGCGCCCCTTTCTTCCGGGGTCCTGGAATCGCGCCTCAGGGTAGCGGAAACACGTCCGCCCACGTCTCCGTGAGTGCCGTCCCGCCGCTCACGAGCGCTGCGTGCACCGTGGCCTGCCCGGAACCCGTCGGCGCCAGCGTAAACTGCAGCCGCCAGTGACCCTCCCTGCCATCGGGGGCGACCCACGCCTGGACGACACGCGCCGGACCGAAGATGTGGATCCGGGGCACGACCGCAGCCGGCGCCAGATGCGCCAGCCGCTTGCCCGCGAAATTGATGACGTAAGTCTCCTGGCCGTTTTTCCTCTGCCTGTGGCGGCTGGCCACGACATAACCGAGCCCCCGGCCGGCGGGGTTTTTCCCGCGCCACGAAATCGTGTAGGCGAAGGTCATGGGCTGACCCGGCGGTGCCTGCTGTTCCGGCACCCAGAACACCGAAATGTTGTCGTTGGTCTGCGAATTGGTGGGCAACTCCACAAGCAGCAGGTGACCATTCCCCCACGACCCCGCGGGCTTCACCCAGGCGCTCGGCCGGTCCTCATAATGCATGCCGAAGGCCCGATAGTTCCCTGACCTGCGCGCCCGCTGCATGAGACCAAAACCACGCGGATTGGTCAGCGGAAAACGGTACAGGGCCAGCCGGTCGGGATTGCGCAGTGGCCACCACAGGCGCGCTCCGGCGGCCGTCTCCACCGCCAGACCGTCGGAATCATGCGCGGCGCGGATCAGTTTGCGATAACGCTTGGCACTGAAACGCCCCTGCAGAAACATGCTGGTAAGCGGCGCTATGCCCAGACGGCGCACGCGGCGCCGCTCGAACAACACCGCCTTCACGCGCACGACGGTCGTGGAACCGGGCGTGACCACGAAGCGATACGCGCCGCTTAGGCTCGGGCTGTCCAGCAGGGCGCAAAAACTGATGCTTTGCGCGCGCGACCGGGGCGGAATGATCCAGAAGCTGCGGAAATAAGGAAACTGCTCGGCACGATGAGGCAGTGCGGTATCCACCGCAAGACCGCGCGCCGACAGGCCCCACGTCTGGCCCGCGCCGACGGCACGGAAATAGCTCGCGCCGAGAAAGGACAGGAATTCGTTTTCGGATGCGGGGTTGTGCGTCAGAGGCGTGTAAACGCTAAAGCCCACTGGCGGCGCTGCCCCCTGGACCATCCGGGCGAGCGCCGGGTCCCCGTCGACACCGACGGTCTGCCGGACCGGCCGCGCCTGACCGTGACGCATGATGAAGATCGTCTCGGGCCATGTGAACAGATAGCCGGGCGGATAAAACTGCAGATGAAAACGGCTTTGGGCATTCCATCCCGGAACCGGACCGGCCATGTGCAACTTGCCGTAATCGGCAAAGCTCAGCTTGCGCAAAGCCGGCGCGACCCGTGCCGGCGCCTTGTAAGGCGCCCGCGCCAGCGCCTGGGCGCGCGCAATGACCATGCCAAACACGGCATCGGCACGCACCTTGGCAGCCGGCTTGTGCGGCCTGAGCGCCGCGGGCGGGGGCGCTGCGCGTTCCCGCGCCAGCTGCCGCTCCAGCGCCTGCTCGCCTGCCGCAAGCCTCGCCATCTCGGCTTGCAGGTTCTGTTCGGCGGTGCGCTCCTCGCGCGCCTGCGCGTGCGCCGCCGCAAGCGCCGCCGTGCTGGTGGCCATCGCCTCGTCGGCCTTGACCCGTGCCCGGTGCACGGCGCCTGGCAAGGCGCAGCCGCTGAGCGCCAGACCCGCGGCCACGATCACGGCGCGCCGGGCCCCTGTGCTTGCTGTCTTCACATCGCGTCCCCTTGAGCACATCTTTTTCGCACCGGTCATAGAGCGTGTGGCACGGCGGCCCTCACATTGGAATCCTGACGGGCGAAGGCGCCGGCACCGCACCTTCCAGTCCGCCGAGCCAAAAGCGGGCGCGCGGCCCCTTCAGTGCCCAGATGCGCTCATGCAAAAGCATCAGCGTGTCGCGATCCATGAGAATACGCAGGCGCTCCCTTGCCCCAAGCGCCTGCGGCCCGCCCTTCAGGGCATTCAGGACGAGCTGCTGGCGCGCCAGGGCAATGCCTTCGCTCGGTGCCGGGCGTTCCCGTAAAAGCGCGCAGTGTAAAGCGTTCACACCGGGGTCGACAACAGCCGCCAGAAAGCCGCGCAGAGGCAGGCGGGGGCGCGATGCGCACTCGCGCTGCGCACGCGCAAGGATCCGCAGGACGCCTGGCGGGGTGATCTCTTCGGGTGTGAGGAAAAGACCCATCGCGCGCGCTCGCAGACCCGGCCCCACGCGACTGATCCAGACCGACACGGGAATCGCCACCACCCACGCGCCCATGACCGGCGCAAGCCACCAGAAGTACCCTGGATTCAGCGCATACATGGCCCCGCCCCAGACGAGCGCAAGCACCGTGCCGCCGGTGTGGTAACGCAGCGCCTGCCGCCACGATGTACTCATGTCGCCGCGCGCCTGGGGGCCCCACTGGGTCTTGCGTCCGATGAGTACCGAAACGACGAAAGCGGTATGAAACAGCATGCGCACGGGCGCAAGCAATGCCGACAGCACGCTCTCCAGGACCACCCCGGCCAGCATCCGCGCCGCACCCCCGAAACCGCGGGTGCGCTGGTTGACGAAGGCGAGCAGGACCGCGAGGACTTTGGGAACGAACAAGACGGCAAGCGTAAACCAGAAGAGCATCAAAGCCCAATGCGGATGCCACACGGGCCATACCGGAAAGAGCATGTGCGGATGCGGAAAATAACGCGGCGGGATCAATGCCCCCAAAACGACCTCGACGCTCGACAGCACGAGGAGCAAAAGCCAGAGCAGCGACGACATGTAGGACATGATGCCGCTTAGGAATACCACCCGATGCGGGATCGCAAGCCCGCGGGCAAAGACCAGCCGCGTGTGCTGCAGATTGCCCTGCGCCCAGCGGCGGTCACGCTTTAGCTCGTCCAACAGGGTCGGCGGCGTCTCCTCGTAGCTGCCCGGGAGGTCGGACATCAGGCGGACATCCCAGCCGGCGCGCCGCAGAAGGGCCGCTTCGACGAAATCGTGGCTCATGATCTCGCCCCCGAACGCACCACGCCCAGGCAGCCGGGGCAGCGCGCAATGGCGGACGAAGGGCGCGATGCGGATGATGGCGTTGTGGCCCCAGTAATGACCGGCATTCATATGCCAGAACTCGAGTCCCGCGGCAAACACCGGTCCGTACAGGCGGTTTGAGAACTGCTGGATGCGGCCAAACAGCGTGTTCTGGCCGACGGCCGCGGGCAGTGTCTGGATGAGACCCGTGGTGGGACTGCGTTCCATGGCATCCACCAATGACACCAGTGTCGAACCGGCCATCACGCTGTCGGCGTCGAGAATCACCATGTACCGGTAGGCCGCGCCCCAACGGCGACAAAAATCGGCGATGTTGCCGCTTTTGCGCTTGATGTTACTGCGCCGCCTGCGATAGAAGACGCGTGCCTGCGCAGGCAGGCGGCGGCGCAAGGCAGCCCAGGCGACTTCCTCCTCGACCCACGCATCGGCGTCATTGCTGTCGCTTAGGATGTAGAAGTCAAACGCGGCAAGCCGCCCGGTCTCGGCCACCGAGCGGTACGTCGCCTCGAGTCCCGCGCAGACACGCACGGGATCTTCGCGAAAAACCGGCATGACGATCGCCGTGCGCGCCTCGGCGGGTGGCGGGGCCAGGGGAATGACGGCCGCAGACGCCGGCTTGCGCCGCCACCAGCGCCCGAAGGCCACGCAAGCCCCCGCCACGGAAATCCACAGACCGATCGAAATCCAGCCAAAAAGCAGTCCGAACACCACCGCAAGCGCGATGTTCAGCACGTGGTACCCGGGCTGCGGCAACACCTCGAGAAGAAACTCGCTTGCGACGAAGCTCGGTATCGCCACCAGAACGGCCAGCAGCAGGCTGCGCCAGAATGCCGGCCACGACGCACCCGACGTCATCGGCCCCGCTCCGGCGCCATCGATTGCCGGCAAAGCGGCGGCTCCTCGAGGAGGGCCGTGAGGTCCGCACCCGACAGCCCCATCCAGAACGCCAGCCGGAATCGTGCCGCGCGGCCTGCTTCGTCACCGCCGGCCGACGGCGCCTCGGCGGCCATCAATTCCTGGAGCCGGGCAAACGCCTGCCCTCCGTAGGCCGCGTCCTCGCAGGCGCGCCCGGCCCATGTCCCGCTGGCTGCCGCATCCATGCCCAGCACCTCCAGATAGGTGGTGAGCCGCGCCCGGATGACATCGGACCCACTGAGATCGAGCGGCATCATGCGCACCCGCCCCCGCGATCGATCATCCCACACCACAGCTGCCTGCCATGCGCGCCCGCGCGCCTCCCGATATCCTTACACACGACCGAAAAAACGAAAGTATACACACACGCCTGCGCAAGCGGCCCCGACTTTCGGGACGGCTTGCGCAGGCCCCTAACCCGGTAGGCCATATCGCGGACGGGAAGTTCCGAAACCCTAAGGCCCTGTCCGGGCACAGAAGACAGTTGCAACCGGCAATCAAGTAGCGTAGCGTAAGATCTTCATTTGCAGCTGTGCTTTATATGTCAAGGACCTTATCGAGAGTTCCACCTGGCAGTTCCCGTAAATCTCCTTCGATCCTGCAATTGAACCCGTACACTGGGTGAAGTGTTCTCGCAATTACCAATAGAGGCAATACAGGAATGGCAACAGGAACAGTAAAGTGGTTTAACGAATCGAAGGGTTTCGGTTTCATCTCCCCTTCGGATGGAAGTGCCGATGTGTTCGTGCATTTCTCCGCCATCACGGGTAGCGGGTTCAAGACCCTGGCGGAAGGGCAGACCGTGACCTATCAGGTGGAAAAGGGCCCGAAGGGCCTGCAGGCCACTCAGGTCAGCCCGGCCTGATGTGACCGCGCGGCCGGCGGGCCAAGGTCCGCCGGCCGTTTTTTATCGGTGCGCGACGGCTGTGCGTCAGCCGCGGGTGCCACAAGTCTGTGCGTGTCGCAGGCAGAAGGAACCAAAGGGGTGCGCAAAGCGCCCGGGCGTGCTATTGTCGGGCCGGCCTCAACACCAACGGTCCCCCCCCCGATGAACGAAAAACTCCTCAGAATCTTCGAGAAAATCGTCAGCTTCGTGCTGGGCGTCATGCTGACGTTCATCATGCTGGGCATCGCCATTGGCGTCGGCCGCCTGTTTCTGGGCCTTGTCACTCTCCTCACGCAGGGGCATCCAACGACACAGTATCTGCACCTGGTCGGCGATGTATTGACCCTGTTTGTGCTAATCGAGCTGTCCCGATCACTCGTCCATTTTTTCACGGTCCATCGCCTGCGCATGACGTACATCGTCGATGCGACGATCGTTTTCGTGCTGCGCGACGTCATGATCGGCCTGTTCGAAAAGAGCCTGCCGGTCAGCCAGATCTACGCCTTGAGTTTCCTGATCTTCGTCCTTGGCGCGCTACGCATCAGCTCGGTCCTGGTCTTTCAGCGGGAAAAACACATCATAACCGACCCGGCATCCCTCTAGCCCTTGTCCTTTTTGGCGAGGACATCCTTCAGTTTCGCAAACGGGTTATGGGTCGCCTCCGCAGTCACCGCAGGCGGTGCCTGCCGCGTCAAGCCAAAGGCCGCCTCCGCGCCTTTGACAGCGTACGAGTATTTCTGGTGCTCCCAATCGTGACAGTAGAGGCAGAGGTTTTCCCAGTTACTGCCATCGGGCGGGTTGTTGTCGTGGTTGTGATCCTTGTGATGCACGGTCAACTCATGCAGGTTCGCCGCCGTGAACGTGCGTCCGCAGCGCGCGCAGACATGCGGATAAAGCCGCAGCGACTGCTCGCGGTAACCGCGCATGCGCGTGGTCGCGTCCTTGTGGGCCCGGGCCACGATGGCATCGAGGCGTCCCTGATCGAGTTCCCCTCCCGCCCGCCGCTTTTCCCTGGTCATCGCCCCTCCAGCCGCCATGGATCAGAAAGTGATCCCCGCCACTGTGGACGGGAATCCTCCGCATGCGTGCGAGCGTAACGACAAGCGCTCCTCCTGTACAGAGTCTGGCGCGTGCGCGTGCTGGCATCATCCGGGCGCAGCCGCCGGTCCGGGTGCGTCCGGTAGGCCAACGCCTCAGGGGATGGCCACATGGGATCGGCAGCGGGCCTTCCCGTACGACCTGGAGACAAGCCTTATCGGCCCTGACCGGTCTTTCGCGGCACCTGACTCCGGACATTGACGAAGCACGAATAACTTATGCCAATCGTGATTGACCTCCCATACGTGTCTTCTTGCCCGCGGCGGTTCAAGGTCGGTAGCTCGTTAGATCACCCTGCCGGATTTTTGTTCTGCCAGGCGTAGTTCAGGGATAGCTTGCCTATTCAGCCAGAATGCCGGCCTGGTAGGGAAAAAATGGCCGAGTCGCCGTGCTGTATCCGCGAAGCCAGGCCCACCCCCAAGACTGTCTGGCCGGCCTGCATCGGGTATGGAGCCTTGAAGCATGAAGCGGCGTGAACAGGGTTTGATGATGAGCACCATTGCCAGATCTCGGACACGGACCGTCCGGCGGC
>JAJYHH010000052.1:0-24163 GCA_021784845.1 Pseudomonadota bacterium
GGCGCCAGATAGAGAAGAAGCTCGTCTGCAGCCGGCATCGCACCTTGCCGCAGACCCTCCCTCTGCGCGGCGCCGAGGACTGTCTCGACATGCGGGCGGCCGAGTACTTCAGCATCCCGACCCCCTGCGTAACGCGGTGGCACCACGCACAGCCGCAAACACAAGCGCAGCCAGCCTGCGGAAAACCGCGCGAGGACAGGAGCAAACGCGGGATGGCGCCACACGAGACCAAGGGCGGCGCGTGCCGCCGGAACGAACTGGCGCCGCTCCGCAAACAGGATGGACGGCGGACCGAGACCGGACACAACCGTTCCGTGGGTCACCTCAGGCGCGCCGTGCAGCAGGGCAAGTGCGTAGGGCGCGCCACCGGACACACCAAGCACGGCGCATCGGGTGATGCCAAGGCCCGCGAGCAGGGCGCGCGCATCATCGACCCATGACCGGATGGTCCGTCCCGCACACGGATCCGACTGGCCGTAACCTGGGCGATCGATCGCCAGAACGCGCATCGCCTGCGCCTGCAGCGCCGGTATCAGCAGTTCTGCCTCCCGGCGCGAACCCGGGAAACCATGGCAGTACAGGATGACCGGACCCTGCGCGCCATACAGGGCGTAACCGACGCGCCGACCATCAGCCAGCACGAAAAGACGCTCCTGATCCAAACGGCTCCCTGCGGGATCGGTCGATTGTGGATTCATCCGTGTCATCCTCCCAAAAGCCCGCGAGCCACGACAGGCCAATCGATGTCTGGTATCCTACGCCGCGACCCCGATGATGCGCCGCAGGGCCGCCCATGAATGTGCCAGATCCCGCATTACGCCACAGGATACGCCCGCGCTTTCTCATCCTCGCGGGACTGACGGGCGCGTTTGCGCTTTTGAGTTCGACCATGTCGAAAACTCCGACCTTGCCGCTCTTTGCCCATCACCTGGGTGCAGATCCCGCGGCCATCGGCGCCACGGCCATGGCATCGACGATCCCCGGCATCCTCATCAGTCTGCCCGCCGGGCTTCTGCGCGACCGGCTCGGCGCGCGCCCTTTGCTTTTGCTTGCCCTGTTCGTGTTCGCGACGGCGCCGTTTTTGTATCTCCTGGTGACCGATATTGCCCAGCTGGCCCTGATCCGCTTTTATCACGGCTTCGCCACCGCCATCTTCGGCACTGCGCTCACCGCCGAGATCGCCGAACGTTTCCGGGGCAAGCGCGGCCAGGCGCTTGCGACCTACAGCGCGATGAGCACGGTTGGCCGTTCGTGTGCGCCTTTTCTCGGCGGATTTCTGATCTCAACGACGGGTTTTCCCGGCGTGTTCCTTGGATGTGGTGCGGCGGCACTCGCCGCGCTGGTGCTGGGGATCCGCCTGCCGGCGGTGCGCCCGCGATCACAGGCCCGCGAGACGCACACGAAGACCTCGGTGGCCGCCGTCTGGCACGACCCCATCATCCGCGCAACGAGCCTTGTCGAGGCGACCCAGTTTCTGGTCTATGGCGCAGTCGAGGCGTTTCTCGCCCTGTACACCACCCGTACCGGCTGGCCGGCCTGGAAAACCGGCATCCTGCTCGGCCTGCAGCTTGTCAGTGTAGTCTTCCTGAAACCCTATTTCGGCCGCCTGTCCGACCGCCACGGCCGCGCCCGCTTCATTCGCGCAGGTCTCGTCGCCGGTGCGGTGTCGCTGTGCGCGCTCCCTTTCACCCATGCCTTCGTGCCGCTTCTCGTGATCAACATGCTCTTTGGTGCGGGCTTTGCCGCCACCACCGCCGCCACCAGCGCACTTGTTGGCGATCGCAGCCGCGCCGGCGGATTTGGCGCCGGCATGGGGCTTTTGCGGACCATCATGGATGTGGGCCAGGCGACCGGCCCCGTGTTGACCGGCGTGGCGGTGGCGATCGGCGGCTACCATCTCGCCTTTCCCCTGCTCGGCGTCCTGCTTGCCGCCGTCCTGCTGCTTTTCGTATCGGACACGCGCGCGACGCAGGTTCCCTGAAAACACCGCGCAAACCGGGCCCCTAGGCCTTTGGATGCAAGACCTTCCAGAGACACCGGCCGCCGGTCTTCCGATCGATGTGCGCAAGGCACTCCTCGTGCGCGGCGAGCTCCTCGGCTGAGGCGCGGATCACCAGCGGTTCGCCCGCCTGCCAGCCCTCGGTGTCCAGGGCAAGGGGCTCGAACGATTCGACGGTATCGCCAAAAAGCATGGTCTGGCCACCGGTCATGGCCAGATAGACATCCGCCAGAATGACGGCATCGAGACGCGCCCCGTGCTGGATCCGATGGCTGTTGTCGATGCCGTAGCGCTTGCACAGCGCATCCAGGCTGTTCTTCTGTCCGGGGTGCATCTGGCGCGCAAGCTGCAAAGTATCCACAATCCGGCAGCACTCTTCGATCTGGCGCACCGGCAGCGTGCGGCCGCTCTCCCAGACCCGGCGAATTTCCGCATTCAGGAACCCGACATCGAACGGAGCGTTGTGAATCAGTAGCTCGGCGCCCTGGATCACTTCCAAAAAGCGCTCCGCCACATCCGCGAATACCGGCTTGTCGGCCAGCATCTCATTGGTGATGCCATGGATTTCCACAGCGCCTGCATCGATGGTGCGCCGCGGATTGAGGTATTCATGGAACAGGTCCGGATTGGTGACGCGCCGATTGATGAGCTCGATGGCGCCGATTTCAATGATCGCATGCCCTTCTGCCGGATCCAGTCCGGTGGTTTCCGTATCGAGAACAATCTGTCGCATCGATTCCTCCGTCTCGCGTTCGCGTGTCTATCGCGACGTCTTCAGCATTCTGTCTATGGCTTCATTCGCCAGGCGGTCGGCGCGTTCGTTTTCGGTGTGGCCGGTGTGTCCGCGCACCCAGCGCCAATCGATATCATGGGGCGTTGCGGCCGCATCGAGCTGCTGCCACAGATCCTGGTTCAGTACCGGCTTGCGGGCGGCAGTCAACCAGCCGCGGCGCTTCCACTGGGCAATCCATGCGGTGATCCCCTGCCGCAAATACTGCGAGTCGGTCACGAGCTCCACCTTGCATGGCCTCTTCAGCGCCTGCAAGGCCATGACGGCGGCTGTCAGCTCCATGCGGTTGTTGGTCGTCAACTTCTCGGCTCCGCTCAAGACGCGCTCGTGCGTACCGCTGCGCAAAATCGCCCCCCATCCGCCCGGCCCTGGATTACCGCGGCAGGCCCCGTCGGTGAAGATCTGCACGGGCGCCCGTTCAACCATGACCGAGCCCCACGGGCCGGGATGCCGGCCGCAACCGGCGCTGGCGCGCGCGTTGCCGTATGGGCATCATGCCCGGCGCCCGTTTGCGGGCGACGATAAGATAGACCGCCGCCCCCAGGGGCCACCAGCGATCACCGATGTACTCGAGAAAAAACAGCCGGTCGCGCAGATAGGCGTGCCGGACGGGTGGCCGGTAATAGAGCATGCTGCCGCGCACCAGCTCGAAATCGAGCAGGGACAGCCAGTCCTTCAGCCGCGACAGACCGATGGCCGCCGCGCCGCACCAGGGCGGGCGGTCCCGGCGGCGCAGCAGGCAGGCAAGGCCCCAGAGACTTGCGCGATTGAAACCCAGAATGATGACGTGTCCCTCCGGCGCCAGCACCCGCTCGGCCTCACGCAGCGCCTGATGAGGCTGCATGGACATATCCAGCGTGTGCGCAAGCAGCACGACTTGCACGCTGCGGGTATCGAGCGGCAACTCCTCTGGCAGAGCACGCACCGCGGCATCCCCGTCCCGCGCATCCGGATCGACCAGCACGTGCACTGCGGTCGGACTCGATTCGAGCAGATCATGAACACCGACGCGGCCGATCTGAACCGCAAAGGTACCGGCAAACGCCGGCAGGATATCGCGCAGTCGATGACTCTCCAACGCCTGCAGCGACATCCCGATCGGTCCTGCGAACCAGTGGACAAGTCGTTCGCGCCCGCCAGAATCCCGCTCGTCCATTGACTCACGCATGGTCTACCCTCACACTCGCGCCATGAACGACGCCCTCGCGGTTCCCGCCTTTCGGGATAACTATATCTGGCTCGTCCCGGGACCGGAACCTCGCGATGTGGCCATCATCGATCCCGGCCTCGCCGAACCCGTGATCGACGCCGTGGAACAGCGCGGACTGCGGCCGGCGCTTATCCTGTGCACCCACCATCACGGAGACCACACGGGCGGCATCGAGCCCCTCGCGGCACGCTACCACATCCCCGTGTACGCGCCTGCCGCGGAGGCGATCCCCGGCACCACCATAGGAGTGCGCGACGGCCAGACCCTGGAGACGCCCATTGCCACGTTTCGCGTCATCGGGGTACCCGGACACACACGTGGCCATGTGGCCTACCTGTCCGACGAACGGCTGTTCTGTGGCGACACGCTGTTCTCTGCGGGGTGTGGACGACTCTTTGAGGGCACGGCCTTTCAGATGCATGCATCCCTCATGCGGCTTGCAGCACTCCCGCCCGAGACCCGCGTGTACTGTGCGCATGAGTATACGCTGTCGAATCTGCGCTTTGCGCGCCATGTAGAGCCGGACAACGACGACATCCTGCAGTGCGAGCGGCGCGCCCGCAGGCTGCGCGACGCCGGCCAGCCGACACTCCCAAGCACCATAGCCGACGAACGGCGGATCAATCCTTTTCTGCGCGCGCAGCATGCGAGCGTGCGTGCGCATGTCATGCGCCTTGGCGGACAAAGGTCCGATACAGACGCTGCCGTCTTCGCTACACTAAGGCGCTGGAAGGACGATTTTCAAGGATAGAAATCGTTGACGCCGAGCTCGCCATTTCCTATAGTCTCAAACCATGGCAACCGTATCTTTTAAGGGCGTTTTGCGTCTGACCAGTGTCGCTACGACCCTTATGGGGCTTGTCGGTTGCGCCACTGCGCCGCTGCGCGGATTCGACTCCGCGCAGGCCACCACCGCGACACCCCTGCCCGACAGCGGTCCGCAACCGAAAATCACGGTGGTCACCACCGGACCATCCGCTGCCAAGACACAATGTCCCGTCGAACCTGTACCCTCACCGACGGGAACAGCGGTCCTGAAAGACACGAGCGATCCCCGTTATGCGAATCTGTGGCAGCGCATCCGCGCCGGTTTCCGCATGCCGGTGATGGAAGGACCGCTGGTTGCGCGCTATGAGCAATGGTTCGTCGACAATCCTCAATATGTCGAAGCCATGCTGCAGCGGGCAAATCTCTATCTCTATCAGATCGTGCAGGATGTGCAAAAGCGCAACATGCCGATGGAAATTGCGCTGCTGCCGGCAATCGAAAGCGGTTATTCACCCGAAGCCTATTCCCGGTCAGCGGCGATCGGTCTGTGGCAGTTTGAACCGGCCACGGGCCGCCTGTGGGGACTGAAGTCGAACTGGTGGTACAACGGCGAACGCGACATCATCGCCTCGACCAATGCTGCGCTCGATTATCTGCAGTCGCTGCACAAGGAATTTCACAGCTGGGATCTCGCACTCGCGGCCTACAATGCCGGAGAAGGAACAGTCGCGCAGGCGATCGCGCACAATCAGGCCCTGGGTCTTGGCACGCATTACGCCCAGCTGCAGCTGCCCCTGCAGACCGAACACTATGTGCCCAAGCTGATGGCCTTCGTGAACATCGTCCGCGATCCCCAGAAATTCGGCCTGCAGCTGCGCGACATTCCAAACAGTCCCTATTTCGTGCGCGTCAATGCCGGTTCGCAGATCGATCTCAGCGTCGTCGCGCGCCTGGCCAACATGTCTCTCAAGCAGCTGTACGCGATCAATCCAGGCTATCGGCGGTGGGCGACCGCACCCAATGGACCACAGACGATTCTGGTGCCAGTGGCTACCAAGGCGGCACTGCTCGAAGGCTTGAGCCAGTTGCCGCCGCAAGACCGCATGCAATGGGCCCGTTACATCGTCCAGCCGGGCAATACGCTCGACGACATCGCCGCGGAATACGGCGTCAGTGTGCGGGCCATCATGTCGACGAATCATCTCTACAACACGTTCCTGCGCGTCGGTCAGGGCCTGCTGATACCAGTCGCCGGGCGGCGCCTGGTCATCCGCCGTGCTGGACAGCCCCAGGTGGCGGTCGCCCGCAACAATGCCGGGCCGGGGGTATTTCGTGTTGAACCCGGCGACACGCTTTATGGCATCGCCCAGCAATATGGGGTGAGCGTGGCGTCGATCATGTCCGTCAATCATCTTTATAATCCGCTGCTGCGCGTAGGCGAGATGCTGCGGATCCCGGGTGCTGAAAATGGTGTCCGCGTCGCCCTCGTCCGTCACGCCCAGGTGCGGGTCCTGCGCGTCCAGCCCGGCGACACGCTTTATGGCATCGCCCAGCAATATGGGGTGAGCGTGGCGTCGATCATGTCCGTCAATCATCTTTATAATCCGCTGCTGCGCGTAGGCGAGATGCTGCGGATCCCGGGTGAGGGCGGTGGCGGGGTGCGGCTTGCGCTGGCCAACAGCGGACACGGTCGCGTACGCCTGGTCCACCGCGTGCGTCCCGGCGATACCCTCTGGAGCATTGCACAGCGCTACCGCGTCTATGTAAGCCAGCTCGAGCGTTGGAACAACCACGTCCGTGGTATACTACATTTAGGTCAACGCATCCTCATTTGGGAACCTCCATCCATGGTTGCAACAGCGGAAGCCGCAAATCGAGTCTCCGAATAGCACATAAACCTCGTCTCGCGTTACCATTTGGGACGGCAGAAGCCGTTAGTGCTTGCAAAGGGGACATGTCATGGGATTTTTGACGGGTAAGAAGGCGCTGATTCTGGGCGCCCTCAATGAGCGCTCGATTGCCTGGGGCGTGGCACAGGCCATGCATCGCGAGGGCGCTGAAATTGCCTACACATACCAGAATGAGAAGATTCTGAGCCGCATTCAGAGTCTGGCGGCCCAGACCAACAGCGATGTGCTTTTGGCCTGTGACGTGGGGCGAGACGACGAAATCGAGCGGACCTTCGCCACATTGCAAGAGCAATGGACGGATGGTCTCGACATCCTCGTGCATTCGGTGGCCTTCGCGCCCAAAGAACAGCTTGAGGGGGATTATCTGGATTCCGTAACCCGTGACGGATTCCTTGAGGCCCATAATATCAGTTCGTACAGTCTGGCAGCGGTCACCAAAGCCGCGCGCCCCCTGCTCGTTGCCCGACAAGGCTCCGTACTCACCCTCTCCTATCTGGGTGCGGTGCGGGTCATCCCCCACTACAATGTCATGGGATTGGCAAAGGCGAGTCTCGAGGCCAATGTGCGCTATCTGGCGCAGAGCCTCGGTGCCCACAACGTGCGTGTAAACGGGATCTCCGCGGGGCCCATCAAAACCCTGGCAGCCGCCGGCATCAGTGATCTGCGCAAAATGCTCGACTACTATGAAAACAGCGCGCCCTTGCGCCGGGGCGTGACCATCGAAGAAGTCGGTAACGCGGCGGCGTTTCTCTGCTCGGATCTCGCCTCGGGCATTACGGGCGAGATTCTCTACGTCGACTGCGGCTACCACATCGTCGGCATGCCCGGCGCCGCCGTCTAGCCGTCACAACGTCGTGCGGGGATCCACCCGCACGCGCCCCTCTCCCGCGCCCCTCTCTCCCTAGAGCTGTCCGAGATTCAGATGAATGCGGGCACGCGCCCGCAACGTTTTGACGTATGCGAGGTACGCATCGATGCCCGATGCGTTGTTCAGCAGATTCGTCGTCTTTGCGACGAGCTGCGGGTGAGCTGCGGGATTACCCAGGACCACGCGCCTGACCACAAAGACCGCCACCTGCCCATGAGCGAGCGACACGGTCCCGGCGACAGGCTTTGCCGACACCGGCGCGCTGAAGATCGACTCACGCAGCGCGGGCGGGACACGGGTGCTCTTCACGCTCAGGGGCGCGGGCGTCACCACCCGCAGTCCCAGCTTCTGCGCCGCCTGCGTGAACGATTTCCCGTGTGCCACGGCCTGGACGAGCGCTTCCGCCGCCGCCTTGGCGCGCTCACGCGCCTGCTCGGCCCGGACTTTCCGCAGAACCTGCGCACGCACGGCCGCAAGCGGTTGCGTGCGAGCGGGTTTGCGCCCGACCACGTGTGCTATCAGAATAGCGTTTTCGCCGACCGCAATGGCGTGCGTGTTGCGCTGCCCGGCCAGGACTTTCGGCGCGAACACGGCCTTCACGACTTTCGGCAAGGCCGCGACGCCGGCGCCGCCGGCGCGGGTAAACCATCCGCTGTGATGCACGCTCAGCCCCACCGCTTTGGCCGCCGGCATCAGGCTATGGGGATGCTCGAAGGCCTTGTTGCGCAGCCGTTCGGACAAGCGATAGAGACGACGGTTCGCCCGCTGCCGCACGACCATGCGTACAAGCTGCGCCCGCGCCTGCGCAAAACTGGTCCGTACCGCCGGGCGGATCGCAAGCACCTTCAGGAGATGAACACCGGATTGCCCCTCCACGGGAGGACTGATGCCACCGACAGGCAGCGCAAACAGGGCTTTGGCGACGGGCTTGGACAAATCCGCCCGCGTCACGTAGCCCAACCGCCCCCCCTGGGCTGCCGTACTCGTATCCTGCGAATACTGGCGGGCCATGGCCGCAAAGGAGGCGCCGTGCAGGATCCGGGCCCGCACCGACTCCAGTTTGGCTTCGGCGGCCGTAACCTGCGCGGCGGTCGGATGCGACGGCAACGCAATCAAAATGTGCGCGGCCAGCCGCTCCTGCGGCCGCACGAACAGGGATGCGTGCCGCGCATAGGCCCGCTTGAGCGTGCTCGTGGCAATGGCCTTGCCGTTCATGTGGCGGGCGATAGCCTGCGGCGACAACAGGACATAATCGATGCGCACCTGCTCTGGCAGACGGAAATCCGCGGGATGTCCGGCGTAAAACTGCTGGATCTGTGCGGGACTGACGACAACATGGGATGTGTAGGCATCGGGCGAGGCCACCGCGTAGGCGACGGCACGATGCTGCGCCAGCAAGGCAATGGCCCGCTGCGCTGTCGTCTGTGGGACGAAGGCGCTTGCGAGAAGACCCACTTTGACTTCATTTAGGATGGTCAGATCGCGCACGCGCTGCTCAAAGTGCGCCGGTGTCATCCCTTCGGCCTGCAAGAGCTGCCGGTAGCGCGCCTCGTTGAAAACCCCGTTGACGCGAAACGCCGGCACCTGACGGATCTCCTCGGCCAGCGCGACCGGGCTCACCGTGTATCCGGCGCGTGAGGCATCCCGCAAAAGCAATGTCTTGTTCACAAGACCCGTCAGCACGGCCTTCTTGAACCGCTGGCTGGTCAATACGGCGGGATTCAGCTCCTTGCCGAACGTCGCCGTCATGGCGGCCCGCTGTTCGGCAAGGTCCTGCTCGAACCGGGCGCGCGTGATGCGCAGACCATGGCCGCGCGCCACGTACGTGGTCGACGACCCGCTGAAATAGGAACTGACACCCCAGAGAGCAAACGGCACAACCAGCACGACCAGCAGGACCGCGCCAATCAGGCCCTGGGTCTTGTCACGTAAGGCGTTTAGCATGAAACGACAGGCCTCCTCTTCTGACGCCCGTCCTTGAGAAATGGCGGAGTGGACGGGACTCGAACCCGCGACCCCCGGCGTGACAGGCCGGTATTCTAACCAACTGAACTACCACTCCAGGTACAACTTATGGTGGGTGCTGAGGGGATCGAACCCCCGACATTCGCCTTGTAAGGGCGACGCTCTACCAGCTGAGCTAAGCACCCGGACAACGGCGGGTCTCCCCACCCGAGGGCCGCTAATTTACGGCATCCTTCAGACCTTTACCAGCCTTGAAGCGGGGATTGCGGGAGGCGGCGATGTCAATGGTCTCCCCGGTGCGCGGATTGCGGCCGCTGCGTGCTGCCCGTTCACCCACCGAAAACGTACCAAAGCCCACCAGATTGATGGTCTGCCCTTCGCGCAGGGCCTCCGTGATGCTGTCGAACACGGCATCCACCGCTCGCGCAGCCTGGGCCTTCGTGAGTTCGGCCGTCTCCATGACCTTTTCGATCAGTTCTGATTTGTTCACTTCACTCTCCCCCTTCGGATATCCCGGCCCGATCCAGCTCCGACCGGTTGCGCGGCAGAGAGCCGTTATACAAGCGGCCCCCAGCCCCTGTCAAGGCAAGCACCATCAGTGAGTGGTTATGAGACTGGTGCTCGCCTCGCTTTCGCGCGACTTGACCTTCTCACCCTCTACTCCGAGGGGCTTTGGCATACGCTCCAGCGCCACTTCGAGCACCTGATCCACCCAGCGCAATGGCCGGATATTCAGTGATTCAAGGATATTCTTCGGAATTTCGACCAGATCCTTCTGGTTCTCCTCGGGGATGATGACCGTCTTTATGCCACCCCGATGCGCCGCCAGCAGTTTCTCCTTGAGACCGCCTATCGGCAGGACTTCACCGCGCAGCGTAATCTCGCCCGTCATCGCCACGTCCGCACGCACCGGAATCCCGGTCAGCGCCGAAACCATGGCCGTGCACATGCCGATGCCGGCACTCGGACCATCCTTGGGCGTCGCTCCCTCCGGAACGTGCACATGGAAATCATGCTTCTGGTAGAAATCCTCCGGCAGACCCAGAGAGGCCGCCCGCGAACGCACCACGCTCATTGCGGCCTGGATGGACTCCTGCATCACATCGCCGAGCTTGCCTGTTATGGTGAGCTTGCCCTTGCCCGGAAGCAGCGCACTCTCGATGGTGAGGAGTTCCCCTCCGACTTCGGTCCACGCAAGGCCCGTCACCTGGCCCACCTGATTGGTCTGTTCGGCCATACCGTAGCGGAAATGGCGGACACCCAGATAGTGATCCAGGTTGTCCGGCTCCACGGTTACGTGCTTGCGCGTCTTGTCGAGCAAAAGCTCGCGCGCGACCTTGCGCGAGATCTTGGCAATCTCGCGCTCCAGATTACGCACGCCGGCCTCGCGCGTGTAGTAGCGCACGATATCGCGGATCGCCCCCTCCGACAGATCCAGCTCGTCTGGGCGCAGCCCGTTGTTCTGCTTTTGCTTGCTGACCAGGTACTTCATCGCGATATTGATCTTCTCGTCTTCCGTATAGCCAGACAGACGAATGACCTCCATGCGATCGAGCAGCGGCCCGGGGATATTCAAACTGTTGGAAGTGGCCACGAACATGACATCCGAGAGGTCGTAGTCCACCTCCAGATAGTGATCATTGAACGCGTGGTTCTGCTCGGGATCGAGCACCTCCAGAAGGGCCGATGACGGATCGCCACGGAAGTCCATCGCCATCTTGTCGACTTCATCGAGCATGAACAGCGGGTTGCGGGTCTTGGCCTTGGCCATGTTCTGGATGATCTTGCCCGGCAGCGAACCAATGTACGTGCGCCGGTGGCCGCGAATCTCCGCTTCATCGCGCACACCGCCAAGCGACATGCGGATGAACTTGCGGTTGGTCGCCCGCGCAATCGACTGCCCAAGTGAGGTCTTGCCCACGCCAGGCGGCCCCACCAGACACAGGATCGGCCCCTTGACCTTGTTCACCCGCTGCTGCACCGCCAGGTATTCGAGAATGCGTTCCTTGACCTTCTCCAGCCCATAGTGGTCGCTCTCCAGAATCTGTTCGGCAGCGACCAGATCCTTGCGGATCAGGCTGCGCTTTTTCCAGGGCACGGCCACCAGCCAGTCGATGTAATTGCGCACGACCGTCGCCTCGGCGGCCATCGGCGACATCATCTTCAGCTTGTTCAGCTCGGCCAGCGCCTTTTCGCGCGCTTCCTTGGGCATGCCTGCCTTCTTGATCTTCTGGGCAAGCTCTTCCGTTTCGTTCGGTGCTTCCTCGAGATCGCCAAGCTCCTTCTGGATGGCCTTCATCTGCTCATTCAGATAGTACTCGCGCTGGCTTTTCTCCATCTGCCGCTTGACGCGCCCGCGGATTCGCTTTTCGACCTGCAGCAGATCGATTTCGGATTCCATGACACCCAGAATGTGTTCGAGGCGATCACGAACATTCAGCATCTCCAGAATCTGCTGCTTTTCGTCGATCTTAAGGCTCAGGTGCGCGGTGACGGTATCAGCGAGCCGCCCGCCGTCTTCGATCCCCGCAAGGGACGTCAGGATCTCCGGCGGAATCTTCATGTTCAATTTGACGTACTGGTCGAACTCATTCAGGACCGAGCGCATCAGAGCCTCGCCTTCCTTGTCGTTCAGACCTTCCGGCTCAAGCCTGTGGATTTCGGCCGCGAAATACTCATCTGTCTCCATGAAGCGATCAACCACCGCACGCTGCTCCCCCTCGACCAGCACTTTCACGGTACCATCCGGCAGCTTCAGCAACTGCAGGATGTTGGCGATGGTGCCGATGCGATGGATCTCCTCCGGGACCGGATCGTCATCCGAGGCACTCTTTTGCGCGACCAGCATGATCTGCTTGCCGCCTTCCATGGCATTTTCGAGGGCCTTGATCGATTTCTTGCGGCCGACAAACAGCGGAATGACCATGTGCGGGAACACTACAACATCCCGCAAGGGCAAAACCGGCAGGGTCAGCGGGTTCATCGCCTCGATTAAGCGCTCTTCAGTCATGAGAACCTCGTGTGGCGGATGTCCGCCAAGGTGAAACCCCGGCGAAAGAACCCGGGGGCATACCGATTATGGGCCCGCCGGACCGGAAATCAAGACCGGCACCGCGCCCGGAGGCGCACGCCTCCGGGCGCGGGTTTCCTGCGTGTCAGAGTAGGTCGGCTAGGGGCGGGTCGATGCGCGCTTGGGGCTGCCCTGTTCGTCGTGATCCGCGTAGATCAGCAAGGGCTTGCTCGTATCGGCAATGACGCCTTCGTCGATCACAACCTTTTTTACGCGCTCAAGCGACGGCAGATCGAACATGATGTCGAGCAGCACGCTTTCAAGAATCGAGCGCAGCCCACGAGCACCCGTCTTGCGCTCCATGGCGCGGTGCGCCACGCGGGTCAGCGCATCATCACGCACCTCGAGATCCACGCCCTCGAGCTTGAAGAGCTTCTGATACTGCTTGATCAGCGCATTCTTCGGCTCCGTCAGAATCTGGATCAGGGCCGCCTCGTCTAACTCGTCTAGCACCGCAACCACCGGCAGACGGCCGACGAACTCGGGGATCAGACCGAACTTGATCAGATCCTCCGGCTCCACGCCGCGGAACACGTCGCTTGCGCGTTTGTTGACTGCGCGGCTCTTGATTTCCGCATTAAAGCCGATCCCGCTCTTTTCCGACCGGTCCTGGATGATCTTCTCGAGCCCGGAAAACGCCCCACCGCAAATAAACAGGATGTTGCGCGTATCCACCTGCAGGAATTCCTGCTGCGGATGCTTGCGGCCACCCTGCGGCGGCACCGACGCAACCGTTCCCTCGATCAGCTTCAGCAAAGCCTGCTGCACACCTTCACCGGACACATCCCGGGTGATCGATGGATTGTCGGACTTGCGGGAAATCTTGTCGATCTCGTCTATGTAGACGATACCCGTCTGGGCCTTCTCCACATCGTAGTCACACTTTTGCAGCAGCTTTTGAATGATGTTCTCGACATCCTCGCCGACATAGCCCGCCTCGGTCAGAGTCGTCGCATCGGCAATCGTGAACGGTACATTCAGGAGGCGCGCCAAGGTCTCGGCGAGCAACGTCTTGCCCGAACCGGTCGGACCGATCAGGAGAATGTTACTCTTCGACAGCTCGACATCGCCGATCTTTTCCTGATGCTCGATACGCTTGTAGTGGTTGTAAACCGCCACCGACAGGATCTTCTTGGCATTCGACTGGCCGATCACATACTCGTCGAGAATCTGCTTGATCTCGCGCGGCTTCGGAAACTTGTTGCGCGCAAGGCCCACCTCGACCTCTTCCTGTACTTCTTCGCGGATGATGTCGTTGCATAGCTCCACGCACTCGTCGCAGACGAACACCGACGGACCAGCAATCAGCTTGCGCACCTCATGCTGACTCTTTCCGCAAAAGGAGCAATACAGGAGCTTCTCACCCTTACCATCATGTTTATCATCTGCCATCGTCGAACCTCACTGATAGACCGCCTCTTACCCGGCAGCGCACTTCACAATACCAGCCTAGCATACCCCCCTATTTACGCTTGTCGATCACAGCGTCAATCAGACCGTAAGAAAGCGCCTCATGACCTTCCATGAAGTTATCACGCTCCGTATCCTGTTCGATCCTCTTTATGTCCTGCCCCGTGTGTTTGACCAGAATCTGATTCAAACGTTCGCGAACACGCAGGATCTCCCGAGCCTGGATATCGATATCCGTCGCCTGCCCCTGAAAACCGCCTGACGGCTGATGCACCATCATGCGCGCATGGGGCAGGGCGTAGCGCTTGCCCTTGGCACCGCCCGCCAGAATCACCGCACCCATGCTTGCCGCCTGACCGATGCAGACAGTGCTCACATCGGGTTTTATGAACTGCATTGTATCGTATATGGCAAGCCCGGCCGTTACGGCGCCACCCGGCGAATTGATGTAAACATGAATGTCCTTGTCGGGGTTCTCCGATTCCAGAAAGAGAAGCTGGGCGACAACCAGATTCGCCATGTGGTCCTCCACCGGACCCACCAGGAAAATGACGCGCTCTTTCAGCATCCGCGAATAGATGTCATAGGCGCGCTCGCCGCGACCCGTGGTCTCGATGACCATCGGCACAAGCCCTAAAGCCTGCGGCGCCAGATCCGCCCTGTTTCCTTTCATCGTCATAGGTATGATCCCGGTATCCCTCAATGTTTAGGTCAATTCCTCAAAGCGCATGACCTTGTCCTGCAGGCGCGCTTCAGCCGCAAGCAGCGTCACCACTTCGTCCTCTAGAACCAGCGATTCGGCCTCCGCAACCCGCTCCGGCTGACTGTAATACCATTCAACGAACCGCCCTGGCTCATCATAATCGGCAGCCATCTCCTCGATGCGCACGCGAACCTTCGCCGCCTCCGCCTTCAATTGGCGGTCGCGGGCCACCTCGGCGAGAATGATCCCGAGGGCCACCCGTTCGGAGGCGCGCTCGCGAAACGCGGACGTATCGGCGGGCAGCGCTTCGGTCGCCATGCCCTGTGCGCGCAGCGTCTCGACCGCGCTCTGGCGCAGCCGCGAGGCTTCGCTCTCGACAAGACTGACCGGAAGATCAAAGCGGTTTAGCTCGCGCAGCTTGCGGAATATCTCACCCTTCAGGCGTTCACGCATGCGCCGCGCTGCTTCGCGCTCCAGGTTCTGCCGCACTTCCGCAGTCAGCGCATCGACTCCGCCGGTCACACCCAGGGATTCGGCAAACGCTTCGTCTAGCACCGGCATCACCGGTTCCTCGACGGTCTTTACGGTAATGGTGAAGACGGCCTCCCGGCCGGCCAGGGTTGCCACGCCGTAATCGGCGGGAAAATGCACCACCGCCTCACGCGTTTCACCCGCCAGGGCGCCGCGCAGCGCAGCCTCGAAATCGGCCAGCAACCGCCCCCCGCCCACGATCACCTGATGATCCTGCCCGGCGCCTCCCGGAAACTCCTCGCCATCGATGCGCCCCACGAAATCGATCGTCACGCGGTCACCCTCGGCGGCTGCCCGCGTCACCGGGCTCCAGGTCACGCGCTGCTTGCGCATGATATCGACGGTGCGGCTGACGTCCTCGTCGGTGATGGCGCAAACCGGCCGCTCGACTTCCACCTCCTTCAGGTCAAGGCGCACCACCTCCGGATAGATCTCGAAGGTCGCTACATATTCCATATCCTGGCCGCGCACGACGGGCCTGGGCTCGATCGCAGGCCCGCCCGCCATCTTCAGCCCCTGCTGTGTGAGTGCCTCATAAAAACTGTCGCGCATGAGATCCTGCGCCACCTCGTCAAGAATCCGGCCCCCGTATTGCACCTCGACCATCTTCATGGGTGCCCGGCCAGGGCGAAAACCAGGCAGCCTGGCCGTCCGCGCCGCGCGCTTGAGCCGCCCGCTGAACTCTTCCTCGAACCGGGCCGCGGGAACGGCCACTGTCATACGGCGCGAAAGCCCCCCGGTGGCTTCAATCGATACTTGCATGCTGCGTTCTCTGATAAGGTTGGAAATCGTGACAAATGAATATGATCATACCGCTTCGGCTAGACCGGGCCAAGAAGCCTCGGCCATGGATCCTGAACCGGCCGATCACGGCAAACTGGTGCGAAGGGGGGGACTCGAACCCCCACGGGTTACCCCACTGGAACCTAAATCCAGCGCGTCTACCAATTCCGCCACTTTCGCGCCCCCGTGATAAGGACGGTACCACAAGGGCGGGTTGGCGAACCAGCCCAGGGCGGCCGCGACATTCGTGACTAGCGCGTCAACACGGCAAGCGCTTCGGCGTATTTCGCTGCGGTGCGCGCCACAACATCCGCCGGGAGCGCTGGAGCGGGCGCTTTCTTGTTCCACCCGATGGATTCGAGATAATCACGGACGTACTGCTTGTCGAAGCTTTCCGGGCTCGTGCCAGGACGATAACCGGCCTGCGGCCAGAAACGCGACGAATCGGGCGTCAGGATCTCGTCAATCAGCACCAGGGCGCCATCGGCGTCCACACCGAATTCGAACTTCGTGTCCGCGATGAGGATGCCGCGCCCAAGCGCGTAAGCGGCCGCTTCCTGATAGAGACGCAGACTCACGCGCCGCACCTCCGCCGCCCGCTCCGCACCCAGCAAGTCTTCGATCGCGCCTGCGGGCAACGGTTCGTCGTGCTCGCCTGCGGGCGCTTTGGTCGACGGCGTAAATAACGGCTCCGGCAGGCGTGATGCCTCCAGGAGCCCCGGCGCAAGCGCCATGGCGCTGACCGTCCCGGTAGACCTGTATTCCTTCCAAGCCGAACCCGACAGGTAACCGCGCACGATCGCTTCGACAGGCAGCGGCCGCACGCGCCGCACAAGCAGACTGCGGTCACGGACCTGATCCCGCTCATCGGGCCGCACGACGTCTTCAGGCGCGCCGTCTGCCAGGTGATTGCGCACGATGGATTGCGTCCTCGCAAACCAGAACCGTGACAACGCCGTCAACACCTGCCCCTTGCCGGGAATCGGATCGGGCAACACGACGTCGAACGCGGACAGACGGTCTGTTGCGACCATCAACAACCGGTCGCCATCCACCGCATAGAGATCCCGCACTTTTCCGCGATGCACAAGCGGCAGATGCACATGTGATTCGAACAACGCACCCATCAACTGGCCTCTCAACGGCGCCCCGGGCGCCTTCCGTGTCTGCCTGCTAGTACATCACGTTTCATCCCGCCTCAGGAAGCGGGCGACAACGCAAGCAGCAGATCGTTCAGGCGCCGCACATAACCTGCACCGTCCTCCAGCGTACCCCCCTCGGCAAGCAGCGCCTGATCGAACAGAAGCTCCGACCAGTCATCAAAGCGTTTCCCTTGCGGCTCGGTGGCAAGGCGCCGGATAAGGGGGTGGTCCGGATTGATCTCCAGTATCGGCCTGGTGCCCGGTGCTTTCTGCCCTGCCGCCTTCAGCAAACGCTCAAGATGCATGCCGAGGTCGTGTTCACCCGCGACAAGGCACGCCGGCGAATCCGTAAGCCGCGCGCTGACCCGCACCTCCTTGACTTTCTCGCCAAGCGCGCGGGCCATGCGCGTCGTCAATTCCTTCATCTCGGGCGCCTCTGGCGCAGCGGCGGGTTCCTGTGCCTCATCGCCCACACCCTTCAGATCGAGATCGCCCTTGGCCACGGAACGCAGGGGCTTGCCGTCGAATTCCGTCAGGTGCGTCATCACCCATTCGTCAATACGGTCTGTAAGCAGCAACACCTCAATGCCGCGTTTGCGAAACACTTCGAGATGCGGGCTGTTGCGCGCCGCCCTCAGGGATTCAGCAGTCAGGTAGTAAATCTGGTTCTGCCCGGGCACCATGCGCGCAACATAGTCCGCAAGAGCGACTTTTGGCTCATCGCTGCGCGTCGAGGCCCAGCGCATGAGTTTGGCCAGGCGCTCCCGGTTGGCCTGGTCTTCGATCATGCCCTCCTTCAGCACCGCACCGAATTCCGTCCAGAACGCCTGATATTTATCCTTCTCGGTCTCGCTGTCGGCAAGCTCGGCCAGCATGTCCAGCACCCGCCGCGTGGCGCCGGCGCGGATGGCATCAATGTCGCGGCTGCTTTGCAGGATTTCACGCGAGACGTTAAGCGGCAGGTCTGCCGCATCGATGACACCCCGTACAAAGCGCAGATACGCCGGCATCAGCTGTTCGGCATCATCCATGATGAAGACGCGACGCACGTAGAGCTTGATGCCGTAACGGCGCTCGCGGTCGTAGAGATCGAACGGCGCATGCCGCGGGACATACAAGAGGGCGATATACTCCTGCTTGCCCTCCACCCGGCTATGGATGCGCGCAAGCGGGGCCTCGTAATCATGCGTCGTCTGCTTGTAGAACTCGTCGTACTCAAGCTCGGTGATTTCGTTGCGCGGCCGTACCCACAGCGCTGACGCCTTGTTGACGGTCTCGTCACCGCCATCCTCCTTGCGCATGAGAATCGGCCAGGCAATGTGATCGGAGTACTTGTGAATGATGGAGCGCACGCGAAAGGCGTCGAGAAACTCGTCTTCGCCCTCCCGCAGATGCAATGTCACGGTCGTACCCCGTTCGGGGCAATCGACGTTTTCCACCGTGTACTCCCCTTCCCCGCTCGACTCCCACATCACGCCCTCACCGGCAGGGGCGCCTGCGCGCCGGGTGCGGAGCGTGACCCGATCGGCGACCATGAAAGCCGAGTAAAACCCCACACCAAACTGTCCGATCAGCCGGGCATCCCGGGCTTCGTCGCCGGTCAGGCGCTCGAAAAACCGCCTCGTCCCCGAATGCGCGATGGTGCCGATGTTATTGATCACCTCGTCGCGGCTCATGCCGATGCCGTTGTCCGACACGGTCAGGGTGCGCCCCTCCCGGTCAATGTCGACGCGGATCTGGATGGTCGAATCACCCTCATAGAGCAGCTCGTTTTGCAACGCCTCGAAGCGCAGCTTGTCGGCCGCATCGGATGCATTGGACACAAGCTCGCGCAGGAAGATCTCCTTCTCGCTGTAGAGGGAGTGAATCATCAGATTGAGGAGCTGGCGCACCTCGGTCTGAAAGCCCAGTGTTTGTTTCTCGGCAGCGGTCATAACGTGACAGGGTCCTCATCAGTACTGAGACATGGCAGACATGAGCCGCACGCTACATGGGGACCGGCCAGGGGCTTTTCAAGCCCGGCGCAGGAAGGCCTCGGCCTCATTGGCCGCCAGCGGCCCGGATACATAATCGCCCTGCGCGACGTCACAACCCGCCGCGCGGAGGAATTCGTATTGGGCCCCGGTGTCGACGCCGGCACCAATGACCACGAGATTCAGGGTGTGGCCAAGGGCGATGATGGCGCGCACGATCGCCTCGCTATCGCGGTCGCCCGGGACGCCGTGCATGAAGGACCGGTCGATCTTCAGTGCATCCACAGGCACCTGCTTTAGGTACCCAAGCGAGGACAGGCCGGCCCCGAAGTCGTCCACGGCAAGCCCCACACCGATCTTTTTCATTTCTCTTAGCGTCGACAGGGTGTCTGCGGGACGCTGGATCAGAACCGTTTCCGCCACCTCGACTACCAGATCGGCCGGCACGAGCTCACTGCTGCTCAGGATATCCCGCACGAGGGCTGGCGTTTCCTCGTGCAGACATTGCCGCGCCGTCAGATTGATGGCGATCGGCACGCTCGCGACACCGAGGTCCCGCCAGGCCCGCTTGACGCCACACGCGGTGCGCAACACCCACGCCCCAAGCGGCATTATCAGTCCGCTTTCTTCCGCAACCGGAATAAACTGGTTACCGGGCAACACGCCTTCGACCGGATGATGCCACTGCACAAGCACTTCGAATCCCGCCACGGTGCCCGCCTGCAGAAACACCTGGGGTTCATAGAGCAGATCCAGTTCCTCGCGCTCGAGTGCGCGCCGCAAGTGCGCCTCCAGACTGAGCAGATAGGTGCTGCGGTCACGCATGCCGGGGCGAAAAAACCGATGCGTGTTCTTGCCGCTGGCCTTGGCCTCGTACATGGCCATGTCGGCGGCGCGCACCAGCTCGTCGGCATCCTGCGCATCGGCGGGATACAGGGCAATGCCGATGCTGCCGCCAAGGAAGATCTCCTCAGGCTCGGTCAGCATCGGCTCGGCAAATACCGCAGACAGTTTGCGCACGATCGCCAGCACCTCGTGACGCTCTTTCACATGCGGCAGGATCACACCAAACTCATCCCCGCCCAGCCGCGCGAGCAGATCCGTCGAGCGCAGCGAATCGGCCAGCTGCCGGCCGACGTTTATGAGCGCCGCATCGCCGACACCGTGACCCAGGGTATCGTTGATGCGCTTGAAACCATCGAGATCGATCAGCAAGACGGCAAGCGGCCCGTCCTGCGTGCTGGGGTCGCTGATGGTGGCCTGAAGACGCGCGCTGAAGAGGCCCCTGTTGGGCAGGCCGGTGAGCGGGTCGTGAGTCGCCTGGTGGGCAAGGCGCGCGGCCAAAAGACGTTTCTCGCTCACGTCATGAAAAACCATGACGATACCGGTGACCGTGCCGTCCTGTGTACGCATCGGGGCGGCTGTGCGTTCGACTGCCAAAGCCCGGCCCTCCCGGTGCAGCAACAACGCATCTTCGGGGCCCACTGCCTCCTCGCGCAGGCATGCTGGAACCGGATCGAGCAGATCGCCGTTCTTTTCATCCAGACACGGGAACACTTCATTCATGGGCCGGCCGATCACCTCCGTAAGAGCCCAACCCGTCATACGTTCGGCGGTGGGATTCAGATACTGAATACGGCCGCCGGTATCGGTGGCGACTACGGCATCGAGAAGTGAACGCAGCGCCACCTCCCCGCGCTCCTTGGCGGCATGGAGCTCGCCCTCGCCCTCGCGCCGCTCCTCTTCCCAGACCTGCTGTCGTGACAGCGCCCAGCGGTACATCCCATAGAGCGCGCCGAGCACCGCAAGGAGGACCACAAGGGGTACGCGCGTCAACTGCCACCAGTCAAACAGCACTGCGGTTTCCGGCATCGATGCAAACGCAACGAACGGATAACCATGTACCGGCTGCAAGGCATTCAGACGATAGCTGTGACCGAAATCGGCCAGCTTGCGCGCCTGATGACCCCCACCACCGGATCGAACGCCCGGCCAGCTGATGGCTGCCACCCGGCGGCTGTAATGCCGCACCGGCTTTCGCCAGCGATCCTCCGGGTACCCGCCATGGCGCAACAGGCCGATCGCGACACTCTTGGGTATCGCCAACGGACCCCACAGCTTGCGCTGATTCCGTAACGGCAAAAGCGCCATGACCGTCAGCGGACGCGCCCCGCCCGTGCCATAGCACAAGGGAATATAGTGATGCCCATCCGGACGGATACGCCGTGGGCGACCGACATGAAACCGTGAACAGTGCGCATCCATGAGATGGCGCCAGGCGATTGCCCGCCTCGCCAGCCCAGGTGACAACGACAGCCACGCCGGTCCATGCATGCCAAGAACCGCAATGCCCGTCAGGGTCGGATAGGTTTTTTCGAAGCGTTTGAGCAGATGCCTTGCGATGCGCCGACGCATGGGCGGCCGCACCCGGTGCAGATCCGCGGCCAGGAAATGCAAGCCGGTGCGGTAGTGATCAAAATAGAGACGGGATGTCTCCGCAACAAAGCCGGCAAGGCGGTGCAGGCGCAAGCGGCGGCCATATTGCTCGAGACTGAGTGTGTAAGACATATACACCATCAGCACCACGATCAACAGACCTGCCGTAACGGCGAATACTATCCGAATCTGCGAACCGGCCCTGGTAGAACGGCCTGAACCCATGAGCCTCCCGCGCGTCGGTGCCCGCACCAGCGCGCCGCCGCCCCAAGCTCCCCGCGCCCCACTCTGGCTTCGGCGAGCAACCCCTCTTTAGTTATCCCAGGGGCCGCAGCCTCCCGCCGCCCCCGCTCCCTGCCGTCCCGCTGCAAGCCCATAGACAGCTATGCTTTTCATTATAGCCGACCAGAAACAGTCGATATATAGCCGCGCGCCATCCGTCCGACATCTCCCCGCATCCTTGCCGAAATCACATCGGGTCTTTCCGAAACGGCGTCCATGCCGATATCATGGCGGCGCGGCCGGTACGCTGTCGGGCGCAAGAGACAGGCGCGGTCGCGCACAGACCACGGCTTCTGAAATCCCAGATGGCACCATCTGATCGATATCCGCTCCGGGGGACTGTATGCATATCCAGCTGACCGTAACGCACCTGCTCGCGCATCCAGGCATACTTGCCGCCGCCGAACTGGTGGTTCTGGCCGCCTTCTATGTGCGCGCCACGATCGGCTTTGGTTCGGGCCTTATTTCGGTTGCCCTGCTTTCACTCATGTTTCCGGTCAAAGAGGTCGTGCCGGTCGTGCTGCTGCTCGACCTGGTCGGTTCTGTACTGCTTGGCGCCTATGATTTTCATGAGATGCAGTGGCGCGAACTGTCCTGGCTCATCCCCGGCAGCATGATTGGACT
Source organism: Pseudomonadota bacterium (assembly GCA_021784845.1). Lineage (GTDB taxonomy): Bacteria > Pseudomonadota > Gammaproteobacteria > Acidiferrobacterales > Acidiferrobacteraceae > JAJYDN01. Next base: position 22,465 of record JAJYHH010000052.1, read on the forward strand.
GGGCCTTGGCGCCATCGCCCTGGCGCACACCGATGCACAAAGCCTGATGCGCTTTCTCGGCGTCTTCATTCTCACCTACATCGTCTACGCCGTGACCGCCAGACCGGAGCGCATGCCGCAAATTTCGCGCGTGTGGGCGCTGCCGCTTGGTACTTTGGGCGGCATCATCGGCAGCCTCTATGGGGGCGGCGGCCCGCCTCTTGTCGCCTATCTGCAGATGCGTCATCTGAACAAGCGGGCGTTTCGCGCGACCTTCCAGGCCATTGCCTTGTCCGACAACGTCGTGCGCGCAGGCCTCTACGTCGCCCTGGGCCTTCTCAATTTGCCGCTCACGATCGCCTGCGCGACACTCGCGGCCGCCGCCGCGCTCGGCCTTTATCTGGGCAACCACCTGCATATGCGCATCAGTCAAAACACCTTCATGCGCGCTACATTGATATTGCTGACGGTGGTGGGCCTGAAATACCTGATCTTCTAGGCTCGCAAACCGGGTACAGGGCGGTCTCTGCCGCCCTGTACCCGCGCCTAGCGCGCGAAATGGTAGGTAACACCGCCCAGCAATTCGCTGCCGTTGACAAGCGGACCTGTGTGCGTAGCCGCACCGATGATCAGATCATACTCCGCACGCAGACTCACCTGCGGCCTGATACGGTAGCTTATGCCGGCCCCGATGACAGGACGCGTCGATGAACTCACGTAGCCATTGTGGGCCCCGTGTATGTACGCAAGGCCGCCGCGAGCAAGAAAATCCAGGTTCTGCGTATCCGGAATGGGGTGCCTGTAGATCGCCGTGGCGGTAAAGAGGCCTTCGCGGGCCGGATTGAGACTCAGAAACTGATAACTGAGCTCGCCCCCCAGGGGAAACCGGGAGCTGGATGCGCCCAGGTACACACCGAGGGGCACGGTGTTGGACAGCGCACCACCCGCAAGACCCAGATCCGCACCTCCCCACACATCCGCCCCACTCGCCGCAGACCACACGAGAGCAACAGCAAGACCAGCAATGGCCACGTATTTCTTCATATGAATCTCCTTGAGATCAATTATCCTTGTCATGCGTAAGGGCGCCACGACCTATGAACCTGGCGATCCCCGCCCGGCGCCCCTGTCCGCGCGCAGTTCGCTCCGTTGGGCCACGGCCCGACCGAACAGTGCCATACGACAGCCCCATGTGGCAATTTGTTGTACACTCACGACTCATGGCCGCCCACATACCCCAAACGCCGGACTCGAGCCGCGAAAACGGCCCGCCACCGTGCAGCGTCTCACAGCAGCCCGCCGCAGGCTTCCGGCGACGGTTGTACCGCCGGCTGCTTGCCATCAAGGGGGTGCGTGGTGGTGTTCGCTATCTCAAGGCAGTCACCGGTCTCGGCTTCCTGCACATACGCTCACACCACATGAAACTGAAGCTGCGCATGCTGGGGCGGCGGTATCTGGCCATGCGACGCGAACGCGAACGGCTCGAACAGACCGTGGAAATCCCCGTGACGGCGATGCCGTCACGGGCCACCGTCACGGCATCGGCGAACCGTCACGGACCCGTCTGGCTACATGGATCATGGCGCACCGGCTCGACTTACGTGTGGCACAAGTTCCGCAGCGATGCCCGCTATCTCGCGTATTACGAACCGTTTCACGAAAATCTTGAATATCTCACCGCAAGAAGCATCGACGGCGCGCGACACGATACATGGAACTC
>JAJYHH010000052.1:24689-33347 GCA_021784845.1 Pseudomonadota bacterium
CTCACGATGGCGCTGCGCCACGCGGACCTGGTCATGCCCGTAGAGGACCTGGCGTGCCCCATGCGCCGCCGCGCGCTGCACGACACGCTGCGCAGCCGTTATGCCATCGATCTCGACTGGAGCGATTGCCGGATTCCGATCTCGGAACCCCGCGCAGAAGACGGGCTCTTTCTGGCAGCCTGGTCGCAGGCACGGCTGGAAGCCGAATGCGCACTCGAACGGCACATGATGCCGGCCCCGCACGTGGCGGCCTGAATTTGCGGCACCAGACGGCGGCTGCTAGGATGGGGACCTGTTCGCTGATCATACCCAAGGCGGCCGCGGCCACTCCGGCCCTTGTACCGCCTCTCACCGGCGCTGGAACGGCATGACGACTGACACCCACACCTTCCCGCCCACAGATGTGCGGCGGGTTCTCATCATCATGCCCCAGCTTCTCGGCGACCTCGTGCTTGCGACGGCCCTCATCACCGCACTGAAGGCCCGCGCGCCCCGATGCCAAATCGACGTGCTTGCGCATCCGCGCAGTGGTGGCCTGCTCGACTGCCACCCCCACATCGACCGGCTGTTTCTCCTGGATGCCACCTGGCGCCACAAAGGCCTGTTGCGCACGCTCGGCCCCCGGCTGCGTCTTGTGCGCGCAATGCGCCGCCACCCCTATGATCTGCTGATCCAGTCACCCCATACAACCGACGGTTCGTGGGGGCCTGCGCTCATCACTTTGCTTCGCATTCCGCGTGCCGTGGGCGCGCACGCATCGGTCCACGGGTCGCCCGTGAAACGCTTTTTCTGGAAGCAGACTTTCACGCACATGCTGCCGCGGCCCCACCCCCGGCAGGGACCGCGCCATACGGGTGACCTGCATCTCGATCTGCTGCGGCGCGTGGGCATCCATCCCGATGCCCATGAACGCCGGCCCTGCATAGTGCCGGACACAGCCGCGGAAACACGGATCGATCGTCTTTTGCGCGAACTCGCCCTGCAAGCCAAAGGTTTTCTGTTGTTTGCGCCCACCGCCGGCGCCACAGGCAAATTTCTCGACCCCGTCATGGCGCGCACCCTGGCGCGCCGGCTGGCAGACAACGGCGAGACTTTGCTGGTGACGGCCGCCCCCGGTCCCCGGGATGAGGGTTATGTGCGCGACATGGTCCATGGCCTGCCTCGCGTCCACAACCTCGCAGGCACCCTGTCTCTCCTTGAACTGGCAGCGCTTGCGCGTCGCGCCGAATGCTTCATCGGAACGGATTCGGGCACCATGCATATTGCCGCAGCCATGGGTACGTCCGTCATCGCCTGCTTCGGTCCTGGTGACGACATCCTCTTCGGGCCCTGGCAGACGCCGGCGCGGATCATCGCCATGCCGTGGCCCTGCCGGCCATGCTATGCCAACGGCTGTGGTGACGGCGGCGTATCCGACTGCCTCGCCGCCCTGTCGCCGGAAGCCGTGTTGTCCGCCCTCACTGACATCCGCCGCCACACATCCGGCACCTGATAGCATCCCTTGCGCCTAAATGCGTCCGTAACGGGCCAGCAGCGCCCCTTCTTCCATGGGCCGCGCAAAAAGATAACCCTGACCCGTGCGGCAGCCGGCCGCCAGCAGCGCCGCACGCTGCTCCTCTTCTTCCACACCTTCGGCGATGATGCCGATGTCAAAGGCGCGCGCGGCATTTATGATGCTCTCGACGAGAACACGGTCTGCATCGCAGGCCGCCAGTTCACGGACAAAACTCCTGTCGAGTTTTATATGATCGATTGGCAAAAGGCGCAGATGCTGCAAAGAAGCATAGCCCGTACCAAAGTCGTCCAGTACCACCGACACACCGAGTGCCTTGCAATCCCGGATCGACTGGCAGGCCGCATCGGCGTCGTGGATCGCCGCCCATTCCACCAGCTCTATACCGAGCTTGGCGGCGTCGACCTCGCTTGACCCCGCCAGGACCCTCTCAAGCAGGGCGTGGCATTGCGCGTTGGCGACCGATGACATCGACAGATTGACATGCAGCGTCCAGTCCAGACCCTTGCGGCGCCAGTCCGCCAGCACCTTGACCGCCCGTTCAAGCACCCAGGCATCGAGTCTGCTGCTGTTGTAACCGTGTTCGAGTGCAGCCATGAAGTCCCCGGGGACGAGCAGGCCGCGCGTGGGATGTTGCCAGCGCAGTAGTGCCTCCACGGAAACCAGCGTGCCGCTTTCCATGTCGACTATAGGCTGAAAGACGAGGTGCATCTGACCTTCATCCAGGCCGTGGCCGAATTCCCAGATGACGGCATCGCACCCGAGACTTTTGTGCGCAAAGTCATGCGCATAGGACAACAACAGGTTGCCTCCGCGATACCGCGCCTCGCGCATGGCGGTACCGGCGTTGCCAAGCAGCGCCTGTGCATTGCCGCTATCGAGCGGGTAGACGGTCATGCCCACGCTTGCGCTCACCGCGATGCAGTTGTCGGGTGGCCCCCAAGAAAACTGCAGTGCATCACAGATGCGCAGCGCCACCGCTTCGAGGTCATCCACGCGTCTGGCGTTCTCTATGATAAGCCCGAACTCGTCGGCGCCGATCCGGGCCATGGTGTCGCCTTTTCGCAGCACCTTGCTGATGCGGTTCTTGATTTCGATAAGCACCTCATCGCCGGCCCCCGTCCCGAAGCGGTCGTTGATGATCTTGAAATTATCCACATCGAGCGCGATCACAGCCATCAGCCGGTTTGTCCGTTCGGCAAAGGCCATGGCGTCCCCGAGACGATCAAAAAACAGATCCCGATTGGCCACGCCCGTCAAAGGATCGCGTGTGGCAAGTACCGCCAAGCGTTGCTGCATGCGCGCGCGATGCAAGGCTGCGCCGAGGAAATCCGTCACGACGTCGACCAGATAGGTGCTTGCCGCATCCGGCGGATGGGCCGGTGCCGTAGACCACGATATCGCCAGCACGGCGATGATCTCGCCTTGCGCACGAACGGGCGCACAGTAACTTGCCGCCAGACCAAGCAAGGCACATTCAGGTGAGACCCCGGAACTGTCTGCGTGGTTGGACACGAAAACCGCGGCGCCTTTACGCAGCACCGTGCCCGGCAACCCCGCCTGCTCGCTGAAAGTCCGCGCGACCAGATCCTTGCGTCGCGCCGGCAAGCCGTGCACGAACCGGTAACACAGCCTGTCTGGTGGTTCCCGTACGATGAGCGCCGCGCAATCGGCCTGAAGGAGTCCGGCGATGCCAGTGGCGGCGCGACGAAAGAACCGCTTGATGTTCTGCTCGCGGGCCAGATCATGCAGCAACGCCACTTCGCGACACACAGGCGCGGCACCTGGAACGGGCCGTGACTTCACGCGGCCCTTGCCGCCAGATCCGCATTTCTTACCAACTTCCGCGCCGTCATGCTGTCCCTGGCTCACGATCTTCCCCTCAGATAGCGCCTGCCGCCCTCAGTATAGTCAGGAACGTCCGGCATGACAGGGTGACAGCCCGCTTAGCGTCGCGGGCGCAGCGAAAATCCTTCGACCAGGAGATAGAATGCCGGTGTCACATAGAGGGTCAGGAACTGCGAGAAAACCAGCCCGCCGAGCACCGCCACCCCAAGCGGCACGCGCGCCTGCGAACCTGCGCCAAAACCGATCGCAATCGGCAGTACACCCAGAATCGCGGCAAACGTCGTCATCATGATCGGCCGGTAACGGATTGCACAGGCCTCCAGGATGGCTTCGCGGGGAGATGCCCCCTCACGCCGCCGCGAAAGCGCGAAATCGATGAGGATGATCCCGTTTTTCTTTACCAGACCGAGCAACATGATGATGCCGATGAAGCTGTACAGATCGAGGGGAAGACCAGTCAGATAGAGCGACACAAGTGCCCCGAAAGCCGCAAGCGGCAGCGCCGTGAGGATCGTCAAGGGATGCACGAAGTGCTCGTAGAGGATGGCAAGAACCACGTAAATGAGCAACACCGTGGCCAGAAGCAGGAAGGGCAACGCCTGAAATGACGCGCGAAACAATGCGGCGTTGCCACCGAAGCGTCCCGTAACCCCTGCCGGCAACACCTTGGCAGCGGCGGCCTGAACGACGCCGACAGCCTGTCCTAGCGTGACGCCCGGCGCGAGATCAAAAGATATGGTGGTCGATGGCAGGCCGCCGTGCTGATCGAGTTCGAGCGGCCCGGCCGCGTAACTCTCGTGGACTACGGCCATCAGCGGCACCAGCGTCCCCGTCAGGGACGGTACGGTCAAAGTCGCAAGCGCCGCCAGATTGTCCTGGTAGCGCGGCGACAGCTCCATCAGCACTTCATACTGATCTGAAGCGCCGTAAATCATACCCACCTGCATGCCGCCGAACGCGAGACCCAGTGTCTTTTCGATCGCCTGCGGGGTCACGCCAAGCGCTGCCGCGCGCCCCCGGTCGATCTCCACGGAGACCTGCGGATTGCGGCTCTCCAGGCTATTATTCACCGACACCAACCGGGGGATGGCGCGCAACGCACCTGTCAGGTCCCGGGTGGCCGCATCCAGCTGCCGCCAGTTCTCCCCCACCAGCTCGTACGCATAGTCTCCATTCACGTTCGCGGTGCCCGCGTTGGCTCCCGGTGCCCCCTGGAACACGATCTGCGCATTGTAGAAATGCCGGGTGGCCCGGCGCAGCGCCACCGTCAGAGCGGCCGCCCGACGCGCATAATCGGGCCTGATGCGGATGAAACAGTGTCCGGCGTTGGCCGACGCAAAAGCGCCCGGCCCCTGGCCCACCGACGACACCACGGACAACACATGCGGATTGGCCCGGAACGCCGCGACAATCTGCTGCTGCTCGGCGGCAGCACGCGCAAAGCTCACGCCGGGCGGATATTCAATGTTCACATTGAGGGTACCGGAATCCTCATTTGGCAAGAATGCTTTGTGAACGATGATGCCAAGCCCCAGGCTACCGACGAGCGTGAGACCGGCAAGACCCGCGGTAAGCCCCTTGTGATGCAACACCTGCTCGAGGGACCGCAGATAGAATTCCTGGCTGCGGTTGAACAGCCTCTGGAAGGCGCCATCCGTTGGCGTGCCAGCGCGCAGGAAACGGCTCGACAACATCGGCGTTACAGTCAGCGCGACCAGCCCCGAAACGAGGATGACCACGGATATGGTGACCCCGAAAGCGGCAAACAGATGGCCGACGAAGCCCCCGAGCAGAATCAGGGGCAAAAAGATGATCGCAAGGGAAATTGTCATCGACAGCACCGTAAAACCGATTTCCCGGCTGCCCTGTATCGACGCCATGAGCGCGGTTTCACCGCGCTCCAGGTGGCGGTTGATGTTTTCGAGCATCACCACCGCGTCATCGACGACAAAACCCACGGCCAGAGTCAACGCCAGCAGCGTCAGCGTATTCAAACTGTAACCGAGCACCATCATGACAATGAGCGTGCCTGCCAGCGACAACGGGATGGCCAGCGCACCGATCAGGGTCGACGAACCGCGCCGCAAAAACATCCACATGACGCCGGCGACCAGCAGACTGGCAAGCGCCAGCGTGAAGAAGACTTCACGGGCGGCCGCATCGATGTAGTTTGCGTCATTGAAGACCACATGCAGCGCCGCGCCGCCTGGAGCGGCCCGTTTCAGGATGGGAATGAGCGCCTGAATGCCATGGGCTATGGCTACTGTGTTGCTGCCGGCCTGCCGGACGACCGCCAGAACGATGCCCGGCTGCCCGTTTATCCAGGTCTTCTGCAGGTTGTACTGCGTGCTGTTTTCGGCATGGCCAACGGCGCTCAACGGCACGGGATGGCCGTTTTCGTAAGCCAGCACGAGGTGATTGAAGGCTTTGGCCGTATGCAGCTGGCCGTGCACATCGGCGGCCAGGTTGCGATCGGCGCCTTCTATCGTGCCCTGCGGCAGATTGACATTGGCCGCGCCAAGCGCCGTCTCCACCGCCTCGAGACTCAAGCCCCGTGCAGCCAGCGCAAACGGGTTGATATAGATGCGCACCGCATAGGTCTTGGCCCCAAACACCTCGACGTTCGCAACCCCCGGAACCGTCGCAAGCGACGTCGCCACTTGCGTCTCCGCATAGCGGTCCAGCTGATAGAGCGGCATGTTGGGTGCCGACAGACTCAGGTACATGATCGGCTGCGCCGCCGGATTCAGGTTCTTGACAAGCGGCGGATTGGGCATGCCTGACGGCAGAAAATGCTGCGCCTGCGCCACAGCATTCGAGACCTGCTGCACCGCAGCCATCGGCGGCGTACTGAGCGTGAACTGAAGAATGACGCGTGCCGAACCATTCTGGCTGACGGCACTCATGGACTGCAGACCCGGTATGCTCGAAAACTGCCGTTCAAGTGGCGTGGCCACCGCACTCGACATCGTCTCGGGACTTGCGCCTGGCAGACTGGCCGTCACGAGAACGGTCGGAAAACTCACGTTCGGCAGGAGCGCCATGGGCAGGCGCCAGTAGGCAAGCAGGCCGAGCAGCGCCAGCGCCGCCGCGAGAACCGTGGTGGCGACCGGCCGCCTGATGAATGGCGCCGACAGGTTCACGTCGTGTGATCTTCGTGCACGGTCACGGCAGAACCCGGATGCAGCCGCGTCGGGGGATCGATGATGACGGGGGTGCCGGCGGCGATGCCGCCGATTGCCACCCATTTTCGGGTCTCCCCCTGAAAGGTCACGGCGCGCATGAGCGCGTGTCCTGCGTGCACGACGTAGACGAAAGGACCGGCATCACCCTGCTGCAGGGCGCCACGCGGAACAAGCAGGGCGTCAGGCAGGACACGGTAGGTCATCACCACCTGGAGATATTCATTGGGCCATAATCGGTCGCCACGATTGGCCAGAACCGCTTGCGCAGTGATCGTCGCAGACGCATTGTCAACGGTGTTGTCAATCGCGGTAACGGGCCCCCGGCCAAGGCGCGTGCCATCCGTGCCGCTCCACACGGCCACCAGGGGCTTGTGACTAACGAGCCCTGCGCGCAGCGCACCAAGGTAGCGCTGTGGCAGACTGAACCGAACGTCCATGGGGTGCGTGGCATTGATCGTCGCCAGCACCGTGCTATTGGCGGCAACCAGACTGCCCGCCTTGATCGTCAAAAGACCCACGCGGCCCGCGATCGGCGCGCGTATCGTCGTGTCGGCCAAAAGCAGCTCGGCGTTGCGCAATGCGGCCTGATCGGCGCGCACGACGGCACGTGCATCCTGCTCCTGCTCCTGCGCCTGCTGGAAGGTCTGCCGGGTCACGTAATCCTTGCGTACAAGGGGTGTGTACGCCCGCACCTGGGCCGCATCGTATTGCATCTGCGCAATCGCGCCCTCCAGATTGGCCCGCTCCTGGGCGACCTGCGCTTGCGCCGGACGCGCGTCGATCTCGTAGAGCAGCTGCCCCGCGCGCACTTTGTCCCCGGAATGGACGGCGACCTTCTCCAGGATACCCGTGACTTCGGGCACGATCGTCACGCTCTGGGAGGCCACCGCCTGACCCAGCGTGCGCACCGTGAGACTCAGTTGTCCGCGGTGTACGGTCACGGTCTGCACGGAAACCGCCTGCGCCTTCAGGGAGTGGTGATCATGGCAGCCGCCAAGCAATGACGCGACAACCACTCCCCACAAGCGCCGCCTGATCGCGTCCCTCTTCACAGTGCCCCCTTCCGTGCCGCCCGTGCCGGCAGTCCGATGTAGCCGAGCGCATCGGCCAGATTGGCCAGTTGAACGTAAGCCGTCGTCACATCCTGTATGGCCGTCTGCTCGGCCGTCGTCAGGGTCGCCTGTGCCGTCAACACATCAAGCATGGTTGCCAGTCCCACTTTATATTGTGCCTTGATCGCCGTAAGCGAGGCGCGCGCACTCGCAACCGCCAGCCGCGCGGCCCCTGCGGCCGATCGGGCTCCTAAAACTGTCTCGTAATCCTGATAGACCGTCATGTCGATCTTCTGCGTCTGCTCGGCCAGCGACGCCTGCGCGCTCCGTTCCTGCGCGCGGGCCTGCTGGATCTGGTAGGCATCCTTGAAGCCGCCGAAGATCGGTACGCGCACATTCACACTGACCGACCAGTTCTGCGAAGGCCCGAGAGTCGCCTGAAACCGCTTGCCGGCCGTACCAGTGACATCGATGCTCGGCAACCCCGCGGCTTCATCCGCGCGCACGGTGGCATGGCTTGCCACGACCTGCGCACTCGAGGCCAGAATGCTCGGATTGTTCCGTTCGGCGCGGCGCATGAGCGAACGCAGGGAGGGTGTCAGCAGCGGTGGTGGCCTGGAGACATCAAGCGGCATGACCGGCACCTTTTCGTCGGCCGGCAGTCCGCACGACTCGGCAAGCCCGCCCATGTCCGCGCGCATCTGGGCCTGCGCCGCAATCCAGTCCGATTGCGCCTGCGCAAGCGCCGCCCGCGCCTGCAGCACGTCACTGATCGTGGCAAGTCCCGATTGCCGTTTTATCTGCGCGGCGTCGAGGCTCGCCCGGTCCTCACGCGCGGTCTGATGATAGGCGCGGACCAGCGCCTGTTCGCCGATCAGCTGGTAATAATTCTGCGTCACCGAAAGCGCAACCGACTGCAACGCGCTGTTGTTATCGAAACCGGCCACGTAGACCTGCGCCAACGCCTGTTCGCGCTGCGCGGCGCGCGCGCCGAAATCCAGCAGCACATAGCTGAGCGACAAGGCACCCGAATCCACATTCTGGATCGGGATCGAAAATC
>JAJYHH010000113.1 GCA_021784845.1 Pseudomonadota bacterium
TTGGTCTTCAGCCGCGCGGCGATCTGGTGAAACAGTCCCGGCTGCGGCTTGCGGCACTCACAGTGATCCGCCGGCGCATGCGGACAGAAGAACACGGCGTCGATGTGGCCGCCCTTGTGGTTGATCTCGTCCATCATCTTGTTGTGGATGCGGTTTAGCATGTCCATGTCGTACAGGCCGCGCCCGATGCCGGACTGGTTGGTGGCGACCACCACCAGATAGCCTTCCTGCGACAGGCGGGCGATCGCTTCTGGCGCACCGGGCAGCGGCCGCCACTCTTCCGGCGACTTGATGTACTCGTCGGAGTCTTCGTTGATGACACCATCACGATCGAGAATGACAAGGCGCATGGTCAATCCCGGAATTCCGAAACGCGGATGCGCCCGTTTACCATGCGCCCCGTCCGCTGCATGAGCTTTTCCATCTTGGCCCAGGTTGCCGCCGTGAGATCGAAATCCGCGGCGATGGCGGTGCCGACCAGCAGAATCAGCAGGTCGGCGCATTCCTCGGCCAAAGCCTCGCGGCTCTTGCCCTTGGTCACGCACGCGGAGATCTCGCCCAGCTCCTCGGCCATCAGCGCCACGCGATAGGTCAATTCCTCGCCGCCGTGTTTGCGGAATTCGTGCTTGTCGTGGAAGGCCTGCACGGCGTCCCGCAAGGCCTGCATGGAATCGGATTGCGTCATGTCATCCCCCCGTTTTCAGCAGCGACACATCGCCGATCAGGGCAAAAAGCGCCGCCAGTTCCGATAGCAGCCGCATGCGGCTGCGCCGCAGCGCCAGATCGTCGGTCATCACCAGCACGCTGTCGAAAAACGCATCCACGGCCGGCCGCAGGCCGCTTAGCCTGGCGAGCGCCTGCGCATAGGCGCCGTCTTCCGTCAACGCGACGACATGGGGCCGCAGGTACTCGAGTTCCGCCTGCAGGTGCCGCTCGGCGGCTTCCTCGAGCGCTTGCCCTCCCTCGGTTCCGAGGTCGCCTTCGGCCTGCTTCAGGATGTTGCGTATGCGCTTGTTCGCGGCAACGAGTGCTGCCGCGTCGGCGCTGTGCTCGAAGGCCGCAAGCGCCTCCAGCCGTTTGCGCAGGTCATGGATACGCCGGGCCCCGCGCGCGAGCGCCGCTTCCACCGGGCCGCTCTCGAATTCTCCGAGGAAGAGCTGGCGCAGCCGCTCGGTGACGAAGTCTTTGAGCGGATCCAGGAGGTCGCGCCGCAGCAGCCCCGGCCGGTAGTATCCAAAGGCCCATTCGAGGAGTGTCGGCAGGTCCAGCTCCGCCGTGTCGCCGTCTGCGCCCAGATCGTCCAGAAGCCGCAGGATGCCGATGGTAGTGCGCCGCAGCGCGAACGGATCCTTGTCGCCCGTGGGCACGAGACCGACTGTGTAGATGCCGACTACGGTATCGAGCTTGTCGGCCAGCGCCAGCGCCTTGCCAAGGCGCGTCGAGGGCAGGCTGTCGTTGGCGAAGCGGGGCCGGTACTGATCGCTGATCGCCTGCGCCACTTGGGCCTCCTCGCCCTGGTGGCGGGCATAGTATCCCCCCATCACGCCCTGCAGTTCCGGAAATTCCCCCACCATGCCGGTGATGAGGTCGCATTTGGCAAGGGTTGCGGCACGCTGCGCCTGCGCCACGTCGAGCCCAAGGCCCGAGGCAATGTCGCCGGCAAGCCGCGCGACACGGGCGCTCTTGTCGGCCAGAGAGCCCAGTCGCTGTTCAAACGCCACCTCGGCGAGACCCGTGCCGTGCTCCTCGAGCCGGCGGCTTTGATCGGTTTCCCAGAAGAAGCGGGCATCGGCAAAGCGTGCCGCCAGCACCCGCTCGTTGCCGGCGCGTATGGAGGCCGGATCCGCCGGCTCGACGTTCGCCACGGTAATGAATTGCGCGCGCAATCGCCCCTGCTGGTCGACGACCGGAAAATACTTCTGGTGATCGCGCATGGTCGCGATCAGCACCTCGGCCGGCAGCTGCAGGAAGTCGCTGTCGAACGATCCGAGCAGGGCGGTGGGCCACTCCACCAGCGCCGTCACGAGCGCAAGGAGTGCCGGTTCGATGTGCGCGCTCCCCCCGCCCGCTTCGGCCAGATGTTCGACCTGGGCGCGAATCTGGTCCTGGCGCCGGAGAAAATCGGCGATGACATGGCCTTGCTGGGCGAGCGTGTCCTCGTAGGCCTGTGCCGAAGGCAACGGCAGCGACGCCGGCCCGTGAAAGCGATGGCCGCGTGTCCTGCGGCCGGCCTTCAGGCCCAGTACGGTGACGGGCAGGACACGCGTGCCATAGAGCAGCACGATCCAGTGCACCGGGCGGATGAATTCGGTGTCGCCCGCTCCCCAGCGCATGCGCCGGCCGGTCGGCAGTTTCTTGATGACCTCATGGAGCAGGCCCTCGAGAACGTTCTTCAGGGCGAGGCCCGCGCGCCGTTCGCGGAATCCGAGAAATTCACCGCGCTCGGTGGACAGGCGAACCAGGTCGGCGACGTCTGCATTGCAGGATCGGGCAAAGCCCAGCGTCGCTTTGGTTGGCGTGCCGTCTGCGGCAAACGCCGCCGCAAGCGGCGGACCGCGCCGCTCGATGGTTTCGGGCTGCTGGCGGCCCAATACGCCGTCGATGCGCACGGCAAGCCGCCGCGGCGCGCCAAACACCCGCGGCGGGCTCTTGAAGGCAAGCAGCCGCGCATCCGCAAGTGCCGCGGCCAGTTCCTCCCCGAGCGCCTGGGCCGTGCGCCACAGGTCCTGGGGCGGCAGTTCTTCGGTGCCGATTTCCAGCAGCAGGGAATCAGTCTTTGTCATGATCGGCTCCGCGGCGGGGAAACCCCAGGTCCTCGCGTTTCTTGTAATAACTGTGCGCGACCCCGCGCGCAAGCCCGCGCACGCGCCCGATGTAGCGGGTGCGTTCGGTGACACTCAGCGCATGCCGCGCGTCGAGCAGATTGAAGGCGTGGGAGGCGTGCAACACATGATCGTAGGCCGGCAGCGGCAGCCCCTGCTCGAGGAGCCGGTTGCACTCCTCCTCGTACTGGTCGAAGCGGCCGCGCAGCGCGGTCGTGTCGGCCTGTTCGAAATTAAAGCGCGACATCTCGACTTCGTTTTGATGGTAAAGATCGCCGTAACGGAACGATTCGTTCCAGTGCAGAGCGAATACGGTGTTGACCCCCTGCAGATACATGGCGAGGCGCTCCAGGCCATAGGTGATTTCCCCGGTTACGGGCCGGCACTCGAGGCCGCCGACCTGCTGGAAGTAGGTGAACTGGCTGACTTCCATGCCATTTAGCCACACCTCCCAGCCAAGCCCCCAGGCGCCCAGCGTCGGTGATTCCCAGTTGTCTTCCACAAACCGCACGTCATTGTCGAGCAGGTCGATGTGCAAGGCCCGCAGCGAATCGAGGTAGAGTTCCTGGATGTCTGCGGGCGAAGGCTTCAGGATCACCTGAAACTGGTAGTAGCGCTGCAGCCGGTTCGGGTTTTCGCCATAGCGCCCATCGGTCGGCCGCCGCGAGGGCTGGACATAGGCGGCGCGCAGCGGTTCGGGACCGATGCTGCCGAGAAAGGTGGTCGGGTGAAACGTGCCCGCGCCGACCTCTATGTCGTATGGCTGTTCGATCACGCAGCCCTGCTTTGCCCAATAGCGCTGCAGGGTGAGAATCAAATCTTGGAATGTCACCTGTGGGCCCCTGAAAAAGAATGCGGCCGTCGGGTTCTGCCCCGCTGGCGCTCGCCCTATAATGCCATAAATGGCGTCCCGAAGAACGACCACCCCGGCCGGTGCCGGATGAAGCGGCTAGCGCCCGAGCAGGCGCAGCAGCTTGCGGGTGCGGTTCAGGAAATAGCGGCTGCGCGTGGCGGGATTGCCGCCCGTGGGATCGGGCAGCGTGGCTGCGATCTCGGCGTCCTGGCGGGTATCCAGGCGCCAGACGGGCCTGCCGAAGTAATACAGCGCGGCCGCCTGCACGCCGTAGATGCCGCGGCCGAACTGCGCGTTGTTCAGGTAGAGGGCGAGGATGCGTGATTTGGTCACGGTCCGGGTCAGCGCCACCGTCAAAAGCGCCTCGTTGGCCTTGCGCAGGAACGTCCGGGCGCGGTCGAGAAACAGGTTCTTGGCGGTCTGCTGGGTTATGGTGCTTGCGCCGTAGACGATGCGGCCGGCGCGCCAGTCATAGCGGGCAGCGCTTTCGATGGCATCGAAATCAAAGCCGTCATTTTGATAAAATGTGCCATCCTCGCCGAGGATGACGGCCCGTTGCAGGGTGCGGGGTATAAGGGCCAGGGGCACCGGGTGCCAGCGCAGCGGATAGCCTGCCCTCGGTCTCTCCCGGTAGTCGGAGACGACGTGCGACATCGGTATGGGTCCTTGCGCCAGATGGGGTATCGCAAACCAGCGATAAGCCACGAACAGCAGATCGCAGACAAGGCATGCGAGTACGATGAAAGCGGTGCGGCGGAGCAGGGACATGGCATAGTGGCTGATAGAGCAGCCGATGCTAGCAGAAAGCGGGCAGGCGCAACAGCGCGGGGATGGTGATGGATCCTGGTATCAGGTCACAGGTGCAGAGAAAGGCGGTCGTCCTGCTTTCCGGGGGGCTCGATTCGCTGCTTGCCGCGCGCATGATGCTAGAGCAGGGCATCCACGTCGAGGGCATCAACTTCTACACCGGTTTTTGCGTCGAGGGGCACACCCACGCCGTGCGCTGGGACCGGTCGCGGCGCGCCGTGCGCCACAGCGCGCTGCACGCGGCCGAGCAGCTCGGCATCCGCTTGCACATCATCGATGTGATCGACGAATACAAGGATGTCGTCTTGAACCCCCGCCACGGCTATGGCGCCCATCTCAATCCCTGCATCGACTGCAAGGGTTTCATGGTCGGCCGGGCCCGCGCGTGGATGGAGGCGCACGGTTTCGATTTCATCGTCACAGGCGAAGTCCTCGGGCAGAGGCCAAAGTCGCAGCGGCGCGACACCCTGCCCGTCATCGCCCGCGAATCGGGCGCCTTCGACCGCCTGCTGCGCCCCTTGAGTGCGCGCCTCCTGCCGCCCACCCTGCCCGAGCGCGAAGGCTGGGTCGACCGGGAACGCCTGCTGAACCTGAGCGGCCGCAACCGCAAGCCGCAGATCGCCATGGCGCAGGCCGGGGGGCTTGCGTACGCGCAGCCGGCCGGCGGCTGCTGTTTTCTCACCGATGCGCATTACGCGCGCAAGCTGCGTGATCTCTGGAACAGCCGCGGCGAACGGCGCTACGATTTCGATGACATCATGCTGTTGAAGATCGGCCGCCACATCCGCCCGCGGCCGCATTTCAAACTGATCGTCGGGCGGGAAGAGGGCGAGAATCATTTTCTGGAAGGCTACCGGCACCGCTTCATCCATCTCTTCGCCACCGACACCAAGGGGCCGCTCGTCCTCCTGCAGGGAGAGGCCGAAGACGAGGATCTCACCCTGGCGGCGGCCGTGACGGCACGTTTCTGCCAGGGGCGCGACGCGGAAACGGTGCGTGTGAGCATCGTGCGGCCTGGTGGCGGAGAGGAACGGCGCACGGTGACGCCCTGGCCGGTTGATCAGTTGCCGCGTGAATGGTACCTGTAGATCCATGCCCCATCTCGATGCACGCCACCTGTTCTGCCCGCTGCCGGTCATCCGGGTCGGTGAACGCGTGCGCACGCTGGCACCCGGAGACGTTCTGACCGTGTCGTGTACGGACCGGGGGGCCCTGCAGGACATTCCCGCCTGGTGCCGGCTCGAGGGCCATGAGCTGCTGGCAAGCCGCATCGAGCCGACCGGTGAGGTGTCGATCACGATCCGGGTGCACCGATGAGTACCGTGGGCACGCCCGAATCGAGCCGCGTGATCCTGCGCGGCCTTGCCACCAATATCCTGCTCGCCGGCGGACAGATCACAATCGGTGTCCTGGGGCGCTCGACGGCGCTCGTGGCAGACGGTTTTCATACGCTGTCGGATCTCCTGAGCGACAGCCTCGTGTGGCTGGCGTCGCGTTTCGGTGCCAGGGCCGCGGATCAGGATCACCCCTACGGGCATGCGCGCATCGAGACCGCCGGGGCCTTCGGCCTGAGTCTCGTGTTGTTGGGTGCGGGCATCGGTATCGCCCTGCACGCGGCCGATGTGTTAAGCCACCCCGAGCGGCTCGCGCCGCCCAGTCTGGTGGCGCTGGCGATGGCGCTCATCGCCATCGGCGCCAAGGAAGGATTGTACTGGTACACGCAGCGGGCGGCCCAGAGGCTGCGTTCGCAGTTGCTGCACGCCAATGCCTGGCATTACCGCACGGACGTGTTTTCGTCCGCGGTGGTGGCCGTCGGCATCGCCGGCAGTCTGCTTGGCGTCCACGACCTCGACGCCATCGCCGCGATCGGGGTGGCCATCCTCATCGTGCGCATGGGTGCCAACATTGGCTGGCAGGCGATGCGCGAGCTCGTTGACACGGGCCTCGAGGCCGAGAAGCTCGAGCGTATCCGGCAGGTGATACTCTCCATAGACGGGGTGCGCACCTTGCATCTGCTACGCACGCGGCGGGCCGGCGGTCTGGCGCTCATAGACGTGCACATCCTCGTCGACGGCACGCTCAGTGTGTCCGAAGGCCACCAGATCGCGGAGATGGTGCGTCTGGCCCTGCTAAGGCGCGTCGAGAATATCGCCGACGTGCTGGTGCACATCGACCCTGAGGATGACCAGTATGCGGTCATCAACATGCATCTGCCTTCGCGTTCCGCCCTGCTCGTGCGTCTGAAGGAGTATTTCGCCGGCATCGAGGAGGCCCGCACGATGGCGGAAGCCGATATCGCCCTCCACTACCTGAGTGGCAAGCTGCACGTCGAAGTCCGGTTGCCGCTCTCCCTGGCGACGACCCCGGCGGCCGGCCGCGCCCTTCAGGAACGGTTCCAGGCGGCCGCCCGCAAGGATCCTGACATCGCCTCGCTGACGGTCTCTTTCCGCTAGATGCACCAGCTTGGTGCGTCCGGACGATCCGTGGGCCATGAAGGGGCATCTTTGGGTGCCAAGGCCTGCAAAAACACCGAAGAATAGCGTTTTCCCCGTGGCATATTTCGTGCAGAATGGCCGGCGCAGGTGCAGACCCGGCGGCCGCCCATAACCGACAGCAGGAGGAAAGAATGTCCGCTAGCGTTTTGAAGATGATCAAGGATAACGACGTCAAGTTCGTCGATTTCCGGTTTACGGATACGAAGGGCAAGGAGCAGCACGTTTCCGTCCCTTCTCACACCGTCGATGAAAAGCTGTTTGAAGACGGCAAGATGTTTGATGGGTCGTCCATCGGGGGATGGAAGGCCATTAACGAATCGGACATGATCCTGATGCCGGACGCCTCGACCGCCGTGCTGGATCCGTTTACGGAGGAGCCGACGCTGCTTTTGCGTTGCGACATCATCGAGCCT
>JAJYHH010000081.1:0-4320 GCA_021784845.1 Pseudomonadota bacterium
GCGAATTTGCCGACGCCAAAAATCTTGTAAAAGAGCATGACCAGCCAATAGAAGATCGGCGGCTTTTCCAGATAGGGCATGCCATCCAGGCGCGGAATGAGCCAGTTGTGCCGCAGCATTTCGCGCGGAATCTCCGCGTAGAGTCCCTCGTTCAGATTGAAGAGAGGGCGCAGGGCGATGGGCACAAAGATGAGCATCAGGATGCCGGCGACAAGGGCTGCGGCGCGTTGTTGTTGTGGTCTTGTCATGCGGCGATTGTAAGAGGGCGCGCCCTGCGCAGTCCACGCGCGTTGTGGCCTCCGGTCAGTGGCCGCCACTGCTTGCACCTTCGTCACCCGCGCCAAACGGGGGTTTTGCAAACCAGATAAGGACCAGCAAGGCAAGAAAGATCCAGCCTGATAGCCAGAAAAAATCGTCAGTGGCCATGATCACCGCATGGGAGCGCGTGAGACCGATCAGCAGGGCGATGGCGGCATGATAGGACAATCCCGCCTGTTCGAGCGCGTGCACGCTCAACCGGTAGAGCGGATTTTGCGGGCTGAGGTAGTCGAGCAGCCGGTATTCATGAAAGGTCGCGCGACGTGTCCAGACCGTGATGCTAAGCGACGTCCCGAAGGAACCGGCGACCAGGCGCATGAAGTTCGAAAGCCCCGCGGCGCTTGCCACGCGCTTTTGCGGCAGGCCGGACAGGACCATGGTGACCACGGGCGTAAAGAAGGTGGCCATGGCGATACCCTGCACGAAACGCGGCCAGACGAGGTGCGCGAAATTCACGTCGCCTGGAAAGGTGCTGGTCCAGAACGACACCCAGGCAAAGACCAGAAACGAGAGACTGGCGACCGCGCGCAGGTCGAACTTGTGGAGGTAGCGGCCAACAAAAGGCGAGAGGACCACCGACAGCACGCCGATCGGTGCCGCCGCAAGGCCGGCCCACACCGCGGTGTAGCCAAGATTTGTCTGCAGCCACAGCGGGAAGATGACGACACCGCCGAAAAACACCATATAACCGAGGCTCATGGCGATCGTGCCGACGGTGAAGTTGCGTTCCCGGAAGAGGGTCAGGTCGACGACCGGATGTTTCTCTGTGAGCTCCCAGGCGATGAAAAATGACAGCGCGACGGTGGCGACGAGTCCGAGCACGATGATGGTGTGCGAACTGAACCAGTTCAGGTCGTTGCCCCGGTCGAGCATGATCTGCAGGCTCCCCACCCCGGCGATGAGGAGGATGATGCCCACAAAGTCGATCGGCACGTGCATGCGTTCCGTTTCATAGGGCGACAGGAGCTCCCAGACCGTGAAGGCGGTGAAGATGCCGACGGGGATGTTGATGAAGAAGATCCATGGCCAGGAGATGTCTTCCGTGATATAGCCGCCGAGGATTGGCCCGAGAATGGGGGCGACCACCACGGTCATCGACCAGAGGGAAAGCGCCAGGCCCTTTTTGTCTGGCGGATAACTGCGCAAAAGCAGGCTTTGCGAAAGCGGAATCATGGGGCCGCCGACCGCCCCCTGGATCACGCGGAAGACGAGCAGGGTGGCGAGATTGGGCGCCATGCCGCAGGCCCACGAAGCGAGCGTAAAGAGGACTGTCGCGATCACGAACAGTCGTACCTCGCCCAGGCGGCGCGCCGCAAAACCCGTCATCGGCAGTGCGATGGCGTTACTTACCGCAAAGGAGGTGATGACCCAGGCACCCTGGTCGGGACTTACGGCCAGATCGCCTGCGATGGTCGGAATCGACACGTTGGCAATGGAGGTGTCAAGCACCTGCATGAACGTGCCAAGCGCCAGCGCGACAGTGATCAGGCCCAGGGGAACGTCAGGACGTTGCGCCATCTAGCGGGCCCTGCGCGCTTCGTTGGCGCGGAAGATGCGGCGGATGATGCGCTCGCCGCGGCGCATGTCGTGGCCGTAGATGGGTGTCTGGTAGGCGGCGCGGGAGGGCGGACTTTGTGCGAGCATGAGGCCGCCCGTCTTCTGGGTATTGACTGTGGCGGTGGCCGAGAGACCGACGCGTAACGGATGCGCCATGAGGGCTTTGACCGGAAGGCTTATGCGCACCGGTACGCGCTGCACGATGCGGATCCAGTTGCCGCTCGCGTTGTTGGGCGGCAGGATGGAAAACGCCGATCCGGTGCCGGCGCCGATACCCACGACATGTCCGTGATAGGTGACGGAATCGCCATAGAGGCTGGTCACGATGCGCGCCGGCTGGCCCAGGCGCAGCGACCCCAAATCGTCTTCCTTGAAGTTCGCCGTGATCCACAGGTGGTGTAGCGGGATGATGACCATGAGCGGCCGCCCTGGTTCGATATGTTCGCCCAGCTGCACGCTGCGCTTGGCCACGTAGCCGCTCACCGGGGCGCGGACGATGCAGCGTGCGAGTGCCGTATAGGCGGCAAGGACGCGCGCGGCGGCGATGCGCACGGCCGGCAACTGCGCGATCGGACCATGGCCCAGAACGGCCGCCACCGCGGCCGCCTGCGCCCGGGCCGCCAGATAACGGGCGTGGAGCGCGTCGGCGCGTCTGCGCAGGTCCTGCCAGGTTTCCATGGAGATGGCGTGGATGGCCGCCAGATGCGTCCGGCGACGTACTTTTCCCAGGGCTTCTTCATAGACGCTGCGCGCGGCGCTTGTCTGCGCTCTCAGGGCGCGCAGACGGGCGCGTGTGGCGCGCGCCTGGCGAATCGCCAGGGCAAGCGCTCCTTCCTGCCTGCGCAGCCGGATGCGCGCATCGGTCGGGTCGAGTACGACCAGCACCTGACCCTGGGAGACGCGGTCGGTGTCGTCGACGTCGATGGTTTCCACGGTTCCGGGTACGCGCGCGGTGATGGCCACCAGGTTGCCGTGGACGTAGGCGTCATCGGTCGACGCGTAGTAGCGCCCGACGAAGAGCCAATAGATGAAATAGCCAAGTGCGATGAGCAAAAAGAATCCGGTAAGCCCGAGAAGTGCTCGTTTGCGTCTGGTGGCACCGGAATCGGTGGTGGACATCGAAGTGCTCATGATCTGTCCCTAGGTGTGATCGTGGTAGCCGCCGCCAAGCGCCTGAATCAGCGCCAGGTCGGCCAGCAGGACGCGCGTGCGCGCCTGAGCGAGATCGCGTTCGGCCTGCAGAACACCCAACCGGGAAGCGTGAGCGGGAAGCGGGCCGTAAACACCCGCGCGGAAGCGGGCCATGGCCAGCCGGTAACCCAGACGGGCGTGGCGGCAGGCGCGTTGCGCGAACTGTTCCTCGTGGTAGGCGAGACGGATGGCGGCGAGCGCGCGGGCCACTTGGGCACTGGCATCGAGGATGGTCTGGTTGTAGCGGGCGACGGCCGCGTCATAGCGCGCCCGGGCCGCGCTCAGGTGGGCCCGCCGCGCCCCCGCATCGAAAAGCGGAAGACGTATGGCCGGCCCTATGTCGGCCGTGATATTGGCCGGGTCGAAGAGTGTGGCAAGCGAAATGCTCTGGAACGCGAGGCTTCCGGTGAGCGAAATGTTGGGGTAGTAGCCGGCCTGCGCCACATCGATGCCCGCCGCCGCGGCCTGTACCTCCCAGTAACGCGCGCGCAGGTCCGGTCGGCGCGCCAGCAGTTCGAGCGGCAGGTGCGCCGGGGCGGTGAAACGCCGGACCGGCACCACGCGGGGGACGGGAAGGCGGGTGCTGTACCGCGGTCCGCGGCCCACCAGCGCCGCCAGGGCAAGCCGCAGCCGCGTGACCGCGAGCCGGGCTGCGGCCCTTTGCCGCCATGCGGTCGCGCGCGCCTCTTCGGCGGCTTCATAGCGCATGGCGCTGACAATGCCGGCCCGGTAGCGCGCCGCCGTCAGGGCGGCAAGCCGGGTGCGCACGCGCGCGGCGTCGCGCGCGAGAAGCAGCTCCTCACGGGCCTCGCCCAATGCGAAATAGGTACGGGCGATACCGGTGCTGACCAGCAGGCGTGTTTCGGCGCTGCGGGCCCACATCGCGCGCGCACGGCCTATCGCCGCGCGCAGCTTGGCATGCCGGGAATCCCACCAGGACACATCATAGTGGCCCTCGATGCCCAGACTGCCGTAGTCGACGGTCTGGCCGGCAAAAGGCGGCGGAATGAGACCCGTGGCCGAGGCGCGCTGGCGATCCACCGTGCCGTCGGCAGCCAGTGAGGGTCCGAGAGCGCCACCTGCCTCACCGATGGCCGCCTGCGCGGCGCGGGCGTGCGCCAGTGCCGCCTTCAGGGTGCCGCTTGCACGCAGCCCCATGGCTATCAGGCGATCGAGGGACGCATCCTGAAAGGAGCGCCACCAGCGGGTCTTGGGCCAGGAGGCGGATACGGCGTGGGCCCTGGCTGCGCGCAC
>JAJYHH010000081.1:5007-7362 GCA_021784845.1 Pseudomonadota bacterium
GGCGCCTGGCGCTGTTCGTATTCCGGCGGGTAACCGTGGCGGTCGGGCAGCACCCAGATCTGCAGCAGATGAACCGGCGTGTCGTCACTGGCGTTGAATTCACTGTGCAGGACGCCCGTCCCGGCACTCATTCGTTGTACCTCGCCTGAGCGGATGATTGAACCGTGGCCCATGCTGTCTTCGTGCCGCAACGCGCCGCTTATGACGAAGGTCAGGATTTCCATGTTGCGGTGAGGATGCGAGGGAAAGCCGCCGCCTCCGGCGATCAGGTCTTCGTTGATCACGCGCAGATCACTAAATCCCATGTGGCGAGGATCGTGGTAATCGGCAAAAGAAAAGCTGTGACGGCTTTGCAGCCAGCCGTGATCGGCGTGTCCCCGTTCCGTGGAGGGGCGGCGGTGGATCATGCGCGCGTCAGGCGGGCGGTGATGCTGGCGACATGTTCGCCCTGGAAGCGGGCGATATCCAGTTCATTGGCCGAGGGCATGCGGCTGCCGTCGCCATTGGAGAGCGTGCCTGCGCCATAGGGCGATCCGCCCGTGACCTCGTCCATGCGCATCAGGCCCGAACAGCTGTAGGGAACGCCGACGATGACCATGCCGTGGTGCAACAGGGTCGTGTGGAAGGAGGCGACGGTGGTTTCCTGGCCGCCGTGCTGCGTGGCGGTGCTCACAAACACGCTGCCCACCTTGCCGATCAGCTTGCCCTCGCGCCACAATCCGCCCGTGGCATCGAGAAAGCTGCGCATGGGGGCGGCCATGTTGCCAAAACGTGTGGGCGTGCCAAAGAGGATCGCGTCGTAGCCGGCGAGCTCATCGGGTTGCGCCACGGGCGCCTTCTGGTCCGTTTTGGCGTGCATCTTGGCCAGCACATCGGCTGGCAACAGTTCCGGGACGCGCTTGATGTCGACGGTCGTGCCGGCGACCTTGCGTGCCCCTTCGGCAATGGCTCCGGCCATTTGCTCGACGTGACCCCAGGTACTGTAATAGACGATAAGGATTTTGCTCACGATGCCTCCTGCAGGCAAATGGGTTGGTGTTGTCCGTCTATCTAACCGCTTGCGGTTATGAAAGGGAAGTAGGTACTATAAAGTAACTATGTCGACCATGCCCTCTGCCTCGTGTTCCGCCGACGCATCGCCGCCGCATTGCCCGGTGGACGCGGTGCTGCGCCTGCTTGCGGGCCCCTGGACGACGCATGTGCTGTGGACCCTGCAGACACGGGGCGAGTTGCGTTTTGGCGCATTGAAACGTGCCATCCCCGGCATATCGAGCCGTCTGTTGACCGAGCGTCTGCGGCGGCTGATGGCGGGAGGTTTCATCGTGCGCGCCTGCCAGCCGACGGTGCCGCCGCAGGTTTCCTATCGCCTGTCCGATCGAGGCCGCCGGCTGGGCGAGGTACTGGCGCTGCTGGAACCGATTGCCCGCTCGTGGGATGCGCAGGAAGGGGACGCATCGTGACGGCTTTCTGGTGGGTGGCCCTTGTGGCGGTGGTGGCCATTGGCGCGGCCGGGTGGCGCCAATGGCGCGCGCGGGCCGGACTTGCCGCAGCGCTCGAGGAGGCGCGCGCGGCGCTTGCCGAACGCACCCGTGAACTGCTCGATGCCGGGGCGCGGGCCCACGCCGCCGAGATCGAGCGCGCCCGGTTGGAAGAGCGGCTCCGTCACGAGGCGCGCAGTGCCGAGGAGCAGGTCCGCGCACTCGAGGTCGCGCGCCAGGCCCTGAGTGATGCCTTCGCCGGCCTGTCACAGCAGGCGCTTGCGCGCAACAATGATCTTTTTTTGTCGCTCGCCGAGCAGCGTTTCGCGCAGCTTGCGTCGAGTGCGCACGCCGATCTGGGCGCGCGGGAAACGGCCATCGCCCATCTGGTGCAGCCGGTCCTCGACAAGCTGAGTCGGGTCGACAGCCTGATGGGCGAGATGGAACGCAAGCGCGAGAGCAGCTATGAACTGCTCACCGAGCAGGTGCGCGCGCTGGTCGAGGGGCATCTGCCCCGTCTGCATAAGGAAACCGCCAATCTCGTGAAGGCCCTGCGCCAGCCTGCGGCGCGCGGGCGCTGGGGTGAGCTGCAGCTGCGGCGTGTGGTGGAAATGGCAGGTATGCTGGACCACTGCGATTTCATCGAGCAGCACACCACGGAAGACGAGAGTGGACGCACGCTGCGGCCAGACCTCATCGTGCGCCTGCCCGGCGGGCGGCAGGTGGTCGTCGACGCCAAGGCGCCGGTGGATGCGTATCTCACCGCCATCGAGGCGGAAGGCGATGAGGAACGCAATGCCTCGCTCAGGCGCCATGCGCAGCAGGTGCGCGCGCATCTTGTCAATCTGGGGCGCAAGAATTACTGGGAGCAGTTCCC
>JAJYHH010000093.1 GCA_021784845.1 Pseudomonadota bacterium
GTCGTGTCCAAGGCCCCGCACATCGAAGACCACAGCAAACAGGAAATCAAGTACTCCACATGCTACATGTGTGCCTGCCGCTGCGGCATCAAGGTCACGATCGAGAACAACAGGGTCCGCTTCATCCAGGGCAACCGCAACCATCCCATCAACAAAGGCGTGCTCTGCGCGAAGGGCTCAGCCGGCATCATGAAGCAATGCTCGCCCGCGCGACTGCGCAATCCGCTCCTGCGCCGGCCGGGCACCGAACGCGGCGCGGGAGACTTCATCGAAATCTCATGGGACGAAGCGCTTGACATGCTAACCAAGCGGCTTGCCCACATCCGCGCCACCGACCCCAACAAGCTCGCCTTTTTTACGGGACGCGACCAGATGCAGGCCCTGACGCGGCTGTGGGCGGAGCAGTTCGGCACGTTGAACTGGTCGGCCCATGGCGGCTTCTGTTCCGTCAACATGGCTGCCGCCGGCCTCTACATGCTGGGCCACGCCTTCTGGGAATTCGGTGATCCGGACTGGGACCGCACCAAGTACTTCATGCTGTGGGGGGTCGCCGAAGACCACTCCTCGAACCCTTTCAAGATCGGCATCGAAAAGCTGAAAAGCCGCGGCGGCAAGTTCGTCGGCATAAACCCGGCGCGGACGGGCTATCAGGCAGTCGCCGACGAATGGGTGCCGATCCGGCCGGGAACCGACGCGATGCTGGCGCTCTCCATGATTCACGTGCTGCTGTCGCGCGAACTTTTCGACTGGGACTTCCTCATCCGGTACACCAACGCCCCCTTCCTGGTCGTACAGACGCCGGGGCAGAAAGGTGACGGCCTCATCTGGCGTGACGAATCGGGCGCGCCGCTTGTCTGGGACCTGAAGAAGGAAGCCTTCGCAAGCGGCCTTGAGTCACACAGCCATCCGGCGCTCTTTGGCGAACACACGACACCCGACGGCCGCATCGTGAAGACCGTCATGAGCCTGCTCGCCGAACGCTATCTCTCGCCCCGGTTTGCACCGGAAAACGCGGCAAAGATCTGTGGCGTGCCGGCATCGACCATCGAACGGCTTGCTCTCGAAATGGCGCACATCGCCTTCAAGGAAAGCATCGAAATCGACGTTCAATGGACCGACTGGGCCGGACGCAAGCACGACAAGTTCATCGGGCGGCCCGTGTCGATGCACGCCATGCGCGGCATTTCGGCGCACTCGAACGGTTTTCAGGCGGCGCGCGCCATCCATCTGCTGCAGATTCTGCTCGGCACCATAGACTGCCCTGGCGGCTTTCGCGCCAAGGCCCCTTACCCAAAGCCCGTGCCGCCGCCCGGGAAACCCGCCAAGCGCGCCCGCCCAAACACGCCCCTCGATGCCCATCCGCTTGGCTTTCCGACCGCACCCGAAGATCTGGTGGTCGATGAAAACGGACAGCCCCTGCGCATCGACAAGGCCTATTCGTGGGAAGCGCCGATCGCAAACCACGGTCTCATGCACATGGTCATCACGAACGCGGTGAACGGCGACCCGTACCGGATCGACACCCTCATCTTCTTCATGGCCAACATGGCGTGGAACTCTTCGATGAACACGAAGAACATCCAGGACATGCTGCGCGAGAAGGATGAAAGCGGTGAATACAAGATCCCGTTTCTCGTGGTCGCCGATGCTTTCCACTCGGAAACGGTCCACTTCGCAGACCTGGTTCTCCCCGACACGACCTATCTCGAGCGCTATGACGCCATCTCGCTGCTTGACCGGCCGATTTCCGAACCAGACGCCATCTGTGATGCGATCCGGCACCCGCTGCTCGAGCTCGATCGCAATGTGCGGCCCTGGCAGGAAGTTCTGATCGATCTCGGCGGCCGTCTGGGGTTGCCCGCGTTCACCCAGGCCGATGGCACGCCCAAATACAGCGGTTACAAGGATTTCATCATCCGCTATGAACAGCAGCCGGGCGTGGGCTTCCTGGCCGGATGGCGCGGCAAGGACGGCAGCAAGTCTCTGCGTGGTGAACCCAATCCTGATCAGTGGGAGCGTTACATCGAAAATCAGGGGTTCTTCCAGTACCACCTGCCCAAATCGATGCGCTACTACCGCTTCGCCAACAAGGAGTATCTGGATTTCGCCCACGAGGTCGGTTTCAACAAGTCGGCCGACCCCATCATCATGGAGCTCTACTCGGAGACCATCCAGAAATTCCGGCTCGCCGGTCTTGGCCTCTATGACGGGCCGCAGCCACCCAACAGCGTCGATCGCGAGCGGCTGGCCACCTACTTTGATCCTCTGCCGGACTTTTATGAGCCGCTCGAGCAGCAGCGCATCGACAAGACCGAATATCCATTCTTTGCCGTCAACCAGCGGCCGATGATGATGTACCACTCGTGGGATTCGCAAAACGCGTGGCTGCGCCAGATCATCGCCCAGAACTATCTCTACATGAACCGCGTGCGCGGCGAGAGTCTTGGTATCAAGGACGGCAGCTGGGTGTGGGTGGAATCCCACAATGGTCGCATTCGCGTGCAGGCCAAGCTGATCGAGGGCTGTCAGGAAGACACGGTGTGGACCTGGAACGGTATCGGCAAGCAGTCTGGCACCTGGGGCCTCAAACCCGATGCCCCGGAGGCCACCCAGGGCTTCCTCATGAACCATCTGATCTCCGAACTTCTGCCGCAAAAGGAAGGCGAACGACGCCTGACCAACTCCGATCCCATCACCGGTCAGGCGGCCTGGTACGACCTCATGGTCAAGGTCACACCAGCCGCCCCCGGCGAGGAAGGCGTCTGGCCAACCTTTGCGCTGGTGTCGCCACTGCCGGGCGCCGAAGAAAAGCCCGACATCCTGCAGTACAACACCCGCACCCGGAAACACGGTTAGGAGCGCTTATGCGACTGGGACTGGTCATCGATCTGGACACCTGTGTCGGCTGTCACGCCTGCGCGACATCCTGCAAGGAATGGAACACGAGCTCCATTACCGCGCCGCTCACGGATTACGATCCGTACGGCAAGGAGCCGTCCGGTGTCTGGTTCAACCGCATTCGCCACTACGAAGTGGGTGATTACCCGAACAACAAGACAGTCAACTTCCCGATGTCGTGCATGCACTGCGAAAACGCCGAGTGCGTGACCGTCTGCCCGACCGGCGCCTCCTACAAGCGCCCGGAAGACGGCATCGTGCTGGTCGACCAGGACAAGTGCATGGGCTGCAACTACTGTTCCTGGGCCTGTCCCTATGGCGCCCGCGAACTCGATCGCGAGTCCGGCACGATGAAAAAATGCACGCTCTGCGTCGATCGCCTCTACGATGAGGCCTTGCCCGTCGAGGAACGCAAGCCCGCCTGCGTGCTGGCCTGTCCGGCACACGCGCGCCTCTTTGGTGATCTCGACGATCCCCAGAGCACGGTCAGCCGCACCGTGCGCGAACGCGGCGGCTATGCGCTGATGCCGGAACTGAACTACAACCCGACCAACCACTACCTGCCGCCGCGCACGCGCACGCCGGTCCCTACGAACGACCTGGGGCGGCCCTCGCTTGCGCGCACGGTCAAGGAATGGGTCAACCGCGTCATTGAACGATAACTTCAAGGGAGATTGTCCATGAAACCGTCCCTCGCCGTGATTTTCCTCACCCTGTTTTCCGGCAGCGGCTTTGGTCTGGCGGCGTTGCTCGCACTCGACAATGACTTCCGCATCGGCGGTGGTTTCGGGCCACTCATGACCGCCATTCTCATGGTCTGTGCGCTTGCGCTCGTCACCGTGGGCATGATCTCGTCGACGGCGCATCTTGCCAACCCCAAGAACGCCTGGCGGGCTTTCACCCGCTGGCGTTCCTCATGGCTGTCGCGCGAGGGCGTGCTGGCGGTTCTCTTCTATCCGTTTGCCGTTGCCGATCTGGGCCTCGTGTATTTCAGCGACAAGACACACAGCCTGGCCGCTCTTCTCTTCAGCAACGCAGCCGCCCTCATCGGGCTTGCCACCATCTTCTGCCAGGGCATGATCTACGCGTGTCTGCGCACCATCCGCCAGTGGCACACGCCACTCGTGCCGGCCAATTTCTACGCTCTGGGTCTTGCCGTCGGCGCATCCATCCTGGCCGCCGCGCGCATTGCAACCGGCGGTCCCGATGGTGCCCTCGCCAGCATCGCCGTGGGTCTGCTGCTGATCGCCGCCGTTTTGAAGGCCATCTACTATTTCTGGATCGGTAAACCGAACGGCACCACCATCCAGACCGCCACGGGATTCAATCGCGGTACCGTGCGCCTGCTTGACCAGGGGCACACGTTTGGCACCTTCCTTACCCGCGAATTCAGCAACTGCGTGACCAAAGTGGCCGCCCATCGGCTGCGCATCGCGGTTTTTGTGGTAGGCTTTGCCGCACCGCTGGCCTTGCTCACCCTGAATCTCGAGCATAGTATCGGTTCATGGGCGGTGGCTGCACCCGTTCTGGCTCTGCTTGGCACCGGCATCGAGCGCTTCCTTTTCTTCGCCGAGGCCCAGCATGTCATCAACCTCTACCACGGCCGCATGCCCTCGTCGCTGCCGAAGATGCCGGAATTCATGCGCCGCAAGGCCCCCGTGACGAAACCCCTGGTCGCCCATTACGACAGGGGCTAGGGCGCACGCGCGACAGGGCCGAGGAGACTCTGATGAACGATGACCGTGGGCGCTTCACGCACTTTGATGCGTCAGGTGATGCCCATATGGTCGATGTGACCGCAAAACTGGTCACCGCGCGCAGCGCCACCGCCGAAGGCCTGATCACCATGGCCCCGGCCACGCTCGCCGCTATCCGCGCCGGCGCAAGCCGCAAGGGAGATGTGCTGGGTGTGGCCCGGATCGCGGCCATCCAGGCGGCCAAACGCACCGAGATGCTGATTCCGCTCTGCCACCAGATCCCGCTTGCCGGCGTCGACATCGCGTGGATGTTCCCAGACGACGCCACGGTCCACTGCACCGTGACGACCCGTACGGTCGCACCCACCGGGGTGGAAATGGAGGCCTTGACCGCCACCAGCGT
Organism: Pseudomonadota bacterium; assembly: GCA_021784845.1. GTDB lineage: Bacteria > Pseudomonadota > Gammaproteobacteria > Acidiferrobacterales > Acidiferrobacteraceae > JAJYDN01. The sequence continues at coordinate 4,999 of JAJYHH010000093.1, forward strand.
GGCGCTTCTCACCGTCTACGACATGTGCAAGGCCACCGACCGGGGCATGATCATCAGCGGCATCCGCCTCATGCACAAGGAAGGCGGGCGTTCCGGCACCTGGGACAGGAAGGAGGACTGATGCCAGAAACCGTGGCCCCGGACTCGCCGCACCTGGATGATCGCTTCGGACGGCACATCACCTATCTGCGCGTATCGCTCACCGAACATTGCAATCTGCGCTGCCAGTACTGCTCCCCGGCCAGTGGCACGCCGCGTTTTGCGCGCGCCGATCACCTGCGCCCCGCCGAACTCGACGGGCTTCTGGCGATTTTCCATGGGCTCGGCATCCGCCACATGCGCTTTACCGGTGGCGAACCCCTGCTCTATCCCTGGCTCGTGGATCGTGTCGCCCATGCGCGCTCTTTGGGCGTACCCAAGATCAGTCTCAGCACAAACGGCTATCTTCTCGACCGCCTTGCGGCTCCCCTGGCGCAGGCCGGCCTGCACCGCCTCAATGTGAGCCTGGATAGCCTCGATCCTGCGCGCTTTGCCGAGATCACCCGCGGCGGCGATCTCGAGCGCGTCAAGCGCGGACTGTTCGCGGCCCGCGCCCTGTTTTCGGCCATCAAACTCAACGTGGTGCTTTTGCGTGACAAGAATCTCCCGGAAGTCCCCGCACTCGTCGAGTTTGCGCGCGCCGAAGGCTTCGATATCCAGTTCATCGAAACCATGCCCCTGGGCGCGGCTGGCAACAGCAGCCGGAATGACGCCTACGCAAGCGTCGAGGATGCCCGGGCGCTTCTTGCCCGCCACATGACGCTTGAGCCCGTTTTAGGGTCCGGAGACGAGGGACCTGCGCGGCGCTTTACCATCCCCGGAAGCGGCACGCGCATCGGCTTTATCAGCCCCATCAGCGAAAACTTCTGCGCCGGATGCAACCGGCTGCGCCTGACGGCCACAGGCCGCCTCGTCTATTGTCTCGGGCAAACTGACGGGGTCGACCTCCTGCCGCTTCTGCGGGCAGGGCGCGACCCCGAGGATCTGGCGCGCCTGATCCGGCAGAAGGTCTGGCTCGAGAAACCCGAACGGCATACCTTTAACGACAACCCGGAACGCGCCGCCCCCGTTTATATGATGCGGCTCGGAGGCTGACATGGTCACCGTGCGTTGTTTCGCGGGCGTGCGTGAAACGCTCGGACTGTCTACATGCACATACGCTTTGGAAAAACCCATGAGCGCGCAGGCAGTGCTTACGGCGGTCGCAGGTGAACGCCTAAGTGCCCTGTCAGCGCCTCCTTTGGTTGCCATCAACATGCAGCACAGCCGGCTCGAGAATCTGGTGTGCGATGGTGACGAGGTCGCGTTCTTTCCCCCGGTGAGCGGCGGCTAGATGATCGTCCGCGTGCAAAGCGAGGATTTTGATCCCGAACAGGAAGCCCGGGCGCTCACCGCCACAGGCGCTGGCGCGCGCGTAAGTTTTGTGGGCACGGTACGCGACTTCAGCGCCGGCTCTCAGATCACAGCCCTTGACATTGAACACTACCCGCGCATGACCGAAGCCGAGCTGACCCGCGTAGCGCAGCAGGCGCAGCGCACCTGGGATCTCCTCGATGTCCTCATCGTGCACCGCTACGGAAGGCTTCGCGCGGGCGACCGCATCGTGCTGGTCGTCACCTGGGCCCACCACCGCAAAGCTGCGTTTCGCGGATGCGAAGAAATCATCGATGTGCTGAAAACCCGCGCGCCCTTCTGGAAGAAGGAGATCACAGAAGACGGCGCCACCTGGGTGAGCGGTGAAATCCCCGCGAGTCTGGAATAATTCTAAGACACCCCCGCGGCGCCAGCTCCGCACCCGAAGCCCTCAGCGCCTTCTTTCTCCAGGACAGAGGCTGTGATACCGACCCCTCGTTCCGCTCCCGACAAATCCGGAATCATTCTAATTTCAATCCGTTCTTTGCCGTGCAAACCCCCAAATCGTCTATTTTTTACCTCCATGCGCCTTGCGCGGGTTTTCTTATCCCGCCACTGCCGTTAGAATACGCCCACGATTTTACTTATATCCAATCAGATTGGTATGGTATTCAGGTTGGGATGGATTGTGCGCCAACACGGAAACCTCGCCGATCGCACAGGGGAATCACATGGATCAGTCGAAACGCTACGCCGATCTGTCTCTCAAAGAGACCGATCTGATCGCCGGTGGCGCACATATACTCTGCGCCTACAACATGAAGCCAAAGGCCGGCCACGGCTACCTCGAGGCCGCCGCGCACTTCGCCGCCGAGTCCTCCACCGGCACCAATGTGGAAGTCTCGACAAC
>JAJYHH010000012.1 GCA_021784845.1 Pseudomonadota bacterium
GCCGCCTGGCGGGACAGTTCACCGGAACAGACAGCAGGCGACGGCACCTTAAAGCAAAGAGCGGGAAGGAGCCGGTCAGGCGGAACGGTCCACATCGATTTTGTTATGGAAAACGAACGGTTTTTGGGTTAGCGTACGGTCATGTCTTCGGTCGCCTTCCTTGAGCTGGGCCGCGCCGGCGCGGCCCGCGCGGGGCGCTTTTCGCTCGCGCATGGTGTGGTGGATACGCCGACGTTCATGCCGGTTGGCACCTACGGTGCCGTCAAGGGCGTTTGTCCCGAAGAAGTCAAGGCCAGCGGCGCCCAGATCATTCTCGGCAATACCTTCCATCTCATGGAACGGCCCGGCCTGGAGGTCATTGCCGAGCACGGCGGTTTGCACGGTTTCATGAACTGGCCGGGGCCCATCCTCACGGATTCGGGCGGGTTTCAGGTCTTCAGTCTTGCGGCCCTGCGGCGGCTGACCGAGGAAGGCGTGGCCTTCCGGTCGCCGCGCGACGGCCGGCCATTGATGCTCACGCCGGAATCGGCAATGGCGGCGCAGAGCACGCTTGGTTCGGACATTGCGATGGTCTTCGATGAATGCACACCGCATCCGGCAACCTTTGCCGAAGCCCGGGAAAGCATGGAGCGCTCGCTGCGCTGGGCTGCACGCAGCCGCGCGGCCTATGCCGGTCCCGGGATCTTGTTCGGTATTGTCCAGGGCGGGGTCTATGAAGCCTTGCGCGAACGCTCCCTTGAAGGGTTGGTGGCGCTGGATTTCGCGGGCTATGCCCTGGGGGGATTGTCGGTCGGCGAATCGAAGGAGGATATGTATCGCCTCGTCAGGGCCTGCGCGCCCCTCCTGCCGGCCGACAGACCGCGCTACCTCATGGGGGTGGGCACGCCCGAGGATATCGTCACCGCCGTCTGCGCGGGCATCGACCTCTTCGATTGCGTGCTGCCGACGCGCAATGCGCGCAACGGCTGGCTTTTTACCCATGACGGCATCGTCAAGATCCGGCAAAGCCACTACGCCCGCGATGGCGCGCCCGTCGACGCCCTGTGTTCCTGTTACACCTGCCACCACTATGACCGGGCTTACCTGCATCACCTCCAGCGCATCGGCGAGATGCTGGGCGCTCGCCTTGCCACCATCCACAATCTGACCTACTACGGGAGTCTGCTGCGCGAGCTGCGGGAGGCCATTTTGGCGGGGGTGCTGGAGGAATTCGTCGATACGTTTTATCGTATGCGGCACAAAAGACCCCCGGAGGGCGTGGATGCCCCGTCTTCGGCAGATCGGGCGGTCCCCATGATTTCCGGAGTACAACGAGGAGCATCCTGATGCATTTCATTGCCAACGCTTACGCCGCAACCGCGCCCGCCGCCGGTCAGGGTAGCCCCCCGCAAGGCGGCCTCATGACACTCCTGCCCATCCTTCTCATCGCCGTGGCTTTTTATTTCCTTTTCATCCGTCCGCAGAACAAGATGCGGCGCGAACAGAAGGCGTTGATTGCAGCACTTGTGGTCGGAGACGAGGTGGTGACGGCTTCCGGCCTGCTGGTCCGCATAGTCGAGCTCGGGCCGCTCTACACGACCGTCGAAATCGCAAGCGGCGTGCGGGTGAAAATCCAGACAGCCACCATTCAACAGGTGCTGCCGAAAGGCACCATCGACAAGGCCCAGTAAGGAATGAACCAGTATCCTTGGTGGAAAAACCTCCTCATCGGTTTGATTTTGTTGCTGGGCGTGGTTTATGCACTGCCGAATTTGTATGGAGAGGAGCCGGCAGTGGCCGTTTCGGGCCTCGGCGGGACGCACATCGACGCGCAGACGCTTGCGCGCGTTCAGTCGTTGCTGAAGGCGCAGGGGCTGCCCTATCTGCATGCGGGCCTGACCGCCAAGGGCCTGCTCGTCTATTTCCGGCGCGCAGGCGAGCAGCTGCGCGCGCGTGATCTGCTCGCGCAGTCGCTCGGCGGGCACTACAATGCGGCGCTGGCCCTGGCTTCGGCGGAACCGGCCTGGCTGAAGGCGGTCGGCGCAAAGCCGATGTATCTCGGTCTCGATCTGCGCGGTGGCGTGCATTTCCTCCTCGAGGTCGACATGAAGGCGGCTCTGGACAAGGCCATGGGCGAGGATGTCGATGCCCTGCGGCGTACCTTGCGCCATCACCGGATCCGCTACCGTGATGTGAGCCTGCGTCAAGAGCGCGTGATTCGCATGAGTTTCCGTAACGTTTCCGACATGGATGCGGCCGAGCACCTGATCGCCAGGCAATTTCCGGAACTGCTCGTGCGCAGCACGGGCGCCACGCGCCTTCATGCCGTCTTGAGTCCCGCAGCGGCGGACGCCAAGCGGCGCTATGCGCTGGAACAGAATCTCACGGCTTTGCGTCGGCGTGTCAACGAATTGGGTGTGGCGGCACCGGTCATCGAGAGCGAGGGCAGCAGCCGTATCGTCGTCGAGCTGCCCGGTGTCGAGGATATCGCGCGTGCCAAGGAAATTCTGGGCCGCACCGCCACACTCGAGATTCACCTGGTAGACAGCCATGACAGCCTGAGCCAGGCCCTGGCGGGCAATGTGCCGCCGGGTACGCGCATCTACTACAGCCGCCACGACCAGCCCATTTTACTCTACCGGCATGTCGTGTATTCAGGCGACGACATCGTCAATGCCTCGGCGGGACTCGATCCGCAAAACAACGAGCCGGTCGTGAATATCACGCTGAACGGACGCGGTGCCGCGATCAATGCGCGCGTCACCCGCCACAACGTCGGCCAGCGCATGGCGGTGGTGTATGTCGAGATCCGCACTCATCTGCGCCGCAACAGCGCAGGTGTTCCGCTGCGGGGTCCAGACGGCCACCGTCTGCGCGTCACCCAGAAGATCGAGCGCGTCATCACGGCGCCTGTGATCCGTGAGCCGCTGGCCGGGAGTTTTCAGATATCCGGTATCGGCAGTATCCGTCAGGCGCGCAATCTGGCGCTGCTTCTGCGCGCGGGCGCGCTCGCTGCGCCCATCAGCATCATTGCCGAACGGACGGTGGGTCCAAGCCTTGGTGCGGCGAACATCGCGCGGGGCTTTGGTGCCACATTGATCGGTTTTGCGGCCATCGCCATCTTTATCGCGGTGTACTACCGCGTATTTGGCGTGATCGCGGCCATCGCGCTGGCCTTCAATGTGGTGCTGCTGGTGGCGGTTCTGTCGATCCTGCAGGCGACACTGACGCTGCCGGGCATCGCGGGCATCGCCTTGACGGTGGGCATGGCCATTGATGCCAACGTCCTTATCTTCGAACGCATCCGTGAGGAGTTGCGCAACCGCAATACGCCGCAAAGCGCCATTGCCACGGGGTTTACGAAGGCTCTTGGCACGATCATCGATTCGAACATGACCACCCTGATTGCGGGTATCGCCCTGTTCTGGCTGGGATCGGGATCCGTGCGCGGTTTTGCCGTCACGCTCTGTCTTGGCATCCTCACCTCACTCTTTAGCGCGGTGCTGGTGACGCGGGCTTTGGTCAATCTCTATTACGGACGGCGTCGCCGTCTTGCGCAGGTGGCCATCTGACATGGAATTTTTCCGGATTCAGCGCGATCTGCCGTTCATGCGCTATGCGCGCACGACGGTGTTCCTTTCGGCGGTGGTGTTCATGGCGGCACTGGCCGCCCTTGTCACGCAGGGCCTTAACCTGAACGTGGATTTTACCGGTGGCACGGTCATTGACGTCTCGTTTGCAAAAGCGATCCCGCCGAGCACGGTGCGTGGACTTCTTGCGTCCCATCATTATCGCCATGTCCGCGTGCAAAACTACGGAACGGCGCGCAAGGTGCTGATCCGGCTGCCGACGGCCAGGAAGAGCGGCAAGGTGGTGGCCGATCGGGTGGTCCGCCTGCTCGATCAGAAATTCCCGGGTACGACCCTGCGCAGCGTGGAGTACGTAGGCCCCGAGGTAGGCCGGGAGCTGGCCGATCAGGGGGCGCTGGCGCTGCTGTTCGTGGCATTCGGGATCACGGCGTATCTGACCCTGCGATTTGAATGGCGGTTTGCAGTCGGCGCGATCGTGGCGACCATTCATGACGTCATCATTGTCCTTGGCGTGTTTGCCGCCTTTCATATCAGTTTTTCGCTCACAGTGCTGGCGGCGGTGCTGGCGGTTCTGGGTTATTCCGTCAACGACACCGTGGTCGTGTTCGACCGGATCCGCGACAATTTCCGGCGCATGCGCACGGGAACGCCGTCGGACATCATCGACAGCGCCATCACGCGGACCCTGTCGCGCACCATCATGACCCACATCCTCACGCAGCTCATGGTGCTGTCCATGCTGTTTTTGGGTGGTCCCGTGCTGTTTGGCTTTGCGCTCGCACTGACCGTCGGGATCGTCGTGGGTACTTACGGTTCGGTCCTCGTCGCCAGTCCGATCGTGTTGTGGCTTGGCTTAAAGCGCGACGATTTGTTGCCGCGCGCCAAAGCACCGGGCGCGGACCGGCCGTAACCATCGATCTCGGCTCCCCGGGGCTTTGTCGGTCGGCGCTTGGCCGGCGAAGCAGGCTATGCTATTCATGGCACACGATCCCTGAATGGAGATGAGGCCATGGATCACTCCATGAAGCTCCTGCAAACCGGTCCCCTGGCGGTTCTGCTGCTTGCCGCCTGGCTCGCTTTGTATGTGGGGCGGCGGCCATTTCACGTCGGGATGCGAGCCATCGCCCGGCTTATCAATCGGCCGTTGCGCATTGCGGCGCGCATGGCCCGGCACAGTGCGGCCGATATGCACCGGCGCAACCGCGCGGTTCTGATGGCGCAGGCGCGTGAAGAGGCAGGTGCGCGCCTGGAGCGCGAATTTCGCCGTGTAGACAGCATGGTGCGCGCGGATCTGCGCGAATTCCCGGTTCTGCAGACCCGACTTCTCGAGCACATCAATGCCATCGAAGCGGATTACGAGGCGTCCCGGACCATGGCGTGGCCATCGCCGGACTGGATGCAGGCAGTCGGCGAGATTCTTGCGATGAAAAGCGACGGCGACCCCATGATGGCGCGCATCGTGGCGCAGACGCGCGCGGTTGTGGAGAAAGCACACACACAGACTCTGGCTGTCTACCGGAAGGCCTTCCGGCAGCGTGACCGGCGGCTTGCGCGATGCCGCCCCCGGTGGCGCCGGGTTGGCGAGACGCTTCAGGGGGTGGAGCGGAGGCTCGCGGGTCTCGCCGAAGGGTCGCATGTCATTGATACGGCAATGGAACGCTATGAGCGCATCGTCAAGGACGATCGGCGCCTGGATCGGACTTTGGCGTCCTCGGCGCTCGCGCGCCTGTTCGTGTCGGCGATCGTGCTGGTCTGTGTCGCGGGGGCCGCGTTCATCAATTACCACCTGCTTGTGCGGCCCTTGTCGGATCTGCTGGCCGATTCCTACGTGGTCTTCGGGGTGTCAGCGGCGAACCTGGTGGCGGCCGTGGTGATCTCTGCGGAAATTGCCATGGGTGTGTTCTGTTGCGACGTCCTGCGTATCACCCGGCTTTTCCCGCAGGCGGCCACGGCGGACGACCGCACACGGCGAGCCATTCTGTTTGGGGCGCTCGGTGTGCTCGCCGGCCTTGCGGCGCTCGAGTCGCTTCTCATCTTTCTGCGCGAGGATGCCCTGCTGTCGGCCGTGACAGGCGGTTCGGTCTGGCAGGCGGTGGCTGTGGCCATACTGGGTGTGGTCTTGCCGGCGATGATGGCGCTCGTCGCCATTCCGCTCGAGGTGTTTGTCCATGCCCTGCGCACGGTGACCGGAGTGATCACGGTCGCCCTGGTACGGGGTGCAGGTCTCGTCTTGGTGCTCGTCGCGCAGATCGTGGCGTCGACCGCGCAGGCCCTTGGCATTCTGTATGATCTCAGCATCCTTCCCCCGCTTTTGCTCGAGCGCGTCTTGCAGTACGGCACGAACGCGTGGGTGGCTGGCCGCAGACGGCGTCAGGCGCGGTCCTGAACGCCCGCGTTTGCTTGTTGGCGGTGGGCGGTCTTCGTAGAATGACGGCGTGTCCTCGCAAGGAGAGCGCCATGGCTGAGCAGTGGCTACAGATTCGAGGCGATCCCGCGGTCCGGCAGTTTCTCTTTCAGCAACAGCGCGTCGAGAACGACTTCGACAGGCAGATCAATCAGGTTCTGGCGCGCATCCGCGTGCTGATCGTAAACCGGGGAGCCTTTCATGCGCAGATCCAGTTTTCGACAGGAGAGGTCACCTTGTGGTTTTTGCGCGAACCACTGTCCTACCGGATTCATCTGATGGAGGAGTTTCTGTCCTATCACATTTGCCGGTGCTATCCGCCGTGCCCTTACCCGGAAAGCCGGGCTGCCATGCCGGCTGAGGCGATCGGCCGGGTACTTGCGCAATTCAAGCGGCTGCGTCACCAGGACCCCCAGCTCTACCTTCGCACGGGTTCTCTGAACATCATGAACGGTGTCGTCGGGCTGCGGTTTTCCTGCGACGGGAGCCACTACCTGGGTTACAGGGAGTTTCTTGCGCGCGCAGGCGAGATGAACTGCTGACATGTGCGGGGGGCGGGCGCGGCACTGCCCTATGAAGGGGGTCACGGCGGTGGCCGGGCAAGGGGCCGACAGGCCGGGAGGGCGGCTCATGCAGGAGGCGCGCAAATGGGGTATCCTTGGCAGCGCGCGTGCACGCGCCTGCTGAGGATGCCTCATGTTTTCGAAACAGACATTAAAGGAGTTCGATCGGCCGCTGTGGGACGCCATGCAGGGCGAACTGGCCCGGCAGGAGGACCACATCGAGCTGATCGCGTCGGAGAATTACACGAGCCCCCGCGTGCTGGCGGCGCAGGGCTCGGTGTTGACCAACAAGTACGCCGAAGGGTACCCCGGCAAGCGCTACTATGGCGGTTGTGAATATGTTGACGTGGTCGAGGCGCTGGCCATTGAGCGCGCGAGGAAGCTGTTCAAGGCCGATTACGCCAACGTCCAGCCGCATTCGGGTTCACAGGCCAATGCGGCCGCTTATCTGGCGCTCATCAATCCAGGAGACACGATCCTTGGCATGAGCCTCGCCCACGGCGGGCACCTGACGCATGGCGCCAAGGTCAACTTTTCCGGCCGCATTTTCAATGCGGTGGCCTATGGCGTGGATCCCCAGACCGGGCTTATCGATTACGATGAGGTCGCAAGGCTTGCCCGCGCGCACAAGCCGCGGGTGGTCGTCGGCGGGTTCAGTGCCTATTCACGCGTTGTCGACTGGCAGCGGTTTCGTGCCATTGCCGACGAGGTTGGGGCATTCCTGCTCGTGGACATGGCCCATGTGGCGGGCCTGGTCGCGGCCGGCCTCTACCCGAGTCCCGTCGGCATCGCCGATATCACCACCTCCACGACGCACAAGACGCTGCGGGGTCCGCGCGGCGGACTGATTCTGGCGCGTGCCAATGCGGATGTGGAAAAGCGCCTAAACAGCATGATCTTTCCGGGGACCCAGGGCGGACCCTTGATGCATGTGATCGCTGGCAAGGCGGTGGCCTTCGCCGAGGCGCTCGAGCCCGACTTCGCGTCCTACCAGAAGCAGGTGGTGGCCAATGCCCGGATCATGGCCGCGGAAATCATGGCGCGGGGCTTCAAGGTCGTGTCGGGAGGGACCGATAACCATCTCATGCTGATCGATCTGATCGGCAGGACGGTAACGGGCAAGGAGGCCGAAGAAGCCCTCGGGCACGCCCACATCACGGTCAACAAGAATGCCGTGCCAAACGATCCCCGTTCGCCTTTCGTCACAAGCGGCGTGCGGCTTGGCACGCCGGCCATGACCACCCGCGGTTTTGGGGAGCAGGAAAGCCGCATGCTTGCGGGCTGGGTGTGCGATATCCTCGAGCATGCCGATGATGCCGCCCTGCAGGCACGGATTCGCGGCCAGGTCGAGGCGCTCTGCCGTCGGTTCCCCGTATATGGCGGCCAGGTGGCCCTGTAACGACCATGCGCTGCCCGTTTTGTTACGCCGAAGAAACGCGTGTCATCGACTCCCGTCTGGCCGACGAGGGCGATGCGGTGCGTCGCCGGCGTGAGTGTCTGGCCTGCCAGGAGCGCTTTACGACTTTCGAGCACGCGGAACTGCGCCTGCCGCAGATCATCAAGTCTGACGGGCGCCGCGAGCCTTTCAGTGAGAGCAAGTTGCGGGGCGGATTGCAGCGCGCGCTCGAGAAACGGCCTGTCGACGCCGGGCAGATCGACGCCATCATTGCTTTTGTGCGCCGCTCGCTGCTTGCGAGCGGTGAGCGGGAGATCCCGAGTCGCGAGATCGGCGAATGGATCATGGAGCAATTGCGCCGCCTGGACAAGGTGGCCTATGTCCGGTTTGCCTCTGTCTACCGCAGTTTCCAGGATCTGAACGCATTTCGGGAGGAGGTCGAGCGCCTGGAGGGCGAGAGCTCTTCTGCGGGCGGTGACAAGGCGTGAATCCGGAAGAAGACAGCCGGGCCATGGCGCAGGCCCTGCAGCTTGCCGAGCGAGGCCGCACGAGCACTCACCCCAATCCCCGGGTCGGCTGTGTGATCGTTCGCGACGGGATCATTGTCGGACAGGGCTATCATGAGCGCGCCGGTCTGGCGCATGCCGAGGTCATGGCACTGCGGGATGCCGGTGAGCGGGCGCGCACCGCCACGGCGTATGTGACCCTTGAGCCGTGCTGTCACACCGGGCGAACCCCTCCGTGCACCGACGCGCTGCTCGCAGCCGGCATCAGCCGCGTCGTCGTGGCCATGGAGGATCCGGATCCGCGCGTGGCCGGAGGCGGCATAGCGAGGCTGCGGGCGGCCGGTCTCGTGGTCGATACCGGCGTGATGGAGGCGGCGGCGCGGACCCTGAACCGTGGATTCATCAGCCGGCTGACCCGTCGGCGTCCCTTCGTGCGCGCCAAGGTGGGCGCAAGTCTTGACGGGCGGACCGCGCTTGCGACCGGTGAAAGCCAGTGGATCACGGGCCCCGAGGCGCGTGCCGACGTACAGCGGCTGCGCGCCGAGAGTTCGGCCATCATGACCGGTATCGGCACCGTGGTGGCTGACGATCCCGCGCTCACCGTGCGTCCCACGCCGCTGCGGGTGCCGCAGCGCATCATTGTCGATTCGCGCCTGCGCATTGCCGATGACGCGGCCGTCTTGCGGCCGGCAGGCGAGGCGATCGTGGCCACCATCACCGACACAGGTCCTCGTGCCGAAGAGCTCCGCGCAGCCGGTGTGCATGTGGTCGCGGCAGGGAGCCACGAGGGCGGGGTCGATCTGGCGGTTCTCATGGAACGGTTGGCGGCAATGAACATAAATGATGTTCTGGTCGAGGCCGGGCCACAACTGACGGGCAGCCTGATCCGGCGCCACCTGATAGACGAGCTCGTCGTCTACATGGCGCCGAGCCTGCTTGGCTGCGGGCAACCGATCGCCGCGTTGCGGCTCGAGCGCCTGGCGGACCAATCGCGCTGGCGGTACGTGCAGGTGCGGCAGATCGGATCGGATCTCAGGATCGTATTGTCACCAGGGGAGTGAAGACGCGATGTTCACGGGACTCATCGAGGCGCAAGGGCGTGTTGCGACCGGCCTGCGTGGGCAGCCGGGCCGTCTGGAGATCGCAGCGCAGGCATGGCATGACCGCGCCTTTGTCGTGGGCGAGAGCATCGCCGTAAACGGCGTGTGTCTGACCGTTGTGGAGGCCGGACGGGGGCGTTTTGCGGCTGACGTGTCCGCGGAAACCTGCGTGCGCACGACTCTGGGGTCGCTCGAGGTCGACGCCATCGTCAATCTGGAGCCCGCCCTGCGTGCGGGCGATGCCCTGGGCGGGCACATGGTGAGCGGGCATGTCGACGGCGTGGCCACGGTCGAGTCGTTCATGGGCGGCCCGGAGGGCGCGCGGCTGCGCCTGCGTATGCCCAAGGAGCTGCTTCGCTATGTGGCCCGCAAGGGATCCGTGTGTGTCGACGGAGTGAGCCTGACGGTCAATGTCGTCGAGGACCCCTTCATCGATATCACCCTGGTTCCCCACACTCTCGCCTGCACGGGATTGCGTACCCTGGAGCGCGGCCGGCTTGTGAACATCGAGATCGATCTGATTGCCCGCTATGTCGAGCGTCTGCTGTCGGCGGGTGTCTCAGCGGATCACCTGGAAATGGGTTCGTGACGAGGCAAGCCGGGTTGGCGGACCATTGCCCCAGCGCGCATAGAGCAGACTGACGACGGTGTAGCGCCCAAGCGGCGCGTTGCCGGGTATCGGCAAGGTGACGTCGGCGGTGTACCGGCCGCTGCCGGACACCTGTGCGCCGATCCGTGCCGTGTGCACGGCCACCAGCACGTCGCCGTGATAGAAATCCCGCACTTCCGCGATATGCAGATCCCCTGGGCCACGCATCACACTGAGCCGTTTGTGCAGGGTGATCGTGCCGCAGAGAGGGCCGCGCGCGGGATGCGCAAAGACGCTGTAGTGTATGATGCGGATCTGCTGGGGCGCGAGCGGCGCGAGGATCCTCTGGCGGGCGTACGCCGTGGACCAGGCCGTGGCGACCGTGCATTGGCCGGGAGGCGGCGGCAGGCGCACGCAACCGCTGAGGAGGCCCAGGCTAATCGCCCCAAGCGCGCGCCAGTGCCGCATAAGCCTCCGTCGTCGTGGGGGTCGCAGAGGGGCGGACCGCCGCCGTGGTGTGTGCGGGATGGTGTGTCCGCGGGGCTTTGCGGGATGCAGGCGGCGGTGCCGCCGCGACGGCGGGGACCGGTGCCGCGGTGTGATGCGCCGGCTGCCAGGCGGGCAGCCAGTCCATGGCCATGATGAATGCGGAACAGATCAGGATCAGGCCCAGCAAGGCCTTTCGCCAGTGTCCCGGCTGAGCCCAGCCGGGGCGGGCATCAAAGACCGGCACCATCGGATTGATGGAGGGGGCGGGACAGTCATCGGCTGCCATGCGGGGCGACAGGCCTTGGCGTGTCACGGGCGATGGAGTCTGTGTCGTCGTGGCTATGCGGTGGGCTGGCATGGCCAGGGCCAGACGCAGCGCGCGGGCATTGGCGAAGCGGCCCTGGGCGGCCTGCCTGGCGATGTCGGTCAGCGCGGCGTCCGTCTGTCCGGCGGCCAGTTCCCCCATCAGCCGTCCCATGGCGCGCAGATCATCGGCCGCCGTGGCGGGTGCATCACCAAGGTCGCTCTGGCGAAAATCGAGCAGCTTGATGACGCCCTCGGCGTTCAGGAAGAGGCTGTCGGCGTGCAGTGCGCCATGGGCCAGGCCCTGCCCGTGAATGGCTTCCAGGGCGGCGGCCGAGTCGATCATCCAGGCGCGCAGCGCGTCTGCGGACACGGGATCGCCACGCTCCTGGCGCGCCTTCAGGGTTTCGCCGACCAGATATTCGAGCACGAGCGCCTGGGGCTGTGGCCACAATGCGTGCAGCGTGACGATGTGGGGATGATTGAGGCGGGCCAGGATGCGCGCTTCGTTGACGACGGAGGCCGCGCCCCGGGGAGCCGACTTCAGGGCGACTGGACGATCGAGGGCGAGGTCCTGGGCCATATGCACGGTGCTGCGCGGGCTCACGGACAGGGTACGCAGGATCAGATAGGATCCCAGCGTGCGGCCGGGCTCGAGGATCCGGGACTTGGGCTCATTGCGGCCGGTTCTATGCGGTTCCATCGACTTCCATCCTCTGGTCAGTCATAATTGCTGCCGGTCAGCCGACCGCTCCGATTAAAGAATACTGCATGCCAATCAGTCCTGTCTCCGAGATCATAAGCGAACTGAAAGCCGGCCGCATGGTCGTCATCATGGACGACGCCGATCGCGAAAACGAAGGCGATCTGCTGATGGCCGCCGAGGCGGTGACGCCTGAGGCCATCAATTTCATGGTGCGCTTCGGCCGTGGGCTCGTCTGCCTGACCCTGACGCCCGAGCGCTGCCGCGAATTGCGCCTCGAGCCCATGGTGAAGGACAACGGTTCGCGCTATTCCACCGGCTTTACCGCCTCCATCGAGGCGGCGCACGGCGTCACCACCGGCATTTCAGCCGCCGATCGGGCCACGACCATCAAGGCCGCCATCGCGCCTGGCGCCACCGCCCGGGATATCGTCAGTCCCGGCCACGTCTTTCCCATTATGGCACAACGGGGCGGCGTGCTCGCGCGGGCCGGCCACACGGAGGCGGGGGTGGATCTGGCGCGTCTGGCGGGCTTCACGCCGGCATCGGTCATCTGCGAGATCCTGAAGGATGACGGAGAGATGGCGCGCCAGCCCGAACTCGAAGTGTTCGCCGCCCAGCACAATCTGCGAATTGGTACGATCGCAGACCTGATTCATTATCGCCTCCAGCATGAATCGAGTGTGCACCGGGTGGATGAGCGGTTGATCGAAACGGCCTATGGGTCATTCCGGCAGGTCGCTTACCATGACGACATAGAGGACCGGATTCATCTGGCCCTCATCCGTGGTGATATCGGCGCCGGCCCCACGCCGGTGCGCGTGCATGTTCAGGAAAGCTTACTGGATGTGATTGGTGGCGGCAGTCCGACGTCCTGGACCCTGAACGCCGCTTTGCGTTACATCGGCGCTGCCGGACGGGGTGTGGTCGTACTGCTGGATCAGCCTCTGCCGGCGGCGGCCGTGAAGGCGCAGTTGCGCAATCTGGATGTCGACCCGGCCGTGGTAGAACCGTCGCCGGTGATGCGTACGGTCGGTCTTGGCAGCCAGATCCTCGTGGATCTCGGCGTACGCAAGATGCAGGTGCTCGGACATCCGCGCAAGGCACCGGCACTGGCCGGTTTCAATCTGGAAGTCGTGGGCTACATTGCGCCGGGGGCGCTACCGGAGGCGGGAGGACTATGAACGGTATTGTGGAGACAGACGGCGCGCTCGTGGCCGGCGAAGGCAATTTCGGCGTCGTGGTATCGCGCTTCAACGCCATCGTCGGTGATCGCCTTCTCGAGGGCGCGGTGGATGCCTTGCGGCGTCATGGGGTTGCGGCGGAACGGATCCGCATCGTGCGCGTGCCCGGCGCCTTTGAGTTGCCGGTCACGGTCAAGACCATGGCGCAGGCGGGTCAATACGCTGCGCTGATCGCACTGGGTGTGATCATACGGGGCGCCACGCCGCATTTTGATTTCGTCGCCGGGGCCTGTGTGAACGGCCTGAGCCAGGTGGCCCTGGACAGCAAGATCCCGGTCGCGCTCGGCGTGCTGACGGTCGATACGCTCGAGCAGGCCATGGATCGCGCAGGCGCCAAGGCCGGCAACAAGGGAGCGGAAGCGGCACTGTGCGCCCTGGAGATGGCCGATCTGCTGCGTCGCCTGCGCCACGCATGAGTGGAAGTCGGTCACGGACGCGCCAGGCCGTGGTGCAGGCGCTGTATCAGTGGCAGGTGACAGCTCAGCCAGCGGCGGACATCAGCCGCTGTTTCTTGCGCACCGAGGAGTGTTGCGGCCTCGATGAGGAATATTTCGCGGAACTGATCCGCGAAGTGCCAGGTCATGTCCAGGAACTCGACGCCTTGCTGGCGCCCTACCTCGACCGGCCGCTCGCGGAGGTCGATCCCGTGGAGCGGGCGATTTTGCGGCTTGGCGCATACGAGTTCCTGTATCACCCCGAGATCGGCTATCGCATCGTTCTGAATGAGGCGGTGGAATTGGCCAAGGTGTTTGGTGGTGACGCCGGTCACAAATTCGTCAATGCGGTGCTGGATCGAACCGCGGCCCGGGCGCGGCCGCATGAAGCCCGACCGCGGCATGGATGAATTCGGGCTCATCGACCGTTTCTTCAGGCGCCCCCCTCGCAACCCGCAGGTGGCCGTGTCGATCGGAGACGACGCCGCAGTGCTTGATGTCGGCGGCCGCCTGGCGATCACCACCGACACGTTGCTGGCTGGCGTGCATTTCGCCAACGGTGCGCGGGCCTTCGATGTAGGATACAAGGCGCTTGCCGTCAATCTGAGCGATCTGGCGGCGATGGGCGCCCGCCCCCGTTTTTTCCTGCTGAACCTGTCCGTGCCGGCAGCCACCGAAACGTGGCTTGCGGATTTTTCCGCGGGGCTGTTTGCGCTGGCCGATGCGCAGGGGGTGGATCTGATCGGCGGCGATACGGTGCGCGGCCCTTTGGGCGTGACGATCACCGCGCTCGGTGAATTGCCACCCGGTGCCGGACTGACACGCGCCGGTGCCCGCCCGGGTGACCGGATTTATGTCACGGGCCGGCTCGGCTGCGCGGCGCTCGGGTTTTACTATCGGCAAGGGCGCCTCGATGTGCCGCCGATGTTTCGCGACGGTGTGCTGGCGCGCCTCGACCGGCCGACACCGCGCTGCCAGGAAGGCATGGCCCTGCTGCCGTTTGCGTCTGCGGCCATCGATGTATCGGATGGTTTGGCGGCGGATCTGGGTCATATGATGGAAGCGAGCGGCACCGGGGCCGAAATCGATCTGGCCCGGCTGCCGCTGTCGGCGGCCTATGCGGCCTGTTTTTCCGCAGTGGGCTGGGACGCGGCCCTGGGCTTTGGTGACGACTACGAGCTCTGTTTTGCGTTGCCGCAAGAGCATGTGATGGCTTTCGAGGCGGTGAGCTGCGCGTTTGCCTGTGGTGTCCGTCATGTCGGCGATGTGGTCGCCACGCCGGGCGTACGCTGGTTCGACAAGGGTCGGCCGTATGTTCCCCTGAGGCGGGGTTTCAATCACTTTGGCTAGACATCCGGTGGTGGTGTGGGTGGCAAGCGCCTTCGGAGCCGGGTTGTCGCCCTGGGCGCCTGGCACGATGGGGTCGCTTGCGGCGCTGGTTTTGTGGTGGCCCCTGCTGAATACGGGCGCCTATGCCTGGGTGTGGGCGGCAACCGTGATAGTCGGTGTTCCGTTGTGCGGTTGGGCGGCGCATGCGCTGGGACGGTCCGACCCGCCGGCTGTCGTGTGGGATGAAGTAGTCGGCATGGGCGTGGCGCTCTGGGGCATGCCGGCAAATCCGCTGTGGGTGGCGGTGGCATTTGGGTTGTTTCGGCTGTTTGATATCGCAAAGCCGCCGCCGTTGCGGATGCTGGAGCGGCTTCCCGGGGGGTTTGGCATCATGGCCGATGACATCGGGGCCGGTGTCTACGCACGTCTCCTGTTGGCGGGGTTGCTATGGACCATGCCTGCTTTCCATCGCTGATCGGGCCCGTGACGGCCATCGGCGAGGTGCTGGTGGCGCGTCGTCAGACGCTGGCCGTTGCGGAATCCTGCACGGGAGGATTGCTGGCCGCTGCCTTGACGGCCGTTCCCGGGAGTTCGCGGTGGTTCGAGTACGGTCTGGTCACCTACAGCCCCGCCGCCAAGCAGCGATTGCTGCAGCTGCCGGATGATCTGGTGTCGCCCCTGCGCATCGTGAGCGAGGCCGTGGCTCTCGCGATGGCCACCGGCGTCCGCAGTCTGGCGCAGGCGAGCATTGGCGTGGGCATCACCGGCATTGCCGGTCCCGAGGGTGGCCGTCCGGACCGGCCTGTCGGTACCGTGTGTGTGGGCTGGATGGCCGATCAGGGCCGCACCCGGACCTATGTGTTTCCGGGGGGGCGGGATGACGTGCGGCTGGCGGCCGTGGCCGCGGCTCTGGCGGGCATCCAGGACATCCTGGCGGCCACCACTGGCTAGGACGCCGCTGGCCTTTGTGAAATAATCACGCATTACGCGTCAATCGCGGGGGTCGTTCATGGATGTCAACAAAGGGAAGGCCTTGAGTGCGGCCTTGGGCCAGATCGAAAAGCAGTTTGGCAAGGGTTCCGTCATGCGGCTTGGTGACGCAGGCGATGCGCCTGCCATCGAGTCCGTTCCCACGGGATCCCTGGGACTCGATCTGGCGCTCGGTATTGGTGGCCTGCCCCGGGGCCGGGTGGTCGAGATCTACGGACCCGAATCATCGGGCAAGACGACACTGACGCTGCACATCGTGGCGCAGGCGCAGCGCAAGGGTGGCACGGCGGCCTTCATCGATGCCGAGCATGCCCTGGATCCGGGCTATGCCAAGCGCCTTGGTGTGAACGTCGACGACCTGCTGGTATCGCAGCCCGATTCGGGTGAGCAGGCGCTGGAGATCACCGACATGCTGGTGCGCTCCGGTGGCGTGGATGTGGTGGTCATTGACTCCGTTGCGGCACTGACGCCGAAGGCGGAGATCGAAGGCGAGATGGGGGACTCCCATGTCGGGCTGCACGCGCGGCTGATGTCGCAGGCCTTGCGCAAACTGACGGGCAACATCAAGCGCTCCAACACGCTGGTGATTTTCATCAATCAGATTCGCATGAAGATCGGCGTCATGTTCGGCAATCCGGAGACGACGACGGGCGGCAATGCCCTCAAGTTTTACGCCTCGGTGCGTCTGGACATTCGCCGCACGGGCGCCATCAAGCGTGGCGACGAAGTGATCGGCAGCCAGACGCGCGTCAAAGTGGTAAAGAACAAGGTGTC
The DNA here is from genome assembly GCA_021784845.1 of Pseudomonadota bacterium. GTDB lineage: Bacteria > Pseudomonadota > Gammaproteobacteria > Acidiferrobacterales > Acidiferrobacteraceae > JAJYDN01. The sequence goes on from JAJYHH010000012.1 coordinate 16,394, forward strand.
GCCGCCGTTCCGGCAGTGCGAATTCGATATTTTCTACGACCAGGGCATCTCAAAGGAAGGGGAGCTGATCGAGCTTGGGGTGGCGGCAAATCTCGTCGAGAAGTCCGGCGCATGGTATGGCTACAACGGCGAGCGCATCGGACAGGGGAAGGAAAATGCGCGCCAGTTCCTGCGGGATAATCCGGTCATCGCCCAGGATCTCGAGGACCGCCTGCGGGCCACGTTCACGGCGCCGCCCGGGGCAGTCGCCGCCACCGATGCCGATATGGACGAGGGGATCGAGGTCTGAGTGATCCTGCCCGCGCGCGCGTGTATGCCCTGGGCCTGCTGGCGCGGCGGGAATACAGTCTCGCCGAATTGCGGCAGCGTCTCGCATTGCGGGGGTATGCGGACTGCGCCGGGGAGGTCGTCTCGCAACTTGCCGAGCAGGGCATGGTTTCCGATCTTCGCTACGGCGAGAGCCGTGTGCGCGTGCGGGCGGAGCAGGGGGTGGGGCCGCTGCGCATCCAGATGGAGCTGAAGACAAAGGGTGTCGCAGAGGACCTGATCCACGACCTGTTGCGCATGCACGATGACGCCTGGCTGGAACGGGCCTGCGCGGCCCGGCGTAAGCGTTTTGGCGCCGCATTGCCCGATGAACGCAGCGAGCGGGCCCGTCAGGCACGGTTCCTGCAGGGCCGCGGCTTTAGCTTTGAGCAGATCGATCATGCGGTCTACAGCACAAATCCTGTAAAAAATAGAGATCTATGAAAAGTTCCGAGATCCGTCAGCGCTTCCTGCAGTTTTTCGCTACCCGCGGTCATCAGATCGTGCCGAGCAGTTCGCTCGTGCCGGGGAGCGATCCGAGTCTGCTCTTTACGAACGCGGGCATGGTCCAGTTCAAGGACGTGTTTCTCGGTCGCGAACAGCGCCCCTACCACCGGGCGGTGAGTGCCCAGCGCTGCCTGCGCGCGGGCGGCAAACACAACGATCTCGAGAATGTCGGCTATACGGCGCGACATCATACCTTCTTCGAGATGCTGGGCAATTTCAGCTTTGGTGACTACTTCAAGACCGAAGCCATCCATTTCGCCTGGGAATTCCTCACCGGGGACCTGAAGCTTCCGCCAGACCGGCTGTGGGTCACTGTGTTCGAGGAAGACGACGAGGCCACGTCGATCTGGCTAGACGGCGTCGGCATCGATCCTGCGCGTTTCAGCCGCATCGGTGCTTCTGACAATTTCTGGTCGATGGGGGATACGGGCCCCTGCGGGCCCTGCTCGGAGATTTTCTATGACCACGGTCCGGCGGTGCCGGGCGGGCCACCCGGGTCACCGGATGCCGACGGCGACCGGTATGTCGAGATCTGGAATCTTGTGTTCATGCAGTACGATCGTGACCAGAGCGGACAGCTGCACGCGCTGCCCCGGCCGTCGGTCGATACCGGCATGGGCCTTGAGCGTATGGCAGCCGTGATGCAGGGCGTCACGAGCAATTACGCAACCGACCTGTTTCAGGCGCTGACCGGCGCGGCCGCCGCCGAGCTGGGTGTGGCGGACCGGCACGACAAATCCCTCAATGTGATTGCCGACCACATCCGCGCGGCCGCTTTTCTCGTGACCGACGGGGTGACGCCAGGCAACGAAGGCCGCGCCTACGTGCTGCGGCGCATCATCCGGCGCGCTTTGCGGCATGGTCACCGCCTGGGCGCGCGGGACGTGTTCTTTTACCGTCTGGTGGCGCCGCTTACCGAGCAGATGGGAGATGCCTATCCCGAGCTGGTCGAGCAGCGGGCGCATGTCGAGGCGGTCCTGCGACAGGAGGAGGAGCGGTTCGCAGAGACGCTGGCACAGGGATTGCGGCTCCTCGACCAGGATCTGGCCGACCTGAAGGGGACGGTCATTCCGGGCGCGACGGTGTTTCGTCTGTACGACACCTACGGATTCCCGGTTGATCTGACAAACGACATCGCGCGTGAGCGCGGGCTTTCGGTAGACATGGAAGGGTTCGAGCGGGCTATGGCGGCACAGCGGGAACGCGCCCGGGCCGCGCAGAGCTTTCACGGCGAGCACAGCGTCGTGGCGGGCGCCACGGTTTTCCATGGTTACGAGGCTGTCACCATGCCTGTGCGCATACGGGCGCTTGCACGCGGCGGGGAAACGATCGATGCGCTAGGGGCCGGCGAAGAGGGTATCGTCTTTCTGGACCAGACTCCGTTTTACGCCGAATCCGGCGGCCAGATCGGCGATCAGGGTGTACTCGAGGCGGACGGATGCCGGTTTGTCGTCGAAGACACGCGCAAGGGGTTTGCGCACATAGGGCGGGTGACGGAAGGGGTCGTGCGCGCGGGCGATGTGCTGGAGGCCCGCGTCGACACGTGCCGGCGGACGGCGACGGCCATTCATCATTCCGCCACTCACCTTTTGCATGCGGCATTGCGGGCTACGCTGGGCGGGCATGTCGCGCAGCGGGGGTCACTCGTAACGCCCGAGCGGCTGCGCTTCGATTTCAGTCATCCGCAGCCTCTGACCGGCGCCGAGCGAGGGCGCCTCGAGGATATGGTCAATGCCGCGGTGCGCGCCAATGCACCGGTCGTGACAGAGGAAATGGCTCTCGCCGACGCGCTGGGCAAGGGGGCGATGGCGCTGTTTGGCGAGAAATATGGCGAGGAAGTGCGCGTCGTGGGCATGGGCGCCTTTTCGACCGAGCTGTGTGGAGGTACCCATGTGGCACGCACGGGCGATATCGGGTGTTTCAAGATCGTCGGCGAAAGTGCGGTGGGGTCGGGAATCCGGCGGATCGAGGCCGTGGCCGGATCGGCCGCACTTGATTATGTGCGCGAGCTGGAAGAGCGCCTCGAGAGTGTGACTGCCGCAGTCGGTGGTTCGCGCGATGAGATCGTCGACAAGGTGCAGCGCCTGCGGACGCGGGCCGATGCCGCGGAACGGGACGTGGCGCGCCTGCAGGCGCGGATGGAGCAGGGCGCAAGTGCTGATCTGGCCACGCGGGCCGAAACCTGGGCCGGGGTATCTGTTCTGGTGGCTCGATTCGAGGGCGACGCCAAAGGTCTGCGCGAGGCCGTCGACCGCTTGAAGGAAAAGCTGGGCGAGGCGGTGATCGTGCTCGCCTCGGTGGCCGGGGAGCGGGCCACGCTGATCGCGGGGGTGACGCCGGGCCTGGTCGCGCGCATCAAGGCCACGGAGGTCGTCAACGTGGCCGCTGCGGAAGTAGGGGGCAAGGGTGGAGGGCGGCCGGATCTGGCGCAGGCGGGCGGCGCAGGGGTGGCCGGAGTGGATGCGGCCCTGGATCGTGCCCGGACATTCATCCGCGAACGCCTGAGCTAGGCGCCCCCTTCGTGGCGCGCACATTTACACGCGAGGGAAGGAAGGGGTAATCTGCGCGTCTTTCTCTCGATGCGGTCGGAACTATGTCTTTGCTGGTGCAGAAATTTGGCGGTACGTCCGTAGGTTCTGTCGAACGGATCCAGGCGGTTGCCAGGCGTGTAAAGGCCGAGCGGGATCGGGGCCACAGCATGGTCATCGTCGTGTCGGCGATGAGCGGAGAGACCAATCGTCTTCTGGAGCTGGCCAGGGGCATCAGTGTCGACGCCACCGCGCGGGAACTGGATGTGCTGCTGGCTACGGGCGAGCAGGTGACGATTGCGCTCCTTAGCATGGCTTTGGAGGCCATCGGTTGCCCGGCGCGGTCCTATACGGGTGGCCAGGTGCATATCCTGACCGACAATGTGCACGGCAAGGCCCGGATCGTTGATATCGATGGCGAGCGGGTCCGCCAGGATCTGGCGCGCGGTCGCGTGGTCGTGATCGCCGGATTCCAGGGCGTCGACGAGAGCGGCAACATTACGACGCTGGGTCGCGGCGGATCGGACACGACGGCGGTGGCGATGGCAGCGGCGCTCAAGGCCGATGAATGTCAGATCTACACAGACGTGGATGGCGTATACACGACCGATCCGCGGGTCTGTCCCCAGGCGCGCCGGCTGGAGCGCATCACCGTCGAGGAAATGCTCGAGCTCGCCAGTCTGGGGGCCAAGGTGCTGCAGATCCGCTCGGTCGAATTCGCCGGAAAGTATCGCGTGCCCTTGCGGGTTCTTTCCTCTTTTGAGGACGGTCCCGGAACGCTTATCACGTATGAGGAAACACAGATGGAGCAGGCTTTGATCTCGGGTATCGCTTTTAGTCGCGACGAGGCGAAGTTGACGGTCAAGGGCGTGCCGGATCAGCCGGGGGTCGCCTATCGCATCCTCGGCGGCGTGGCTGACGCCGCCATCAATGTCGACATGATCATCCAGAACATAGGCGCGGATGGCACGACGGATTTCACCTTCACCGTGCCGCGCACGGACTATCGCAAGGCGCGCGAGATTCTGACGAAGATCGCGGCTGAACTGCATGCCCGTGATATCCAGGGCGACGAGCGCATTGCGAAGATCTCGGTTGTCGGAGTCGGCATGCGTTCGCATGCCGGCATTGCGAGCACCATGTTTAAGGTGCTGGCGCGGGAGGGGATCAATATCCAGATGATCTCGACGTCAGAGATCAAGATATCCGTTGTGGTGGAAGAGAAGTACCTGGAGCTCGCGGTGCGCGCTCTCCACAGCGCGTTTGGACTGGATGCCGAGAACGGGTCCGGGGCCGCCGCATAGTTGGCATAAAAGCTGCAAAGACCGGACTGGTGTCCGGTTGCATGGCCGGGTGAAAAAGACGGGAGCCAGGCAGGAAAACCGCAAGGCCCGGGGCTTATGGGGTGTACAAACAGAGGACTGGAGCAACAAGGAGAGCGGCGACAATGCTGATACTAACGAGACGGATTGGTGAAACCCTGAATATTGGAGATCAGGTGCAGGTGACAGTCCTCGGCATCAAGGGCAACCAGGTCAGGATTGGCGTCAACGCCCCCAAGGATGTGCCGGTTCACCGGGAAGAAATCTACGATCGCATCCAGAAGGAAAAGGAAGGGGGCGGCGAAACCGAGGCGGAAGCCAAGGAGTAGCAGGGCAACCCTTCCCCCGCGGCCGTTCAGCGGGTATGCTGTGCCACGCACCCTGGAGAGATGGCCGAGTCGGTCGAAGGCGCTCCCCTGCTAAGGGAGTATGGGGTCAAAAGCTCCATCGAGGGTTCGAATCCCTCTCTCTCCGCCACTTCCCGTCCCTTCCCGTTTCTTTAGAAAGAATCCACTGATTCTCGGTGTATGCGTGCCGCGGGGGGTCCAGATAAGGCCGCATGGTGACGCTGTGCGACGGCTGGTGTGCGCAGGTGCGTCACACCGGCCAGGTCCGGCAGGCGACGAGAGTGCCCGCGGCTTTGGCTACTCCATATCCCGCCGTCCCGTTGTCGGCGGGCATCCCGGGCAGGCCCTGGCGCGCACGAGGTTGATGCGCCGGATCGCGCCGCAGGCTTCATGGCTGCGGTTGCGACCTTGGGGTGGCGGCCACGGCCGACTTTCCGGGCCACGGGCGAGAGGCGCCTTGGCCGCCCACCAACTGGTGTAAGATGGTGGCGTGAAGGATGGGCTGAAAAATGAATCTGCGGCGCAGGTCATGCGGCCGGTGCCGGTGGGAGTGGCCGCCGAAATCCTGGCGCGCGGTGGCGTCGTCGCTTTTCCCACCGAAACGGTCTACGGGCTGGGAGCGATCGCCGCCGACGACGCTGCGGTCAGGCGGGTGTTTGCGATAAAGGGGCGGCCCGCGTCCCATCCCCTGATCGTGCATGTCGCGGATGCCGACGCGGTCGCACGGTTCGCGGCGGCGGTGCCGGAAGCGGCCCGGCGACTGGCGGACCGTTTCTGGCCCGGGCCGCTGACGCTCGTCTTGCGGCGGCGGGCGGATGTGTCGATGCTCATCACGGGCGGCCAGGATACCGTGGCTGTGCGCGTGCCCAGTCACCCCGTGGCACTTTCCCTGATCAAGGCGTGTGGCGACGGCCTGGTCGGACCGTCGGCCAACCGCTTCGGATGTGTCAGTCCGACGACCCCGGATCACGTGTTCCACGAATTTGGGGACGGCGTGCCGGTTGTGGATGGCGGCCCCTGCCGGGTGGGCATCGAATCCACGATAATCGATTTGAGTGGAGCGCGGGCGCGACTGTTGCGTCCGGGAATCATCGACGCCCGGGCGATCGAGGAGATTCTGGGCGAGGAGCTCGCGGGGCCGGCCGGGGGCGCCCCGCGCGTACCGGGAAGCCTCGCTTCGCACTATGCGCCGCATACGCCTGTCCGCCTCTGGCCGGCAGCAGAACTCGCTTTGGAGGCGCAGCGACGGATGGCGCGCGGCGAGAAGGTGGCGATTCTCGCAACCGGGCGGGTGGTGGTTCCCCCGGGATGCCTGTGTTATCTCCTGCCCCGGGAGAGGGATACGGTCGCGCAGCAGCTCTACGGCGCACTGCGGCTGCTCGATGAAGGCCATTGTGATGTGATTCTTGCCGAGGCGCTGCCTGATGCCGGCGAATGGGCGGGGATCCATGATCGTTTGCGGCGCGCTTGCGCCGAAGCCCGCTGACCGGACGGGAGTTGTATGGAGATAGAAGAACGGGATGGCATGCCTGTGCGCCTTTCGATGGCGCAGGCCGATGACTGGCATCTGCATGTGCGCGATGGCGCGATGCTGGCAGCGGTGCTGCCTGACACCATCCAGCGCTTTCGCCGCGCCATCATCATGCCCAATCTCCATCCGCCCGTGACCACCGTTGCGGCGGCGCGCGCCTATCGCGGGCGCATCCTCGCCTGTGTGCCGCCGGGGGCGCATTTCACGCCTCTTATGACTCTGTACCTGACTGCGGCCACTACGGTTGCCGATATTGAGGAGGCCGCCGCTTCCGGGCTCATTACCGCTGTCAAATATTATCCGGCCGGTCAAACCACCAATTCGGACCAGGGTGTCGCCGATCTGCGCCGGTGCGACGCGGTGCTGGCGGCGCTTGAGCGTCACGACATGCCGCTGCTTGTGCATGGCGAAGTCGTGGATGCCGACGTCGATGTTTTTGCCCGCGAAGAGCTGTTCGTTGCGCGCGTCCTTGCGCCATTGCTTGCTGATTTCCCCCGGTTGCGCGTTGTCATGGAACACATTACGACGGCGTCTGCCGCGGCATTTGTCAGTGCCGGGCCACCGCGGCTTGCGGCCACCATAACCGCCCACCACATGCTGCTCAATCGCAATGCGTTGTTCGAAGGCGGCATCCGCCCGCATCACTATTGCCGGCCGCTCCTGCAGAAGGAAGAAGACCGCAGGGCGCTGGTGGCCGCCGCCACCAGTGGTCATCCGCGGTTTTTTCTTGGCACCGACAGCGCGCCTCACACGCGCTCCACCAAGGAGAGCGCCTGCGGGTGTGCCGGTATATACACCGCGCATGCCGCTCTGGAGTTGTATGCGGAGATCTTTGCCGAGGCGGGGGCGCTGGCACGCCTGGAAGGGTTTGCGAGCCATTTCGGTGCCGATTTCTATCGTCTGCCCCGCAATACCGGTACCGTGTGTCTGGAGCGCTGCGCGTCTGCTGTGCCGCAGACGGTGTCTTTCGGCACGCAACCCGGTGTGCCATTCCGGGCCGGCATGAATCTGCAGTGGCGACTGGCCGGGACCCGGACATGAGCGTGGCGCCAGACGACTGGGTGGCGGGGGCGGACTTTGACCGGATGCATCTATGGCATCCGTATGCCTCCATGCAAGATCCGGCGCCTGCCTATCCCGTGGTGGCCGCGCAAGGCGTACGGCTGACCCTGGCCGATGGCCGTACGGTCATAGACGGCATGGCGTCATGGTGGGCGGTGATCCATGGTTACAATCACCCACTGCTGAATGCGGCGTTGGCCGGGCAGCTGGATCAGTTTGCGCACGTCATGTTCGGCGGTTTGACTCATGCCGCCGCAGTCGGCCTGGGCCGGCGTCTGGTGGCCTTGACGCCCACCGGGCTCGATCGCGTTTTTTTTGCCGATTCGGGTTCCGTGGCAATCGAGGTCGCGTTGAAGATGGCCGTGCAGTACTGGCAGGCGCGCGATCGTCCATGCAAGCACCGGTTTGTGGCTCTCGCCGGCGGTTACCATGGGGACACGCTCGGCGCGATGTCGGTGTCCGATCCGGTGACCGGCATGCACCAGCTTTACGCCGATATGATTCCCCGGCAGATGTTCGCCCCGCGACCCGCCTGCCGTTTTGGTGAGACCTGGCAGCCGGCGGATGCCGACGCGCTCGAGCACCTGCTCGCGCGCCACCACGGGGAGATTGCCGCTGTCGTTCTCGAACCAGTCGTGCAGGGCGCAGGCGGCATGTGGTTTTACCATCCCGAGTATGTGCGCACGGCGCGCGCGTTGTGCGACCGCTACGACGTGTTGCTCATTGCCGACGAAATTGCGACAGGACTGGGCCGCACAGGGCGTTTCTGGGCCTGCGATCACGCCGGCGTGCGGCCCGATATTTTGTGCATCGGCAAGGCGCTGACAGGCGGCTACATGAGTCTTGCCGCAGCCATCACGACAGAGGCCGTCGCCGGGGCGATCGGGCAGGGTGGGGCGGGCCGCCTCATGCATGGTCCGACCTTCATGGCCAATCCGCTGGCCTGCGCGGTCGCTGCCGCGAGCCTCGATCTCCTGGCGGCATCCGCCTGGCCGGCGCGCATAGCCGCCCTGGAAGAGCAGCTGCGTGTCGAGCTTGCGCCGGCCCGCAGCGTGGGGGCGGTAGCCGATGTGCGCGTTCTGGGAGGGATCGGCGTGGTGGAGACCAGGAAGCCTGTCGACGTGCGCCGCGTGACCGGCCAGCTGGTCGAGGCCGGGGTCTGGTTGCGACCTTTCGGCCGCCTGCTCTATCTCATGCCGCCCTATGTGATGACGGCAGATGACCTGTCGCAGGTGACAAGCGCCATGGTCGAGGTCGTCTGCGGGCTGTGAAGGGGGCGAAACCGGGATCGGCGGGGGCAAGACGGTGCGGGCAGCGCGGGATGTGCGGCGGGCGCGCAGGCGCAAACCGCGTCCTTCAGTGCCTGGCTCCGTGGCCCTCCACGGGCCGCGGCTTGCCGCCTGGAGCCGGCCCATGGGTGGCGCCGGGTTCTTCGAGCGCTTAAAGTACGAATCTCGCTGTGATGGCCAAGGGGCTCACGAGGGCCCGAAAGAAGAGGGATGACCGCATGTTGCCGCTTGTGGGTCTGATCATGGGTTCGGTGTCGGATTGGGAAACCCTGGCGCATGGCGCCGAGATGCTCGAAAAACTCGGCGTGGCGCATGAGGTGCGTGTCGTTTCGGCGCACCGGACGCCGGATCTGCTGTTTGAATACGCAGGCAGCGCCGCGGCGCGTGGACTGAAGGTGCTCATCGCAGGCGCCGGGGGCGCCGCTCACCTGCCCGGCATGGTGGCCTCCAAGACGGTGCTGCCGGTGCTGGGTGTGCCGATCCAGTCGCAGGCCTTAAATGGGCTCGATTCGCTGCTGTCCATCGTGCAGATGCCAGCCGGTGTGCCGGTCGGAACACTCGCCATTGGCCGGGCCGGAGCGATCAACGCCGCGTTGCTGGCAGCGAGCATTCTGGCTCTCGAGCAGGGGGCGATTCGCGAAGCGCTTCTGGTGTTTCGCCAGAATCAGACCGACAGTGTCCTCGCGCGGCCAGATCCCAGGAAACCGGCATGATCGTTGGCATCATCGGCGGCGGGCAGTTGGCTCGCATGCTGGCGCTTGCGGGTCGGCCGCTTGGGATCGAATGCATCTTTATCGATCCCGGTGTGGACGTGAGCGCCGCAGGCACCGGGCGGCACTGGCGGGGGGAATACGACGATCAGGCCCTTTTGCGCCGGATGGTGGCGTCCGCCGATGTCGCAACCTACGAATTCGAGAATGTGCCGCCAGTGACGATCGAGTACCTGGCCCAGCACATGACCGTGTTTCCCGGCGCGCTCGCGCTCAGCTGCGCCCGTGACCGTCTTCACGAGAAGTCGCTTTTTGACCGGCTGGGGATTCCGACCGTGGCGTACAGGGCCGTCGGCAGCCGCGCGGATCTGACGGAAGCGGTCGCGGCACTGGGTCTGCCCGCGGTCCTGAAGACCCGCAGGTTTGGCTATGATGGCAAGGGGCAGATGGTTTTGCGCGACAAAGCGGACCTGGATGCCGCCTGGGAAAAACTGTCCGGACCGGATCTGATTCTGGAGTCGTTTGTCGATTTCGGGCGTGAGCTGTCGGTCATCGCGGTGCGTGGGCGCACCGGCGACACACGCTTTTACCCGTTGTCCGAAAACGTCCATGACCGCGGTGTGCTGGCCTCTTCGCGCGGCCGCCCTGGAGACCCCAGGACGGCGCAGGCCTATGCGTACATGGAGGTATTGCTGCGTGAGCTCGACTACGTCGGCGTGCTTGCCCTCGAACTGTTTGAAGTCGGTGATCGCCTGCTCGCCAACGAAATGGCGCCACGGGTACACAATTCGGGACACTGGACCATCGAGGGCAGCGAAACGAGCCAGTTTGAAAATCACCTGCGTGCGATCGTGGGCTGGCCCCTGGGCGAGACGGTCTCTGTCGGCCACACAGTCATGTTCAATTGCGTCGGCCATCTGCCGGATCCGGCGGCGGTGCTGAAGGTCCCCGGAGCCCATTGGCACGACTACCGCAAGGCCGTGCGTCCTGGCCGCAAGGTGGCCCACATCACGGCGCGCGCGGCCGATGCCAGCGGCCTTGAGGCGGCCACGGCCGCTCTCAAGGCCTTTCTGCCCGGGCACATATTGGGCTAAAAGAGTCCCATGAAGGCGTGCAGCAGATGACCTATGCTGCCCGCTCCCGACCGGGGTGGCATATAGCCGGCAAGGAAGTCCCCGACCTTACCCGAACGTGAGTCCGTCAGCCGGCCCGTCTGCGGGTCATAGCGGGCCTGCACGACATCAAGCGGCCGCGGGAACCGCAGATTGCCCTGGCCGCGCACGGCCGTTTTCATGTAGTGGATCCAGACCGGCAGGGCTTCGCGGGCGCCCGCGGCCCATTGTCCCATCGTTTTGTTGTCGTCGTAGCCCACCCAGACTGTGGTGACAACCTGCGGGTTATAGCCGGTGAACCACGCGTTGTTCTCGGTGTTGGTGGTGCCGGTCTTGCCGGCCAGATCCGGGTCGTCGAGCAGCTGTGCGGCCACCCCGGTTCCCGAGCGGATGACGTGTTCCATCATGCGCGTCAGCAAAAACGCAACGCCAGGCGGAATGGCCGGAGCCGTGCCCGGTGGCGGCGGGGCGTATCCGAGAGGGCAGTCGTGCAGCGACAGGCTGCGCCCGCTTGCCGTCTGGATGCGTGAGATGAGATAGGGGTTGGGCAGGAAGCCGCCGCTTGCGAAGGTCGCGTAGCCACGCACGATCTGGATCGGCGTGAAGTCCCCCGAGCCAAGCACCATGGAGGGCACCGCCGGAATCTGCTTGAGCGGGAAGCCCATGCGGTGCACGTATTGAACCGCATAGGGAATGCCGATGTGCATGAGGAGCCGTACGCTCGGCACATTGTGCGAGTCGGCCAGATCTTCCCACACGGGGAACGGCGTGTCGGAGAAGGTGTTGCTGTAGTTCACGGGCCGGTAGACCTTGCCGTTTGGCATGTGGATGGCAAGTGGCGTGTCCTTGATCAGCGTCACCGGGGTCAGGTAGTGGCGGTTGCCCGCGGCCGCCAGGGCCGGCCCGTCCATGGCGGCGGCATAGACGAAGGGCTTGAAGCCCGAGCCGGGTTGGCGGTAGGCGTACAGGGCGCGATCGAAATGGCTGAGTTCGTAGCTGAAGCCGCCGACCAGTGAAAGGATGGCGCCGCTGCGGCTGTCGAGCGACACCAGCGCTCCCTGAACGTGCGGTATCTGTGTCAACTGCCAGCCCCCTGCAGGCACGCGGTGCCACACACGCACGCCCCAGACGGGATTGCGGGCGCCAGCGGCCGTGGCGGCGACATAGTGGCGCAGCCAGATCAGATCACCGCGCTGCAAGACGGCGTCGACCCGGTCGGGCGGGGGGCCGCCGGGGGTGGCGCGCGCCCAGCGCACGGCCCGCAGACGCAACGAGGCCATGTGCCCCTCGATGGCCACGCGTGCGGTGCGGGCATTGCTTGCCAGTACGACGCCCCAATGGAGGTTGGCCGGATTGTGCGCGGGCAACGAGGATGGCCGGTGGCCGGCAGCCGCGCGCCGCAGCGCCAGGCCATGGAGAATGGCCACCGGCCCGTGCCAGCTCTTTGGATCCAGACTGTCTAGACCCATCGCATAATTTTCAAGGCCGATGGCAACAGCGTGATCAGCCGCGCGCTGATCGTCGGGTTCGATGGTGGTGTAAACCCGCAAGCCACGCCGATACGTGAAGTTGGCGCCGTAGCGTGTTTCGAGCCACTGCCGGATCCAGTTAGTGGCATAGGGTGCGATGTCATCGGCTGGCGCGTGATAATCCGTGCGTACGGGTTGTGCGAGAGCCGCCTCAAGAGCGGCGCGGCTGATGTAACCGAGCGCAGCCATGCGGCGAAGGACATAGTCACGCCGCCAGCGCGCGCGGTGCGGATGTTCGACGGGATTGAAGAGGGTGGGTGCAGCCGGCAGGCCGGCAAGGGTCGCCATCTGGGCGAGCGACAACCGCTTGAGTTTCTTGCCGTAATAGATGTGTGCCGCCGCCTGTACGCCGTAAGCGCCTTGCCCCAGATAGATCTTGTTCAGATACAGATCCAGGATCTGCGCGCGCGTGAGGTGATCGGCGAGCTTGTAGGCGAGCAGGATCTGCGCGACCTTGCGGCTCAGCGTTTTCCGGGGGCTCAGGTAGAAATTGCGCGCCACCTGTTCGGTGATGGTGCTCGCGCCCTGGAGGGGCGCCATGTGCACGATGTCGACGAAGGCGGCGCGCGCGATTCCTGGATAGCTGACAGGGTAATAGAGCGGGTTGTGGCTGTAAAAATGCGCGTTCTCGGCGGCGATGAAGGCCTGCTGCAATCTCACCGGGATTTTGGCAAGCGGCAGTGCATAGCGGATCTGCGGGCCCGCAACCTGCAGGAGTTTGCCGTTGGCCGCGTAGATGCGCAGCGGTTCCTCGGGATGCCAGTCCTGCAGGGCGGCGACCGGCGGCAGCTGCTGCCAGACCCACCACGTCCACAGCGCGACTCCGATCACCCCGTTGAAGGCGAGGGCAAACAGGACCGCTCCGAGCCAGAGGCGCAGGCGGCGTCTGATGGCGCGTTTCCTGGCCATCCGCATCACCCCCGGAGGAGGCCGGTGCGCAGCCCATCCGGCCGGTTGCCAGAAGAGGCGCGCACGTCAGCGCGCCGCATGATGCGGCCGCAGTTGCCGGCGAAGCGTCTTCCCGGCCGCGCCAAAGAAGCAGGGCCGGGACCAACTATATGGTCGTGCGTGGGTTTCCATGAGCTAGTCTGTCTGAGTCCGATGCGTCTGCGAAGTTCCATGCTTGTGCGTGGAGGTGTTGTCGTCTGTCTGTTGTCGCCAGGGCGCAGGGATGACGATCATCCGTGGCGGTTCGCGTGTGTCCATGGTACACAGTCAAGGCAAGATGTAACAGGCTTAAGGGGCGGGACGGGGCGGCCTATGATATTGACCGGTGTGCAGCAGATTTTGTGTATGGTATCGGGCTCGATCGTCGGGTTTTCCCTCGGTCTCATCGGCGGTGGCGGCTCTATCCTTGCGGTACCGCTGCTGATTTACGTCGTAGGCGTCCATCAACCGCATGTGGTGATCGGCACCACCGCGCTTGCGGTGGCGCTCAACGCCTTCGCCAATCTGGTGCCCCATGCGCGCCGCGACAATGTCCGTTGGCGGGTAGGCTGGTATTTCGCGGTGGCCGGTGGTCTGGGTGCGCTGATTGGTGCGGCTGTCGGCAAACGCGTTGACGGGCATGCGCTGCTCTTTCTCTTTTCCCTGCTGATGCTGTTTGTGGCGGCGCGCATGGCGCGGCCGGTCAAGCTGGCTACCCTGGCCAAAACGCCTGGATACGGCGCAGGCCGTGTGGTGGGTACGGGCTTTGGGGTGGGTGTGCTCGCCGGATTTTTCGGAATCGGTGGCGGTTTTCTGGTGGTTCCAGGCCTCGTGAAATCTACGGGCATGCGCATGCTCGAGGCGGTTGGAACATCGCTGCTGGCGGTGGGTGTGTTTGGTCTGACCACCACGCTCTCTTACGCGGCTTCGGGGCTCGTGAGCTGGCTGATCGGGGCGGAGTTCCTGCTTGGCGGTGTCGTCGGAGGCTGGGTCGGGGCCGGAGCGGCGAGCCACATCGCGCGGAAAGGTCGCCTGCTCAATTATGTCTTTTCAGGCATCGTCGCCGTGGTCGGCCTTTACATGGCGATCGAGTACGTCGGGGATTTCGTCGCTCTGTTCCGGTCGGCGTAAGCGGAGCGCCGGGCCGGGCGGCGGATGCGTGCAGCCGCGCGCCGGTCACGCGCCCGGACTTCTGCGAGCCTTACGGTGCAACCGGTCCGGACGCCTCGGCATTGCGCATCCGCTCCATCAGTTCCCGGTCATGCTCATCGCGGTACGGTTTGAAATCCAGGTCTTCGGGTACGAGAACGAGCCGTTCGTCGCCGATGGTTTTGACAAATTGCTGCATGAAATGATCATAGGCGCGCCAGGACACGCGATCGGCGCGGACCGCCGCTTCTTCGGCACGGGTGGCGATCTGGTGCGCATGCAGATAATGCAAGTCGAGCCCGTCGATCAGGGATTTTTCGACCGTTTCGTGCAAGATGAGGTACCGGTCAACTGCGACTGTCCGTTTCTTGTCTGTAAAGGACTCCGGCAGATGCCGGTCTAT
>JAJYHH010000082.1 GCA_021784845.1 Pseudomonadota bacterium
GGCAGGTCGGTGCCCTGAACCTGGGCTGCGAACGACCGTTCGTCGACATTGATGGGTGCTCCGGAGAACAACGGCTGGTGGCAGCCGCCGCAGCGGGGCTGATCGGCAAAGCGCTCAGCCGGCACGCGGTTGCGCTGTCCACAGTGGGGACATACGAGCAGTTTGGTGTTTGCCATTTTGGTGTTCGCCATAAGGCCTCCTGCCCCCGATATGGGGATCGGCGCGGGCATTTTCCAGTCAGAGGCCGCCGGCAAAACCGCGCTGGCGCCACGCCTCGAACACAACGATGGCAACTGCGTTGGACAGGTTGAGGCTGCGGTTGCCGGGGCGCATGGGAATGCGCAGGCAGCGCTCGGCGCCGTGCGCGTCAAGCCAGGCCTTGGGTAACCCCCGGGACTCCGGCCCAAACAGGAGGGCATCGCCTGGCTGGTAGTCGGGTTCGTCGTAACGGCGGGTCGCGTGGGTGGTGAATGCCCATAAGCGCCGCGGCGCCACCTGGCAGGTGAAGTCCTCGAGAGAAGGATGGACGGTGAGCGTCACCCATTCGTGGTAATCGAGCCCGGCGCGGCGCAGGAGACGGTCTTCCAGCCGAAAGCCAAGCGGCCCGACGAGATGCAGCTGCGCGCCCGTATTGGCGCACAGACGGATGACATTGCCGGTATTGGGGGGAATTTCCGGTTCGAACAAGACGACATGGAGGCTGTCGGCGGCCGGATTGGTCATGCCAGGCTCTTCTGGTGTGGTTTTTTCTAGGGGAATGCTGTTTCATACAGTATACAGCCTTAAGGGGGCATTATGATTGAGCCGGCCGCGGTACGGCCCCGCAAGGTCCGTCTCGGGGATCTGTTGCTTGAGCACAAGGTGATTTCGCGCAGCCAGCTCGACGCCGCGCTCGCCGATCAGCGCAGAAGCGGGCGCCGGCTTGGGCGGGTACTGATCGAAAACGGCTTCCTGACCGAGGATCAGCTGCTCGATTTCCTGTCGCGCCAGCTCAACATTCCCCTTGTCGATCTGCGCCACTACACATTCCAGCCCGAGGTGGTGCGCCTGATCCCCGAGGCCCACGCACGGCGTTTCCGGGCCATTGCGCTCGCAAGAGAAGACGAGGCCGTCCTCGTGGGTTTTGCCGACCCGATCGATCTCTTTGCTTATGATGAGATCGGTCGGCTGCTGCGCCAGCCGCTGCGGCCCGCGGTCGTCAAGGAGACGGATCTCCTGAAGGCGATCGATGTCGTCTACCGCCGCACGGAAGAGATCAGTGGTCTTGCCGCCGAGCTCGAGCAGGAACTTGCGGCCTACGACGTGGATCTCGGTCTTGGCGCCACCGAGGCGGCCACCGACGCGCCCGTCGTCAAGCTCCTGCAGACCGTGTTCGAGGATGCCGTCCAGGTCCATGCATCGGACATCCACATCGAGCCCGACGAAAAGGCGCTGCGCATCCGTTTCCGCATCGATGGGGAATTGCGCGTGCAGACGGTGGCCGACCGGCGCATCGCACAGGCGCTGGTGTCGCGCCTAAAGCTCATGACCGGCCTCGACATTTCCGAAAAGCGGCTGCCGCAGGATGGCCGGTGCCAGGTGCGTGTGCGCGAGGCGCGGATCGACGTGCGCCTGTCGACGCTGCCGGTCCAGGATGGTGAGTCGGTGGCGATGCGGCTGCTCAATCAATCGACGGGCATCCTCTCCCTGGACCGCCTCGGCATGCCGGATCCGCTGCTCGAACGGCTGCGCGCGCTCATTGGCCGGCCACATGGCATGGTGCTGGTAACCGGTCCGACGGGCAGCGGCAAGACCACTACCCTCTACGCCATGCTGGCGCACCTAAACGACCCCGGCCGCAAGCTGCTGACGGTCGAGGATCCGGTCGAATACCGCCTGGAAGGGGTCAATCAGGTCCAGGTGAACCCGCGGATCGATCTGTCCTTTGCGCGCGTGCTGCGCGCCTTTCTGCGCCAGGATCCGGACATTGTCCTGGTCGGCGAGATGCGCGATACCGAGACTGTCGAGATCGGCCTGCGTGCGGCCATGACAGGACATCTGGTGCTGTCTACCCTGCATACGCATGACGCAGCCTCCAGCGCCTTGCGGCTCATGGATATGGGTGCCGAGCCCTACCTCGTGGCCGCGTCCTTGCGGGGTGTCCTGGCTCAGCGCCTCGTGCGCCGCGTCTGCGACAGCTGCGCCGAGGACGTGCCGGCGACACCGGCGGAAACGGCGCTTCTGCGCGATGCCCTGGGTGGCGGCGAACCGTTCATGCTGCGCCGGGGGCGCGGGTGCGCCTTTTGCCACCACACCGGCTTTCGCGGCCGCATCGGCATCTACGAGCTTTTGGAGATCGATGAACCCCTGACGGTTGCGCTGCAAAGCGGCAAGCCGGACGTCTTCATGAAAGAGGCCAGCGCGCAGATTGCCTCTGGCCATCTGAAGGTAGAGGCGCTGGCGCAGGTGGCGCGCGGCAAAACCACTGTGGACGAGGCCCTGCGGGCCGTGTACGGAACCGGCTGATATGGGCGCCTACCGGTACCGCGGTCGCAATCCGCGGGGAGAGGCGGTGAGCGGCATAGTCGAGGCCGCCAGCAGCGAAACCGTCGCCAATCAACTGTTCAATCTCGGTATTACGCCGATCGACATCCACGCGGTGGCCAGTGCCGTCGAGTCGGTATGGCGTCGCCCGCTCGGTGCGCAGCGCATCGAATTAAAGGAGCTCATCCTCTTTTGCCGGCAGATGCACACACTGGCAAAGTCCGGTGTGCCGATCCTGCAGGCGATGCGGGGTCTGCGCGATTCCACCAGCAACCAGGCCCTTGCCGCAGTCCTCGGACAGTTGAGCGAGGCGCTTGATGCAGGCCTCGATCTGACGACCGCCCTCAAGCGCCATCCGCGGGTTTTTTCCACCCTGTTTGTGAGCCTCGTGCAGATCGGCGAGGCAAGCGGCACTCTGGATGCGAGTTTTCTGCAGCTTGCGGGGTATCTGGAGCGCGAACAGGAGACCCGGGACCGTATCAGTGCCGCGAGCCGCTACCCGCTCTTTGTGGTGGTCGCCATCGTCGCCGCGGTCTTTGTCATCAATATCTTTGTGATCCCGGCCTTTGCGCGCATCTATGCAAGCTTCCATGCGCCGCTGCCGTGGGCGACCCGCCTTCTGATCGCTGTGTCGCATTTCACGCTGGCCTACTGGTATGACCTGGCCGCGCTCCTGGTGCTTGCGGTAGCCGGCGTGCGGGCCTATGTGCGCACCCCGGAGGGCCGTTACCGGTGGCACCGCCTGCGCCTGCGCCTGCCCGTCGTGGGACCGATCTTTTACCGCGCGCTGCTCGGGCGCTTTGCGCGCGCGCTCGCCATCACGTCCCGCACCGGTGTGCCGCTCGTGCAGGGCCTGACGGTGATCAGCCGCGCAGTCGACAACGAGTATGTGGCCGCGCGCGTCCTGCAGATGCGCGATGGCATCGAGCGCGGCGAAACCCTGGCGCGCACGGCGCAGGTAGCCGGGCTCTTCCCGCCGCTGGTCCTGCAGATGATCGCAGTCGGCGAAGAGAGTGGCGCGGTCGACAGCCTGATGAACGATGTGGCCGAATACTACGAGCGCGAGGTCGATTACGATCTGAAGAACCTGAGCGCGACCATCGAGCCGCTGCTGATCGTGGCCATCGGGGGGCTGGTTCTGATCCTGGCGCTTGGTGTGTTCTTGCCGATGTGGGATCTTGCGCGTGCGGCCATGCACCAGGGGGGCTGATGACGAAGGTCTTTTGGCCGTCGGCCGCAAGATATCGGCAGCCCGTGCGCCGTCGCGCGGCATTCGAGCTGACGGTGGCGGGCACTTTGGTGCTGGTGCTGATGGCCGTTGCGGTCGACCGTATCTGGGTTCTGCGCGCCTTTGCCGAGCGCATTGCGTTCAATAACACGATCGGTGTGCTGCGCGATGCCGTTGGCATGACTATTGCTTCAGCCATGGGCAAGGGTCATATGGCGCGGTTGGCCACATGGACCGGGCGCAATCCCATGCGGCTTTTGGCGCTGCCGCCACGCAATTATGTCGGTGTCGTCGAAAGTGCCAAGTCGCGCCGGATCAAGCCTGGCACTTGGTATTTTGACCGGACTGACCGTATGCTGGTCTACAGGCCCGCCGATCCGGCAGGACTGAAGACCGCCTTGCGGCCCAGGCGGATCCGGTGGCAGTTACAGGCTGTGTTTGTGCGCAAAGGGGCCAGGGAGCAGGTGGCGGGGCTTCGTCTCGTGCCGATGCCGCGGTATGTCTGGCGCGCGAGGGGTAACTAATTTTTCCATGTAGGGGAGGGGAAGTATGAAACGGCAGGAATCAGGCTTTACGCTCATAGAGCTCGTTATTGTGATCGTCATCATCGGCATTCTGGCGGCAACGGCGTTGCCGCGCTTTATCAATGTCACGACCGACGCCCGCGTGGCGGCGGTGGAAGGCCTGGCGGGCGGCATGCGCAGCGCGGCGGCGCTGGCCCATGCCTACCAGATCGCCAACAACCTGTCGGCCGGGGCTTCCGTGACGATGGGATCGCAGACGGTGACCATGGCAAACGGCTATCCGACGACGGACGCCACTGGCATCCAGCTTGCGCTCTCGGACTATTCGGATTTCATTCCGACCAGTACCGGCGCAACCGGCAGTGATACCTTTTTGCTGAACAACCTGACAGGCTGCGGCGTTGTCTACAACAACCCGGATTCAACGACCGCGCCACTTGCTTCGGTCGAGACGTCCGGCTGCTAGTGGCAGGGCCAGGCCCGTTGTATGGATGGGCTTTTGGCACAGGAGCGGCCTTCATCGCCCGGTGAAGGCCGTTTTTTGCACGCAGCGGCGCTGCCTCTTGTCGCCGGCGCGTTCTGGGCTGCTTTGTATTTTCAGGGCCTGCATCTGACGCTGTATGCGGCCGTTTTTATCCTTCTGGCGATCTGGTTCGGTGCGGCGCTCTGGTCTGCGGCGGCGGGGTATCCGGTCCGGGTGACACTTCTTGGCGTTGCCGTTGCCGCCTTCTGCCTGTGGCTCTTTGCAACCCTTCTCTGGACGCGCACCCCGGCTTTGAGCGCTCTCAATGCCTGGTGGCTGTCGACCCTTGGTCTGGGTTATTTCGGTTATGCGCTCACCGAGCGGGGCGGGCGTTTCTGGCCGCAGTGCGGAGTGGCCGTCGTCATCTCGGCGGTAGTCCTGTGTGTCTACGCTTTGCTGCAGGTCGCCGTCTGGGGCGGGCGGCCGACTGCCATGTTCGAGAACATCAACTCGTTTGCCGCGCTCCTGAACCTTATCAGCCTGCCGCTTGCCGGCTTTCTGCTGGCGCGTCCTTTGGCCAGGCGCGACGTCCTTTGGTGGCTGGCGCTCTTTCTGCTCGTCTTTACGATGTTTCTGACCCGCGGACGCGGGGCGTTTCTGGGTTTCGCGCTTGGCCTTGCGGTGCTGACCGGGCTTGCGCGCCGCGCGGGTCGTTCCCCGTGGGGTCTTTTGGGCCTGGTCGCGGGCGCTCTGGTCACCGCCGAGGGTGTGCTAAGCGGCGCGGCGCTTGCGCGGCTCAGTACGCTTGCCTCCCCGCTTGCGGCCGGCGCCAGCCGCTTCGTCATCTGGCGTGGCGCCTGGCATCTGTTTTTGCAAGCGCCCTGGCGCGGCGTGGGGCTTGGCGCGTTTTTCCTCGCCTACCCGCCCTACCGGTTGCCGGGCGACACGAGCGCCGGTTTTTATGTCCATGATGACTATCTGCAGATCGCCATAGAGGCCGGAATCATCGGACTTTTCTTTCTGACCGGCGTGCTCGCTGCAGCCACCGTGACCTTCGCGCGCGGCTGGGCACGCCACAGCGACGCCGCCATCCGCCTGGAGGCGGCCGGGGTCTTTGCGGGGCTGCTGGCGGTTGCGGCGCATAGCATCGTCGATTTCAATCTGTATGTGATGCCCATCACGCTGCTCGCGGGTCTTGGTCTGGCCCGCCTCGATCATCTCGTCGGCGAAGGCCGCCCGTACCGCTGGCGTCCGGGCCGGTTTTTTTCCGCAGGCGGGCTGCGCGCCATCGTGGTGCTGGTGGCGGCGGGCGCGGTGGCCATGGCCGCGAGTGTCGGTCTTGCGCAGCTCGATTACCGGCAGGCCTTCACGCAAGCCGCCGAGGGACGGCTTGCCTCGGCGGACCGCACCCTCGTGCGTGCCGAGCGCCGGTTTCCCGATCTCAGCAATCTGTGGTTTACGAACGCCGACCTGCTGCGGCACTGGGCGCGCACGCTGCCCCTGCAGGATTCCGCGCGGGGCCGGCTTGTTCATCTGGCCTGGCGGGATCTGGCGCGCGCGCAGCAGCTGAATCCCTGGCAGCCGCAGACCTTTCTCATCCGCGCCGAACTGCTGTCGCAGGAGCGCGCGTGGCTGGGGCCGGGTGCCCATCGCGCCGCCCTGCGTGCCGTGGGAGAGGCGCTTGCGCGTGACCCGCGTTTTTATCCCGCACGGATCCTTGGCGCACGGCTTTTGCTGGCCCGCCATCATGTCCGCGCCGCGCAAGCGCTGCTCGACGCCGGACAGGATTACTGGTATCCGTCAGACGCCGGGGCGCGCCGCTACCACGCGTGGCTGCGCACGCTGCGCCGCGCCACCGTACCCTCGGCGCACTGGCGGGCGCGTGATGTCTCGCCTGCGGCGCCGCCCCCGCGCGGCAGGGGGTTGTGATGCCGAAGGGCTACACGCTGATCGAGCTCGTGCTCGTTTTGGTGCTCACGGCCGTTTTGGCCGCGGATGTCGCGTCCCGGGATCCCGCCGCGCCTCTCGATGCGGCGGCGGTGGCCAAAGAAGTCGCGGCTGCCGTGCGCCTGGCGCAACTCGATTCGATGACCAAAGGTGCGCGCTATTGTGTCAATTTTGCGGCCACGGGCTATGCATTCGCCACGCAGGATTGCACCCAGGCGGTCGCCGATCCGGTGACGGGGCAGAATACGGTGACCTTGCCAGAGGGCATGACTCTCGCCTGGACCGGTCTTTCCACCGGCAATGTGAGCTTTGCGGGCAATGGCGTGCCGTACGGCGGCGCGACCGCCGGAACCGCGGGCCAGGCGCTG
>JAJYHH010000049.1 GCA_021784845.1 Pseudomonadota bacterium
ACCCGCCAGGACTCGACACTTTCCATGCCGGCGATATCCCGGGCGAGTTCGGGTGACAACACTTGCAGCCACTCACGCGCTTCCGCCGACAAGCCGTCTTCCTTCGTTGCGACGTCCATCACGAGGAGCCCCTCGCGACGGTCGTGGCCCCTGTCTGGGCGGATGTGGCGCCCGCCTCGCGCCGTGCGGCCCGATTGGCATCCTCCGAGACCTCTTGCGCCATCATGACGGCCATCCGCTCAGTGAGTCTCAACTGTTCGTAGCGCATGTGCATGCGTACGGCGTCCATGAGCGCGATCTCGCGCAGAACGCCTACCGTGTCCTTTTGCATGAGCGCCCCATACCATGAAGGGTTCGCGTAGCGGCTATCCACCTGAAGACGTATGAGCGCGTTGTCGCTGATGCGGCCGTTCACAACCCCCGGAGGCGCGCCCGACGACTGATCTGTCATCGCATCCCATGTATCGGTCGCCCAGGTGCCCACATTGATCGTGGGTGCGTGCAGCGATGTCACAAGCCCCATGGTCTCCTGCGGCACGACCAGCCGCGCGTTATCGATGCGCGCGGCCTCTGCGTAGCGCATCCCCGCAGCGGTCGCGGCATCGGCCGTCGGCAGCATAGGCAGCGGATTTGGCGCGGTGGCCGCCAGCATCCAGTCGTGCGCCTGCGCGATCTGGGCGGTCGTCATGGTCCCGGCACCATTGAAGATGACAGGCGTCGAGTAGGTGCCTTGGGGGGCGGAAATGATGGTATGTGCCTCATCACTCGACCGGCTGAAGCCCTTGTCGTGCGCGGCGGCCGCCTGACTGATCGTTCCCGTCAGGTCCCGCGCGGTTGCCCCACCTGTCAGGACGCCGGCCGCCATAGAGGGCGCATCGCACATGTTCTGCGGCGTAT
This sequence comes from Pseudomonadota bacterium, assembly GCA_021784845.1. Taxonomy (GTDB): domain Bacteria; phylum Pseudomonadota; class Gammaproteobacteria; order Acidiferrobacterales; family Acidiferrobacteraceae; genus JAJYDN01. The sequence goes on from JAJYHH010000049.1 coordinate 898, forward strand.
TGTTCGGACTCTCGTTGATCGCCGTCTGCGCCCGGATCTGCGCCGTGTCCGACTGAACATACAGCCTCTGCAGCAGGTTGTCCTCATGCCGGAACTGGGTATCGATGGTACTCGCGAGCGACTGGTTTCCCGCGGAAACCGCTGCCCCCAGCCGCTGGAGCTGCATGGCCAAGGAACTCTGCAGGGAGGTGATCTGGGCGGACACCGCCGACACATCCGTCGCCGAAGCGATGGGGCCCATCGCGGTCGCATAGCAGTAACCCGCGACGCCCACACCGGGCATAGCGGCCCAAGCCGATGGGGTGACCATGGACAAGACCGCCGCCACAAAAACACCCGATGGCCGAATCCTCCAAGGGTGCTTATATTTTGCACGTATCACCAGGGACTCCTATTCATAATGGTGCTATCGGGTATAGTATATCACTCGTTTATGGGCCGACTAACACAGAGGCCCAGGAGATCGCGATCATGACAAGACCCGCGTTTTTGCAAGCCGGCACCGCCCACCATGCGCCACCACCAGAAGAAGTGGATCCGGATTTGGTTACGGTGACCGAGGAAGCGGCAACCCATGACGACCCGCAAAGTGCGGTAGGGAGTCCACCCTCCCCGCCCATGACAGAAGCTGCGGCCATCGAGGAAAACGAACCAACCGTTGGCCCATCGCAACGCGATGAGGGAGAGACGCCAGATAAAGATCCAAAAGACGCACTCGGCGCCGAAGGGATGCTCGATGGGCCGGAAGATCTCTCCGAAGACTCGCCGCCCCTCGCCTACCGGCTTTTCGTGGGCATGGCGGCCGCCGCGGGAATCCAGGGCGCGCCCACTGCGGATGGACAGGATCTTCTGGAGACACCCTGGCGGCGGTTGTCCGCCGCCAACCGCATGCTGTTCCACGTGCCCGCCGGCACCGAGGATGCGGCCATCGCCCGGGCTTCAGCTCTCCTGAAACAGGCCGCTATCCGCCGCCACGCCAGCCCCGATGTGCGGGATGGTCGGGGGCAGGCCAACTTGGCAACCTACGCCAGCCATGCCGTCGCTACAGGCCTCTCGGCCTTGGGACGGGCCCTGCGCAAGGGGGCCGCATTCACCGCGGATGAGGCGGCCTCCCGAGTTGCTGCCTGGCGATCGAAGCGCATGCTCGTGGCCCGCGCGGACGTCCTGGAGTCCCTGTCCGCCCTCGAGCGGCGCGCCGACTCCCTTTTGAACGATCCCGATACCGGGCACATCATCCGGCACATGAACGTCTTGTACCAGGACGGTTTGGCTGCGGCCGATGCCGGTGGGCGGGCGCGATGCGCCAAAGCCGCCGACGACTGCGCGCGGCTGATCTCCGGGTGGCCAGGCAACCCCGCAACCGGAATGGCTGATGAGACCGCGCGCTTTTCGCGTGCGCTGCGCCGGGCACGCAACATCGGCGCGCTGGATGAACGGCAAACGAGCGACATCCAGACTCGTCTCCAGGCCCTGGATGACCGCGCAGGCGTCCTACCGGGCCATGAAGGACGGTCATTGCATGAGCACATAGAACAGATCATGGAGCGCATCATGCGCTTTTTACGCGGATTCGTGGCGCGTGTAGCGCCTAGCCAGGACGCGGAAGCGGAGGGTCCCTCACCATAAGACAGGCCCTGGGGCCCGCGCAGATCGGTGAATCCCGGCGCGTCTTCTTGCCAAACGCGCCCTGAGCGGCACGCACCCGCCTTCCTATCTCTCCCGTTGACCTAACCACCACGCGCGGTAGGCGATGTACCGCCTCTCACGAACACAGGCCGCTTGCCAGAACTTTACGGCGATGATGTAGAGAAAGGCCGCCCCACCCATGGCCAGAATGACACCGGCCCATAAAGGCTGCCCGTGAAGGCTCCACAGGACGTCAGCCGCGCACACGATGCCTGTAACACCAAAAAGCCACGCCTCGCGCCGGCGCGCCCGCACAAACTGGGCGAGCTGCTCCGCGTCAGTCGCGTCGATCTCCCAAATCCGGCAAAGCTCACCAAAGTCCGCCGGTAAGGGTCCATTCGTGCGCATGGGGGGCAGCCAGAGCTGCAGCCTAGACAAGGGTTGTGCCTGTCCCTTCAAGCGTGCCATTCCTTTCTTGATCTCTTTGGTCCACCACATAACCCGTGCTCCTGCTTCCGTTCGCATGTTATACGCAATCGTGTACAGCACCACTCACATTCCTGGACACTACTGCCCAACCAGACACACGGCTTGCTCCGTCCGTGTCACTGGCGAGCGGCAATGCCCGGAAGGGCCCCAATGCTTGCGCCCATAGCGATGCGGGCCAACGGGGCAATCCGGTCGGAGGATATTCAGGCGACCCCACCCGGAGCCATGGCCAGCCCTTGATTGACCTCGTCGTCCTCGATGACCGCCATCCGCGTCTCCACGCGCTCTCGCCATTCCAGCGCGGCGGCCCGCAAAATGGGCCGCAAAGCCTCCATGATGCGCAAGGTTCGCCGGTCAATCCCGTTCCCATGACTACCATCAGAGGTAACGGGGCCTACCTTGAGTCCTTGGAACGCTTCGCCCGTTTTTGGGGCGGCCCATGCCGCGAATGCGCGGGCCATCATGTTTTGCGGGGCCGCCCATTCCGGATTTTGCCGGCCTTCGGTACGAAGGGCCTCCTCAAAAGCTTGTGTGCGGACCACCCACCCATCCTCTCGCGCGCGCCAGCGCAGCGCCACTACAGAGCGCACCCACTCATACGCGAGGTCACCCTCCTTCTTACAGAACTCTCCGTAAGGTCGATAACCATTTTTGAGGGCCGGTAATCCCTCGAAACGAACACGCAGGATCCCCGGCGCCAAAAGGTTTAGGCGCTCGTGGCGGTAGCCTGACCCCAGGTAACGGGGCAACGCCGCCGACAACAGTGGAGAGCTTATCGCTGAATGCGAAACGCCGTGCAGCAGGTCACCAAGCATGTGATCGAGCGCCTGACTGAAGGCATAGGCAAACACAAATTGATCGGCAGGACCTTCCAATATGATCATGCGACGCCGGACGTCATACGCTCCACGGCAGCGAAGCAATCCGCCGCCGTCAAAACGAAATTCAAGCCCTATGCGCCCGTAAAGGCTTGCAAAATCAGCGGGCACTCCTATCCTGTCGGTCACGCCGGCCATGACGGCGGTGGCGCTCTGCAAAGCCGCCCGCAGGCCGCTTACACCACCCACGAAAACGGTGTTTCGGAACCCAGCTAATGCGAGGAACTGACGAGCTTCAGCCATGACTCGATCGCATGTCCTTCTATACTATTCAGTATATCACACATATGATATATGCCTATTTGGCTACCGAGGAAAAACCATGCTTGCTGTCAAACCCGGGTGGAACTTCTACGACCGCGGGATCACCGAGAGCCTGCCGCGGGGCCTATGTTTTATCGGCGATCCGCATCTATCCACTGCTCAACACAAATACTGCCTCGACATTCTTTCTCGCGCCGTGCGCATCGCGTCGCACTCCCGCCTCGTGCCAGTCATCTTGGGGAACATGTTCCGGTCGCCGCGAGAGGCCACGCCTGCGCTTTTCTCGGGCCTTTTCCGGATCTTCCGCAAATCGCTTTACCGGCCGATCGCTAATCTTGGCAGCCGGGATAAACATGGAGCCCACCTGACGCCGGATTGTGCCCTTTGGGTTCTCGCCGAATCCGGGGCGGTCAGCGTTATGCGTAACACCAGAACACAGGCGTTGCTGATCGCTCTCGAGGACGGCCCCATCGCGCTTTACACCGTACCCCATGGACAGGATGTGCCGCACACCATCGAAAGTCTGTGCGCACCTGAAAGAACAGTGGTTGTCACGCACAAGGACCTCGATTGCGGCGAGGTGTGCCTAGGCACCAAAGCCATTCATGAGATCAGAGGAGCGTCTTCGCTCGTCAACGAACATGGGCGCGACATACAGGGCCAGCGGATCCCCGGAGCAACAGTCTGCGTGAACCCAGGCAACATTCTCCGTCGAGCGGACGCCATCCGGGCCCATGAGCCGGCCGTGTGGTCCTGGCGGCCCGGCCAGCGGGTGCCGGAGCGCCATCTCCTGCACCTTTTGCCGGCGACGCCCGTCTTCGAACTTACGGCCATCTCAGATGACCAGCTAGCCACTGGTATGGCGGAGGATGGCGCTTTCGATGATGGCCGTGAAACGCGCCCGCTGTACGAGCTGGAGCAGGAAACGCTTCAGGAGGCCGGCCGACCGTCACCGTAATCCAGCGTCGATCCGTCACCGTAATCCAGCGTCGATCCGTCACCTTCTCCCATGCGTCGCGCTTCGCGCCCGATCATGCGCGGCAAAAGCATCGGCATTCCGGAGTCCTTTGCGCCGCAGCGTTTTCTGGTCTGGCGACCATGCCACGCAGGGATGCCAGCAGATCGCAGAGGCCTTCGCGAACAATGCGAGCGTCGCCAACGGGAAGTTGTTGCAATACCGGCTCTAGGCTAGACCGCTCAATCAGATGATCCACTTGCTGATCTCCAGAGAAATACCGCACGCCAAAAAATTAGCCGCCCGAGGACGGTCGCCTCCGTTGGCAAACCGATAAAAACCAGAATCAGGGTGTCATGCACGATGTTCGTCAGAGTCAGCGGCCGACCAATGATCCAGGTCGCGCCGCGCCTATGTTAAAAAACGACGAAAATGCTTCCAGATCGTGGTGGTGGCAATCTTAAGACGCCACGCCAAAGGCATGCCATGCACCCGCCATGGATAACTCAATAATGTCGGCCCGACATAATGCGCCGGGGTCGCCCTGCATTCCTGCGCCTGAGGGCATCCTCGAGATCGGGTCGCGCCGCGTTGGCCTGCGCCTCCCGTGTCCACTCGCGCAACGCGCTGAATGTCCACCGACGGGACGCGCCAAGACGCACGGGCTGAGGCAACTTGCCCTGCGCGACCATGGCGTCCACATGACGCACACTGATTCCCATAAGGGCAGCGACTTCGCGAATGCTGAGTAGCGAGATCTCTCGATCCCGCTCATACTCCGCTGCCCGCGCGACCTGCTCTTCCAGACGCGCCTGAATCTCCTGGATTGCGGCCTGCATGGACGCAAGACTCGCTCGTGCGCGTTCTAGGGTTTCACTAAGCGCATCATGTACAGGATCCACAAACCCTCTTCTTGCCGCAGGATCTCGCTTTCGGAAAGCCGTTCTTGGTTCCTTGGCGCCAGTCCCGCTGGAGATAATCGTCTCGCTCGTTCGCATGCCTTTATGTGCGTGTTATTGCATTGTGTATACCATACACGCCAATACAGTTTTACGCAAGGGGCCGGTTACATGGGAGAATCGAGTCATGCCGGAACAGGTAGGGTCGTGCGGGAACCCGGGAAATAGCCGACGGAATCACCAATGACCGGTTCGTCAGACCATCATGTCGCACCGGGCAGGCTTGGGACAATTTTGGGACAGTCGGAGCAAAAAACTATGCAGACCGTGACCTCTTGTGAAGCGGTTATTCACAGGCAATTCAAGCAACTACATGCATAGCAAAGCACACAATACCGGTCTTGTTGCTAATGGGGTTCAGGTGGTCGGAGGTTCAAATCCTCTCGCCCCGACCAATAAATCAAGGACTTACGTACTTACCTTCTCATCCGTAACCGGAGTTTGGTACACCGCCTCGACTGTCACGGCTGTCAAAA
>JAJYHH010000016.1:0-4728 GCA_021784845.1 Pseudomonadota bacterium
GATGTTTTGATTCTCGCCCTGCCCCGCGGCGGCGTCCCTGTCGGCTACGCCGTGGCCGAGGCGCTGGGTGCGGAACTCGACATCCTGATCGTGCGCAAACTCGGCGTCCCCGACTTCCCTGAGCTCGCCATGGGCGCGATCGGCTCAGGTGATGCGCTCTACATAAACGACAGGATCCGCTCCCTCTACCATGTGAGCGCCACGGATCTTGACAGGATCATCGAGAAAGAACGCGCCGAAGTGCGCCGCCGCGAACAAGCCTATCGCGGCAACCGTCCGCTGCCGCGCATCCGCGGACGCACTGTGGTGGTGGTCGACGACGGGATCGCCACGGGCGCCTCCATGCGCGCAGCGCTTCTTGCCTTGCGCGGAAGCCAGCCCGCGCGCATCGTCGTGGCGGTACCGGTCGCCCCCGCAGGCGCCGCCGCGGAGTTTGCCGACCTGGCCGACACCTTCGTGAGCGTCCTTGCGCCGCGCAACTTTTCCGCCGTGGGCCAGTTCTATGACAATTTCGATCAAACGGGTGATGATGAAGTACGCCGCCTGCTGGCGCTCTCGGAAAAGGAGGCCGTACCGTGACACACATCGTCATGACACCATTTTCCGCAGCCTTAAGTCTTGCCTTGCGTCTGGAGGACAACCAGAAGGATTACGATGCCTTGATGGCCATGGTGCCCAACAAGCGGTTTGTTCTGCTTGGGGAATCAACGCATGGAACGCGCGAGTTCTACCGGATGCGGGCGGACATCACACGCCGCCTGATAACAGAGGCCGGTTTTGACAGCGTGGCGGTCGAGGGCGACTGGCCCGACGTGTGGCGCGTCAACCGCTATGTACAGGGCGAGAGCGGCGACGATGCGCTCTCGGCACTTGGCGACTTTGAGCGCTTCCCTTTGTGGATGTGGCGCAATCAGGAGGTTCTTTCCTTCATCACATGGTTGCGCGCCTACAATGCGAACCTGCCCATGGCAAGCCGCGTCGGTGTCTATGGCCTTGATCTGTACAGCCTGTATCGCAGCGCCGATGCCGTCATACACTATCTTGACCAAGTCGATCCAACCGAGGCCGCAGTGGCCCGGGAACGCTACGCGGCGCTCGATCACGTGCGCGAACCACAGGCATACGGATACCAGGCCGCACTGGGCCAACGACCGGTTGCGCGCGATGAGGTCATAGCCCAGCTTTTGTCCCTCCGGGCTCACGCACAAGCTCATGTTGAACGCAACGGGCTTGCCGCACAGGATGCCTACTTCTTCGCGGAACGCAACGCAGCCGTGGTGGTGCAGGCGGAAAGTTATTACCGGGCCATGTTTGGCCGGCGCGTCAACACCTGGAATCTGCGCGACACGCACATGCGGGATACCCTGTTTGCCCTGTCTGCCTACCGGCGCCGCCGCGATGGCAGCGGTCGCGTCGCTGTCTGGGCCCACAATTCGCATCTGGGCGATGCCCGGGCCACGGAAATGCACCACCGTGGCGAACTCAATCTCGGCCAGTTGCTGCGCCAGGAGCTGGGGGAGCAGGTTCTGCTCGTGGGCTTTACCACCTACGCAGGTCAGGTGGCCGCCGCCTCCGAATGGGGCGGGGAAGTGGAACTGAAGAGGGTGCGCCCGGCGCTGCGCGGCAGTTATGAACACCTTTTCCGGACAACGGACCTCGACCGTTTCTTCCTGCCCCTGAAAGGACCACCCGCAGAGCACCTGAAAGAACCCCTGCTTGAGCGGGCCATTGGCGTCATCTACCTTCCGCAGACCGAACGCGCAAGCCATTATTTCGATGCATCTCTCTCCGGTCAGTTCGATGCCGTCTTTCACCTGGACGAAACCGATGCAGTCCTGCCTCTCGATGCACCAAGCCACTGGCGTCCGGCACCACTTTTATCCCCCGTGAGGCTCACATGAACAAAAAAACCATGCCACGCGCACGGCCACAGGCCCCCCACGACGTGACTGTCATGGCAGGCGACGTGGAACTGGCGGGACTTCTTGCCCTCCCCCAGGGAACGCGCGGATTAGTCGCCTTTGCGCATGGAAGTGGCAGTTCGCGGCTTAGCAGCCGCAACCAGCATGTCGCTGCCACTCTCAATCACGCCGGGCTTGGCACACTGCTGTTTGATCTTTTGACACCCCTCGAACATGCGCGTGACATCGAGACCAGCGAATACCGTTTCGACATCGGGTTGCTGGCAGACCGGCTCGTTGGCACTCTGGACTGGCTCGCCGGATACGATGCCACCAAGGCGCTGCGCTATGGGCTATTCGGTGCCAGCACGGGGGCGGCGGCGGCCCTGATTGCGGCGGCCCGAAGACCCCATCTTGTGCACGCAGTCGTTTCGCGGGGGGGCCGCCCGGATCTTGCTAACGACTCCCTGGATCAGGTGCAGGCACCCACACTGCTCATTGTCGGCGGCCATGACACCGAAGTGATAGAACTGAACCGGTGGGCCGCAGCCCGCCTCACCTGTCCGCACGAAATGCTCATCGTGCCGGGGGCAGATCACCTTTTTGAAGCACCAGGCCAGCTCGAAGAGGTGGCCCGTGCGGCCTCTGCGTGGTTCATCGCCCATCTCTTTTCCGCTAGCTGAGCCCGGGCTCGCCCGCTGAGCGCCGCACATGGAAAAGACGGCCGGCCCCCGACGTGAAGGCCGGCCGCCCGGGACCGGATCAGGCAACCGCCGCAGACAGACGCTTCTTGCCTCCTGCGGCGGAGGATTCCGACGCGTGACCTACTTCGTATCAGTCGTTACCTTGAGAGCCGGCTGCTCGGTCACCGATTCCTCGATGGTGATGTCCTCCGCAAGGGGAGATGCCTGTGCCGCACGGCTCTCCTGTTTGCGCAATAACGGCACCTTGACCATGTCAAGAACCGCCATGAAAGCGAACGTAAAGAGGAGGAGACCGATGACGAGCGGCCACGACAAAGGCGCCATGAGAACCCCGTAGTGAGCAAAGAGTGAGACGAAGATCACGTCACCGACAATGGCGGCAAGCAGATAGCCGCCGGGACGCGACGCCCAGAAGTGGTTGCGTTCACGCACGAGAATCACGTTGAGCAGGCCAGAAAACACAAGGCCCAGGAAACTCAGTGTCTGCAGCGGCGCCGTCTTTAAGTGGAACACGTCGTGCCCGATCATGAACACGGCAAAGATATAGACGAGCCACGCAAACGCGATGACCAGGGATGAACGGATCAGCATCTTCACGTTCCAGATGTCCGGCTCGGGAGACACCTGCACACGGTCGTTTGCGATCGACATCGTCACGAAGTCGTTGGCAAACAGCAACAGCAGGACAAGCAGAGGCGTTACCACAAACTGCCGGAAAAGCAGCAGGCCCAGGCTCAAAAACGCCGCCACCTGGATGGTCTTGACGATCTTGTTGATGGTGTAGGTCAGCAGCCGCTGGTACACGCGCCGGCCGGTCTTGATCGCCTCCACCACCCCTGCCAACCCCTCCGTGGTCAACACCATGCTGGCCGCTGCCTTGGCCACATCCGTGGCGCTGGCCACTGCGATTCCCACTTCCGCCTGCTTCAGGGCCGGGGCATCATTGACACCGTCGCCGGTCATGCCGACGGTGTGACCCAGGCTCTGGAAGATCTTCACCAGCTGAAACTTGTCCTCCGGATAGACGCCGGCGTAGATATCACACGTCCGCCCCTTCTGGATGTCCTCGCGGCCGCCGATGTGCGCGCCGGAAATACCGAGTTCCGCCGCCACCACGCGCGCAGTCGCCATGCTGTCGCCTGTCACCATGCGGACCTTGACGCCCAGTTTGCGCAGCTCGGCTATCACGCCACGCGCCTCCGGTCGCGGCGGGTCCGCAAGCGCCACCAGTCCCATAAACCGCAGCGCGCCTTCCGGACCGCTCGCCACGCCGAGCACCCGGGCACCGGCTCCGGCCAGATCCTCAAGAGGCCCATCCCATGACGCCGTATCCTCTCCAACCAAGTGCATCACGACGTGCGGCGCACCCTTTATGGCTCTGTGCGCCACGCCATCGCGCGTAAAGATTGCCTCCGAGCGCTTGGTACTGGGATCGAACGGCACGAACTTGCTCTTGCCCGGCAGGCCGAGACCTCTTTCGCGCGCCCGCTCAAAAATGGCCTTGTCGAGCGGATCCTGGGTGCGCTCATCGCTTGCGAGCGCGGCCATGACCAGAAGTTCGTCATCGTTGACGCCGGAAGCCGGGTGCAGCGCCGAGCAGGTCAGCTGATTGAGCGTGAGCGTGCCTGTCTTGTCGCTACACAGCTCGTTCATGGCCGCCGCCTCCTCGATGGCGGCCAGCCGCGTCAGTAAAACTCCGTGACTGGCGAGATCCAGTGACGCCACCGCACTCGTCAGCGTGAAAGTCGCCGTGAGGGCCACGGGAACCGATGCCACGAGAAGGATCAGGGCAAACGGCATCACTTGCTCAAATGGCAGGTGCGTGATGCCCGCATAGGCCAGAATCGCCACCACCAGGGCCCCATCCATCAAAAGCAGGTAGCGCACGATCGACATCACCAGCGCTTCGGCATGCGACCGGCTGCCGGCGGTGCGCATCAGTTCGGCGGTCTTGCCGTAGTAGCTGTTTTTGCCGGTGGCCACAACCGTTCCGCTTGCCTCACCACGCGCCAGAACCGAACCCGAATAGACCATCTGCGACGGCTCGCGCTCCACCGGCACCGATTCGCCAGTCAGGGCCGACTGATCCACCAGCACATGACCCTCCAGGATCGTCATGTCCG
>JAJYHH010000016.1:5113-6503 GCA_021784845.1 Pseudomonadota bacterium
TTCATTCATCGTGGCTCTCCAGACGCCCCTTGCAGGGCGGGTTACCATGCATTACGACACCCTGTGCAAGCGATTTCCTCTCCCCCACTCCCCGATTCTGTCGTCGCCAAAGTGCCCCATTTGCCGCGCTCCGATCCGGACTCCTGATGCGCGGCACCAGCCAATCCACGGACGTTCTGCACTATACTCTCCGCAGAGACTACCAGATTTCCATGGACCGCGAATATTGGTTCATGGTCGAACACTGTATAAAACCGGGCAGGGCCTTGTGTAATCAATTTTTTTTATAGAATTTGCTAATCGATAATTTCGTTATTTCTGTATATAACTATAAGTTTATTTTCTTGCGACGTTTACAACATTTCTTGCCGACAAATGCCTTCGGCACTATAGTCGTTGGCAATCGGGGCGTGGCGTTTTCCGGCCGCGCGCGCTCCGGAAGCAGGCGCGAGAATGAGTCTACCGGCCGGCTCTATCTGCTCGAGTGTTCGCGGTTGGGCAATTCGAGTTGCGGACAAGGAGGCTATTCATGTTTGTCAAAGATGTCATGACGACCCGAGTAAAAACCGTCACGCCCACCACGCCGATCCGTGATGTCGCGATCCTGATGTGCTTCTACCATATCAGCGGTCTGCCGGTCGTCGACGAGCAAAACAACATTCGCGGTCTCATTTCGGAAAAGGACGTTCTGGGCGCTATGTATCCCAAAGTGGCAGACGCCATGCAGATGGGCCAGATGCCGCGCTTTGAGGATCTCGAGCACGAATATCGCGATGTGCTGGGAGAGTCGACCGAGACCTACATGTCCAAGCAGGTCTATACGGTGGCGCCTGATGATCCGATCCTGCGGGCAGTCGCGGTCATGTTCGCTCACCGCATTCGCCGCATCCCCGTTGCCTCTGCCGGCAAGATCGTGGGCATCCTCAGCATAGGCGATGTGCACAAGGCGGTTTTGCGCCAGACCTTCGATACCGAAGTCGCAGAGAACGCCCGGCACCTGGCCGCCGGTTCCTGAGAAGCCCGCGACGGATCAGACAACATGGCCGCGGCGGGTCCGTCGCGGCCATGTCATCCCGTGCGGCTCGAATGAAAGGCGGCCGGGGTGCACGCAAAACGCCCCGGCTGATCGGGCGCAGCCCGCAAAATCCCATACCCCTTGTGCACCACCGGCTGCAGCCCGGTATAGTGCGACTTTGACCACGCCCAGCCGTGGCCACAGGGAAAGACGTGCACACTGACACGAATCAAAGAACGGTCCGGCGAACGCTGCTGGCCGCTGCCTTCGGCATGTTTCTGGACGGCTTCGATCTCAGCATCATGGCCGTGGCACTGCTGTCTCTGCGCGAGGAATGGCGGCTCACGCCGGCTGCCACCGGCGCGCTGATGGCAG
>JAJYHH010000026.1 GCA_021784845.1 Pseudomonadota bacterium
GCCACCCACACACCCCGATGCGTCGCAGGCCCCGTCGTGCGCGTCCATGGGCGCGCGGCCGCAAAAAACGCGCCGGTCGGGTCGCGCAAAAGCGCTCCCGCGCCAAGCCCGGCCGGCGATTCGAGGACGGTCACCAGGCGCGACAAATCAACCCGCAAGGCGCGAGTCGTCCACGAACGCCGCGGCGCCAGGAGGTAGCGATGATCCTGCAGAAAACGGGTGACCATGGGATCCTGCTGGCCGGGACCTGCAGCAGCCAGCGAGAAAAGCGCCGACGCCTGGCGCAGACGGCGTGCCAGGGCGCGCGCCAGATGGCGCCGCTCGCCGGACGATCCCCCGCCGATCGCCATCAACACCAGACGGGCAGCCCGCCCCTCTTGCAGGCCATGCATCAGGGTCTGCTGGACGACGTCACCGCTGCGGGGCAGAAAAGCCCCGATACTGCCGCCGAAACGCCCATAATGAAACGTAAGCGCCAACATCACAGTCAGCACCGCCGCCCACAGGGATACCGTCACCGCGATGCGTCGGCTCACGGCGACAAACGCATCACCGAGAAGTCGCCGCTGGGCGTGGTGGTCCGCACAGAGGCGGGCTCGCCACCATGGCCGCGCACCTCGACTACGCGCACCACCTTCGCCAAAGCCGGCAGACGCGGCACCAGCCGCAGGCGCCACCGGCGCGCCGAGCCCGTCAGGCGGAGCGTGTAATCGTGCAGCAAAAGCGCCCGGTTGCCACTCAACAAGCCCTCGAAACCGGAGACGATCGCCATCACCTGGGGGATGCGATCGACCGGCACGCCCGGGTGTCCGTTCACATAGAGGCGGCCCCCGACGATCCGGTAGGTGACCGGTGAAGGCCGTTGCTGGCGCATGATCAGGGTAGCGGGCTTGCGGTAGATGAGCCGCCCGGAGGTCTTCAGGGGGCGGGTCAGGCTCGCCAGATGGGTGGTCTCGACAAAACGCACCTCGTGTCGCGCCTCATGCGCGACGGCGTTTAACAAAATCGGCACAGTCCACGGCGCGATCGCTGCCGCGGCGAGCGGACTCGTGAGCAGCGCGAGCATGCAAACTGCCCAGCGTGTGCGTTGACCAGAAATCATAAAAGTTGAACCAATTGTCTGGAGCCATGCGGCAATACCGCTGCAGGCAGCCCACATAGCGCGCGCCCAGATCCTGGAGCCACTGGCGGCGGGCAGGCCCCTCGGGGGCGGCGACGGCCAAGGGGTGAAATACTACCTCATAGCAGGGAGCACCATCAATGGAATGGCGGTAGAGCGCCGTAAAGAAAAACACAGGCGCGCGCAGGCTCGCAGCCAGCCGCAGCGGCGCCAGCGGAAACAGACAGCTGCGTCCGAGAAACTCCGCCGTATAACTCCTCTCGGCAGGCGCTATCCGGTCGCCCATGATGCCGATCAGGCCGCCGGCGGCGATAGTGTCGCGCACATGCAGAAGCGCCGAGGGCCCACCCAGTCCGACAGCCGTATTCCGCGCGTCCGGATCGAGCACTTCAAGCACGCGATTGAGCTTGCGCGACACGCGCTCTTCCATGATGATCTGCATCTTCAGGCCTTCATGACGAAGACCGGCCGCTCGCGCCGCCTCGAAACTGCCCAGATGCGCCCCGAGCAGCACGCAGCCCTGCCCCCGGTCCAGCCACTTCTGTATGGCCTCGAAACCCTGCACGCGCAGGGGCGGCGCGTCTGCGCGTCGGGCAAGCAGATACACGCGATCGAGGATCGTGTGCGCAAATGTCAGATAATGATGGAACAATACGCGGCCCGTCGGCCGCCGGCCAAGCGCCTGATAGAAATGTGCAAGGGCGACGCGACCGCTGCCCGCAGCCACATAGTAATAGAGGGTTATGGGCCACAGCAGCAGGCCCGCCACGCGCCGGCCTGCCGCAAGCGCGATCGCGCGCATCAACCGCAGCAGCAACGCGCTTCCCCGCTCCCTTTGCTCAGACCAGTGCGCCGCCATCCACCCTCCCAGACCGCGGCACACGCAACGTGCCGCGCGCCAGGATCTCTTCGCCGACCCGCACCACGACTGTCACACGATCACCTTCGACCCCATCGAAAAAAGCCCGCGCCGGCACATCCGGACGCAGCGCCTTCAGCCATTTGAACGTCTCGACACCCATGACCTTACGTCCGATCGCGTGCCGCTCGTATCCGGCAACCAGCGCATCCAGCAATAATGCCCCCGGCACCAAAGGGTCGCCCGGAAAGTGATCGGCAAAAAACGACCGTCCGGCCGGAAACCAGAGCTCCATCTGGTAAGGCTGCCGGTCATACAGGCCAATCAGGGCCGCCCGGGGCAGCTTGTCCGTCCCGGGCGCACGCGGCAGCGCCTCTACGCGATAGAGCGGCCGCGGCAAGAAAACGGGGTCGACGTGACGGCGCAGGGCAGCCAGAATCTCCGCTTCCGGCCGTGTTGTGACAACGAACGCACAAAGACGCTCGGCTGGCGCATCGCTCGGCCGCCCCGGCACGAAAAAGACCCCATCCTGTACACCGTCGAGGCCGCGCAGTATCTCGTTTAGCATGAGAAGGCTCATCCTCTTGCCCGCTACCAGCACAAGATCGGCGCGGCGGCCCCGCCACAGGAAATGTTCATCATCACTGCATTCGATGTGGTCTTCCAGTGCGACGGGGGCGGCCAGGTGCCCTCCGCCGATCGCGGTGGCGCCGGCGGCCACCTGCAGCCGCAGACCGGGATAGAGATGCCACGCAAGTCCCGCGGTCGTGCGCCGCGACGCAACCGAGCCGACCTCTGTCGCGCCATAGATCTCCTCGACCACTGTCTGCAGGACCTCCTCCGCCCGCCGGGCCAGCGCCTCGCCAAGCGGCGCCGTCGAACAGATGACCCCCGCAAGCACCGGCCCGGCCTGACCCCTGTCGACCAGCGCCTTCAGGTGCACGGGACTTGTGATCAGGCGGCGCGGCGCCGGCAGTTCCTGCAATGCGGCGCCGATGTCGGCAGGCAGCAGCGGGCGGCGCGCATGCACAAGGACTCTCCGGCGCAAAGGCAGCATGATGGTCGTCTCGAGGCCATACATATGCTGGGCAGGCACCGTACCGAGCAGCGCGCTGCCGTCGATGGCAAAGCGTTCGCCCGCCAGATCCGCGCCAATCACCAGCGAGCGCCACGTCTTGTCATGGGTGGTCGGCGTACCGGTGCTCCCCGACGTAAACGCCCGCACCGCCACCAGATCGGGCGCAACCGGCGGATTGTCCGCCGAAAACCCCCGCTGCCTTGCATCGACGTAAGCGACGACATGCGCCCCGTGCATCGCCGGCTCATCGGTCAGGACGAACGGGTGGTCATCGTGCGACATCAGCTGCGCGAGCGTTTCGGTCGCATGGTTTGCCGGCAACAGCGTCGTGCGCCCGAGAGACAAGGCGGCACCGAGACCGACGAGAAAACGATAGCGATCGACACAGGCATTGATGAACGCGCCCGGCGGCACATGCGCCGCCAGATGCGCCACATCGGCGAGGTAGGCCCCGACCGGCACCGGGTGCCCGTCGTACAAGGCAATGATCCGGCCCGGATCAAAGGATCCGACGAGCCTTTCTGTGCTCACGGCCTGTCTTTCGCGACCCAGTGGTAGCGCTCGCTGATCACGGCGGCGATCACGACCCGCAGCGGCGGCATCTCCCAGATCCGCGCAAACCGCAGCCGCCGATAGACATGTTCAACAAAAAAGAAGGCAAGCGGCAGGACGTCGAGCGCGGCGCGCTCCCCCCACCCGTAGGTGCCGCGGGGCGCAAGCGCGACCAGCAGGTTGGTAACAGCCAGCGCTATCAAAATGCCAACCCAGATTTCCGTCAAATCCCGCGTGTAGTCATGCTCGTCGGGGCGCAGCGTCCGGCCCTTGGCGCGCATGGCAATCCGCGTGATGAAAGGCGTCGAGGCCAAAGAGCGCGCGAAGGTCTGTGCGGCATACAGGAGCGCCATGGATTCGCCGAGCATGAAGAAGATCGCCCCGGGCGCCAGATCCCGGTAGACACCGACCGCACACAAAACACAGCCAAAGCCCAACGCCGCCCAGCGCGCCTTCATGAATGGGCCCGGCGCGCCGCAATGACCGCGGCGAGCGCGCGCAGCGACGAGAAAATCGTCTGGTTGTCTGGATCATCGGCACGCAGTTCGACACCGTACTGTTTTGATACCGCCAGGGCGATCTCCAGCATATCAATGGAATCGAGCCCCAGGCCCTCGCGAAAGAGCGGCACATCCGGCACGATGGCTTGCGGATCCAGCGACAGGTTCAGGCTGGTTACGAGCAGCACCGCCAGCTCACGCTCGAATTCGGTTTGGTCTGCCATGCGCCTCCCGTATCAGCATCTCGGACGAACCGCGCGAGGGTCGCACGGATCACATACATTAAACAAACGCGACAGGCCCCATCAGGTGGCCGGACGGACGAACACCCACGCCATCGCCACGCCGCACAGAAAGGTGTCCGATGCCTTCAACAGGGGGCTTGCACGGAACACGGCGCCTCCGTAATAGCGGTAGCGGGCGAACACCGTCACAGCATACCGGCCAAAGCGTCGCGTCAGGCTGCCTGTCGCGCGCGCGCCTGCGTAGCCGCCGGGCGCATGATACTGGACTCGGCCGGGAATCGCATAGGCGGCAGGGACATCGAAGAAATACGCATTCTCGCCCTGGGTACGCCAGACCGGACCCACCCCCAGGGTCATCTGGTAGCGGGATGCCGGGCGGCTCTCCCACTCGATGAACGGCCCCCCGCCGACACCCACCGTACTCATATGGAAGTTCGACTGCATGGCGACACGAAAACGGCTGTGGACGCCGATCAGGGTCTCCAGGCCAAACGGATGCCAGCGCAAGTGATAAAGCGCCTCGGGGCCTGCGGCCAGCGTCGCCGGCAGCTGCGGCATGCCGCGGCGGGCATCCGGCGTGCCGGCCGGTGTCGGCGGAGAGGCGTTGGCGGCCACGCCAAATCGCCAGCGTGACCGCACCGTGGGCTTCAGGCGCACGCGGTTGCGGCGCAGATGCACAAGCCGCGTCCGGTAGGAGATATCCGGATACGGGTAGACGAACAGCGATTCACTGTCGGACCCCGGATAGGCTGGCGCCGCAAAGGTCGCGACCCCCATGCCGATCTGCCATGCGCCCCGCGCCCCGTGCGCCGGCGCGGCCAACAACAGGCACAAAAGCCACCCCGTGCACCGCCCGGACAAAGGGCGCCCCCGTTCTTCCGGCACGCGCATTCAGGCTCCGTCCACGACAAATGCTTCGATTTCGACCAACAGTTCCGCACGGCAGATGGCACTTGCCAGCACCAGCTGCGGCGCGCCCGCCCACGGCGGCACCAGATGCGGCGGCCGCTCGCCTGGACGCACATAGACCTTGACGGCCGCCACGCGCGGGGTCTTCAGGCCCCCGGCCGCGAGGATTGCGTCGAGATTGCACAGAGTCTCATGGCATTGCGCCTCGGCATTGCCTGGATGATGACTGGCGTGACCGACGATCGCCGCGGTGCCGGAAATGAACAGATAGGCACAATCGCCGTCTACCCGCATGGCGCGGGTGAAATCCGGCGGCTGCGGACCGTAGTCGGAGGGATAGCAAAACGCCGGTACCTGGCGGGGGTTCTCGATGGGCGTGCCGGGCTGGCGACGGGCCAGCGCATACAGGTAGAACCCGTCGCCTGCGCAGCCTATGGCCGTCGCCGCGGGCCGTCGCCTGCCAGTCGCCAGGTAGTCCTTGAGCGCCGCATGCCGGCCCCGGTTGAACCGGCGATAGCGCTCGAGATTCTCCTCCTCGTCGTTGATGCCCGAGAAGTATTGCCAGACGCGAATCAGGTGTGGATAGCCGCGCGCGGCGAGCACCGCGAGCAGTTCGGTATACGCGCTAAACGCCGCCTCCTCGATGCCGGGCCTGGCGGTCATGGCCACAGACGCAAACAGCCACTGGCCGTCTTCGGCGTAGGAGACAGATCCCGCGCGGCCTGCCGATGTCAGTCCGCCGCGCCACACTTCGTACAGGGCACCCGCACCTGCCATGGGCACATCGAGCGTGACGGCCGCCTGCTCACCTCCGCCAAAACCGATGACGCCCAGCACGTCACCACCTGCCCATAGCGATTCGAGAGCGTCCTTGGGATAATAACCGACCGATAACGACACGCTGCAGAGCCCCTGACTCCAGAAAATGACCAACCCATGACAGGCCGCCCCCCCACACGGCGCGGCACGCAGACCCGGGTTTTGCGCCCATGATAGCAAGAGATCCCCGGCGCGTATTCCATCTCGCCAATGCCGCCACAGGCATCCTGCTTGGCTGTGGCGCAGGCCATATCCTGCCAGCCGCCCCGGCGGTTGCGGGCGCAGCCGCGCTGCAGGTGGCGCTCACGGCCGCCTGCGTCTGTCCGCGCTGCCAGTGGGTCGGCGCCAACATCACCCGGGGACCGGCGCGCGGCGCGGTTGCGCTCACCTTCGACGACGGGCCCGACCCG
>JAJYHH010000112.1:0-2636 GCA_021784845.1 Pseudomonadota bacterium
GCGAGAGTCTTGCGCGCCGCCTCCATGACCGATGCCAGCACAAAGGCCAGATCCTCACCGGTAAGACCGAATTGGCGCGCCTGCCCGCGTGCCCGGTCCTCCCAGACCGTCAACGCCTCGTCTGGCTCCGGCAACGGTCCGAGACTGATCTCGGCCAATACCGCATGGACCAGAAGTCCGATCATGCGGATGCGCACCGACGCCCAGTCGAATACGGGTTGCGCCTGCCCGGGCTGCGCGGCAGCCGGCCAGGGCGGCAGCTCACCTGCGCACCATACCGCCGGAAGACGGCGGATGACCGGCGCGCCCACCCCTCCCGTAGCCGGTCCCTGTGCGGGCATCCTGGCGCAGCCTGCCGCCGCCAGGAAATCCTCCTCGATGGCCGGCCACAGGACCTTCAGGTATTCAGCCGGCGTGACGTCTCCGCTTGCCTTCGTCTTGTAGTGGCCGACGAGGTGCAAAGTGCGCCGCGCGCGCGTGCAGGCCACATACAGAAGACGCGCGTCTTCATGGCGGGATTTGCGCTGCTGCAGCGCCCACAGGCTGTCATAGAGTGCATCGCGTTCCTCGGCCGCAAGCTTGAGCGGCGCAAAGAGCAGTGATGGCTCCGCGCCGCCGCGTTCCACGGCCAATAGCAATGGCTTTCTGTCCGGCTGCCCCCGGCGGGCGAGCCCCGGCAGGATGACCGTATCGTACTCAAGACCCTTGGCCTTGTGGATGGTCAGAATCTGCACGCGTCCCGGGCCTGCGTCGGCGGGTGCGTAAAGCGCGTCGACCTGCGCGCGCAAGACGGCCAGATCCACCTCGCCCGCCTGCTCGCATCCGCCGAGCACGCGCAGGAACAGTTCCGCCTCCCGCAGGGCTTCTGGCGCCGGCACGGCCGCAGGCCCGCCAAGCGCCCACCACGCCTGCTCGACCCGCCGCGACAGCGGCATGTGTGCGCGCGCGGCAAGTGCCTCGCTCATGACCGCGTAAAAACGGCTGATGCGCGCCCGGCCATCGGCGCTCAGGCCATCGAGCGCCCCGGCATCGGCAAGACGCACCCAGAGCGATCCGCCGTATCCCTCCGCGAGTACCGCCAGATCATGCAGATCAAGACCACACCACGGGGCACGCAGGCAGGCCAGCAGCTCAAGGCGTGCGCCCGGCATCACCAGGACCGTGGTCAGCGCAAGCAGGTCACGCACCACCTCCCGCGCCGCCAGGCTGTACATCGCCACCGCCGCAAACGGCAATCCTGCCCGCGCAAGCGCCGTCGCAATGGCATGACCGTGGGCGCGCGAACGCACCAGAACCGCAACACTCTGACCGGCATCCTGCGCCAGCGCCGCACGTGCCAGTTCGGCCACGTGAGCTGCCTCCTCCTCCAGGCGGGCATCCGCCAGCGCGTGGACACCGATGTGGCCACCGGGCTCGCGCTCGGGGCGTGACGCCACGTAGGGCACTGCCCCCTCATCGGCGTGCGCGGCCGCTGGCATGATCCGCAAAAACGCGCCGTTCACCCAGTTCACGATGGCCGCCTGCGAGCGGAAATTGCTGGTCAGCGTAAGCGGCACGACCGGCACGCTGTGGATGCCCTGCGCGCGCAGGCGCGCAAAGAGACCGACTTCGGCCTTGCGAAATCCGTAGATCGACTGCATGGGGTCACCGACCACAAACAGGGTATGGCCATCACCTGCCGACCATCCGGCGGTGAGACCCTCAAGGAGGCGGTATTGCAGGATGGATGTGTCCTGGAATTCGTCGATCAGGAGGTGCTGGATCTGGTAGTCCAGACGCAAAGCCGTCGCCGTGGGCGCCTCCGCGGTGCCAAGCAGTTGCACGGCGCGCAGCCCGACTTCCGTAAAGTCCCAGGTGCGGTGTGCCTGAAACACCAGCAGAAGTTCAGCGGCGGCAACCGGCAAGAGCGTCGTCAATGCCGCCAGGCGCCGCCACTGCGAATCGCTGTAGGCGCAAGGCCCGGCCGCCGCCACATCCCCGAGCGCCTCCTCAAGGCCCGGGACTGCCGCCAGCGCCTCTGTGAGCTCCGCAAAAGGTCCCCACTGCGGCGACCATGCGGCCGGTTTCTTCTTGCGCAGCGTTCCACTTTTGGTCAGCAACTGTTCGGCAAGGACCTGCCAGAGCGCAAAGCCCGTGACAGGATCGGCCAGCTGCGCCGGATCCCACGTCTGCGCGCCGTCGGCCGCTTCGCCAAGCAGGCACAAAAGCGGGCGCACCGGGCGCGGACACAGCGCCTCCACGCGCTGCGCGAGCGAGCGCCGAAACCCGGCGAGCGCCGATTCCAGAACCGCGCGCGGCAAACAGCCGCTGTCATCGACATGGCCCAACAAAAGCGGCAACCATTGCTCGCGCCGTTCCAAAAGACCAGCCACAAGCGTTGCGAACCTGGCGACGTCGTTGGCGAGCGCAGGCAGGAGCTCGGCTAGCGCATCACTGACCGCATCCTTGTCATCGAGCCGTGCAAAGACGGCCAAAGCGGCCTCTTCGTACAGCGCGCCCGCATCCTCCGTCACGTCGAGTACGGTCCCTGCGCCGGTCGCCACCGGGGACTGCGCGACCAGCATGGCGCACAGCGCATCGAACGTGCCGATGCGTAGCCGCGCGGGACACGACGCAATCTGCCAGTTGCGTTCGGC
>JAJYHH010000112.1:3355-6360 GCA_021784845.1 Pseudomonadota bacterium
TCCGTCTCCAGACTGCGCACCGTGTAGGGTGGCCGCGTCCGCTCAAGCGCCAGAAATTCAAGCAGCAGATCGGCGTAACGGCTGCGCTCGAGAGCCTGGAACCGCCGCGGCAGGTTGTGCCACGCCGTGCCGTCTCCCCTGAAGGCCTGGTCCACCGCCTCTTCCACGGCATCCCGGTCGGCCTGCGCATCGCGTGCAAGCAATGCCGCCTGATCGGGAATGGCCTTGAACAGATATTCAAGGGATTTGTGCAGGATGCTGCCGCGCACCGCGGGCGCAAGACCCGGCCGCACGGGCTCGAGTGCCTGCGTCTGCAGGCGGTACTGGGCAAATGCCCGGAACGGACAGCGCGCCTGGGCATCGAGAACACCGACACCGTAAGGTCCCGACCGTTTCACTGGTACGAGCGTCTCACCCACAGGCTCGAGGACCGCGCCTTTGTCATGCAGTGCCTGCGCGCGGCTCAGGAAGGCAGACGGCGGCGCCACCACCGGCCCGAGCCGCTGGAAAATGGCGCCTGGCCTCTTGATCTCGCCATCGAGGCTTGCGCAGCAGCTTG
Organism: Pseudomonadota bacterium; assembly: GCA_021784845.1. Classification (GTDB taxonomy): domain Bacteria; phylum Pseudomonadota; class Gammaproteobacteria; order Acidiferrobacterales; family Acidiferrobacteraceae; genus JAJYDN01. The sequence goes on from JAJYHH010000112.1 coordinate 3,915, forward strand.
CGCGCGCCTCTGCGGCGCTGCCAAAAAGGGCCGCCGACAGCGCCTCGGCTTCCTGCACCTGATCGGTGACCAGCGCCCCCGGCAGATGGTGCTCGCGCTGCCAGCGCCACGGCAGCAGCGGATGCGGCGCGACGATGCGCGGCCAGGCCTCGTCTGTCATGTTCATAAACCAAAGCCCGTCGAAGTCTCCACCGGCTATCCCCCAGGGAAGGAGGAGCTCGAGCGGGCCACGCGACGAGGCCGTACCGACGTCGCGCAGCTCGTCATGCAGCAGCGCACAGGCCGCCTGCGCCGACATGGGTGTGGCGATCGTGTCCAGGGTGGCGAGCGCGGCGAGCGCCTCGTCCAGGACCTGTGCCGCATCCCGTTGCGCACCGCCTGCGAGCTGCCAGCCGGCGGCCTTGATCACAGCAAAGAAGGCCTGCGCCCAGATCGACGGCATGGCCTTAAGCGGCCAGCGTCTGCGCAACGCGGCCACATCGTAGGCAACCCTTGCCAGATGCGGGATACGGGCATCCGTAAGCCACCGCGCCAGTTCGCCGATATCGAACGGACCGGCCTCGGTCAGCAGCTGGTAGGCGCCCTCAAAGCGCAGGAACTTCTCGGATTCATAACCCTGCACGAAAGGCGACTGGATGAGAGAGGCCGCATCGCCTGATGCAATCGGGCCACAGCAGCTCCCGATCAGCCGCAGCGCACCGGCCACCACGGGCGCATCCCGCGCCGCTTCAGCGGGCGCCGGCCACGCCTCTGGCGGGAGGATATCGGCGGCAAGCCGCGCAAGGAGGGACCGGTGCGCCGACAGATCGGGAACCACGAGCGCAAAACGGCCATGGGGCCGTTCGCGCAGGCGCCCGGCCGCCCACTGCAGGGCCGCCACGCACTCGTCCTCAAAGGTCGGGAAGATCTGCGCGCCATCGACTGTGGATGCCGCCGGGTGAGGCCACACGCGCGCGTGCGCGCCACGGCCGCTCACCGCGTCATGAATCATCTGCTGGGCCGGCGTGAGCGCCAAAAATCCATACCAGACGAGCGTCCCCGGCACGGCCACATGCCCCTCGCGATAGCTTTCGGCCAGCCGCCGCGGATCGCGCGCGGCATCGTCCTGGCGGCCCTGGCGCAGACGCCGCAGAAAAGTCTGCACCAGCTCGCGGAACAGCCCGGATTCGCTGTCTTCGCCCGAAGGCGGGGGCTGCAGGTCGTACTCGCCAAGCAGTGACCAGGCATCGGCCGCAAGATCGGCCAGCCGGTCCTCGCCACCCAGCCAGTGCTGCTCGCGGCCCGCCACGATCTGCCGCCAGAGCAGGCGTTCCTGGATGGGCGAAAGCCCCACCATACGGTGGTGATTGAGTGCACGCATGCGTTCGGCCTCGCGACCGACAAACGCCCGCCATGGCAAGATGTCCGGCGTCTCCCAGACCGTCTGGCCCCGTGCCAGCGCGTCGGCGGCGAAAACCTCCTGCAGGCGACGCGCAAGCCAGGAGCTTGCCGCAATCACCGTCACGGGCGGCCTTGCGCCCCGCAAATAGTCGATGAATTCGTCCGTCGTTTTCAGTACCATAGTCCCCATGACCGTACGCACGCGCTTTGCTCCCAGCCCGACTGGCTACCTGCACATTGGCGGGGCCCGCACGGCCCTCTATTCCTGGCTCTATGCGCGACGCCATCACGGCGTGTTCGTGTTGCGCATAGAAGACACGGATCTCGAGCGGTCGACCACCGAGTCGGTCAACGCAATCCTCGAGGCCATGGACTTTCTGGGGCTCTCTTATGACGAGGGACCATTCTACCAAACGAAGCGGTTTGATCGTTATTGCGAAGTCCTGAAGCAGTTGCTCGCCCAGGGCCACGCCTACTACTGCACCTGCTCGAAAGAGGAACTGGCGGAACGCCGCGCAGCACAGGAAGCGCGCAAGGAAAACCCCCGCTATGACCGGCGGTGCCGCAACCGGCCTGCGCCGGCGGATGTGAGCCAGGCGGTCATCCGCTTCAAGAATCCCCTGGAGGGTGACGTCGTGGTCAATGACGCCGTCAAGGGGCGCGTCACGTTCGCCAACGACGAACTCGATGATCTGATCATTGCCCGCGCCGACGGCACGCCGACTTACAATTTCACGGTCGTCGTCGACGACATGGACATGAACATCACCCATGTCATCCGCGGGGACGACCATCTGACCAACACGCCGCGGCAGATCAATATCCTGCGCGCCCTGAATGCGCCGCTACCTGTCTATGCCCACATCCCGATGATCCTGGGCGAAGACGGCGCGCGCCTGTCGAAGCGCCATGGCGCCGTCAGTGTGATGCAATATCATGATGAGGGTTATCTGCCCGAAGCGCTTCTGAATTATCTGGTGCGGCTCGGATGGTCCCACGGCGACCAGGAAATTTTCAGTCGCGAAGAGATGACCAGCCTCTTCGATATCGCAGACATCCACCGCGC
>JAJYHH010000084.1:0-9778 GCA_021784845.1 Pseudomonadota bacterium
AACGGAATATCATCGTCAAAGTCATCGCCGCTCTTGGTTCCTGCGGCCGGCGCATCGCGTCGCGTGGTGCTCTGGGGGGCGGGTGATTCATAGCCCATGTCAGGTGCGCTCTCGGCGCTACCACCTGCGCCACCGCGGCCGCCCAGCATTTGCAGTTCGTTGCCGACGATCTCCGTGGTGTAGCGGTCGTGCCCGTCCTTATCCTGCCATTTGCGCGTCTGCAGGCGGCCTTCGACGTAGATCTGGGCGCCCTTTTTCAGGTATTCCTGAGCGATTTCCGCAAGTTTGCCGAACAAGACAACCCGATGCCATTCGGTGCGTTCCTGTCGCTCGCCCGTGTTACGGTCCTTCCATGACTCGGCGGTGGCAAGATTCAGGTTCGCCACCGCGCCACCGCCGGGTGAGTAGCGGATCTCGGGATCCTTTCCGAGATTGCCTACCAGAATAACCTTGTTGATCCCTCGTGCCATAAAAGTTGTCCTCGCCCGTGTCGACTCTGGATCCACAGCGTCTGGAGCCGGTTACCTAGTCTAGACGTTTGGCGGAGGGGGCGAAAGTCGGCCCGTCCCGGAGACCATCTTGTGGGGCCGCCACCCATCAGGCGATAAAGGGCTGGATACTGGTCTCCTTGAAAATCCTGGGATCGATTTTCAGGTAGGCAAGTCCCTCGTCGGCGACGATGACGACCTCCGCCACCCCCGGCAACGAGGAGAGATTGTGTATGATCTCCGCTGATCGCGCCCGTTCGCGCCCAAGTCGCAGTTCCCGGCTTTCAAGCAAGGCCGGTTCAGGGGCAAGGAATGCCAGAGCCATCCAGACGAGGGTGATGATGAGAGAGGCAATGAAGACCGCTTCGGCGCCGAAGCCTTGAGCCAGGGCGCCTCCCAGGAAGCCGCCAAGGAAAGCACCCGTAAACTGGGAGGTGCTGTAGACACCAATGGCCGCCCCCTTGCTGTGGCCTGGCACGAGGCGGGAAATCAACGACGGAAACACCGATTCCAGAAGGCTAAAGCCCGTAAAGAAAAGCCACATGCCAGCGGCGAGCGCGATCGTATGGTTGTGGCCGGCGGCATAGGCGCATTCCGCCAGTGCCAGCAATCCGACGGCGCCCAAAATGATTTTCCTCGGTGCGCGGTGACCCAGGTGAATAAACGGGCCCATCGTCAAGAATGCCGCGCCGATGACAGGCAGATAAATCTCCCACTGCCGGGCGAGCGGGATACCGGTGGTGATGACCAACGTGCCAGGTAGTACGACGAACAGCGCAGTCAGGGTCATGTGCAGAAAGAAAATGCCCGCATCCAGCGGCCACAGGCGGCGGTCGCGGATGATATCGCGCAGTTCAGCTGGCGGCTCGAAGGTGAGCGGGCGTTCCGGATTGGGCACCTTCCACCACAGGAGGCCGATGGCGATGACCGCAAGCACGGCCGTCAGTTTGAACATGCCGGGCACGCCAAGCGACCCTTGAAGGGCCGGGCTTAGCACCATGGACAGGGAGAATGCTCCGCCGATGGTGATACCGATGATGGCCATCGCCTTGGTGCGCTGGCTTTCGCGCGTCAGATCGGCAGTCAGCGCCATGGTTGCAGCCGAGATCGCGCCCGCGCCCTGTATGGCGCGGCCTAAAACAAGCCCCCAGATGTCATGCGTGACACCGGCCACGAGGCTGCCGACAGCAAACACTGCGAGGCCGGCCGTCATCACGGCCTTGCGGCCAACGAGATCCGACACCATGCCAGATGGGATTTGCAGCATCGCCTGGGTCAGTCCATATATGCCGAGCGCAAGCCCCACGAGGATGGGTGCGTGCGGCGCCAGCGTCGCGGCGTAGGGCGCGAAAACAGGAAAGACCAGGAACAGGCCGAAGATACGAAAGCCGTAAATGCTGGCCAGGACGGCAACCGAACGCCGCTCAAGCGGCGTCATGGGTACTGAAGAAGCCGGGCCGGGAGTGATCGTGCGCTGCGTCATGCTTTTGCCTTGAATCGAAGTGGGTCGTATAGTAACCAATTTAGTTCGGGCACGAAAAGCATGGATCTTATCCGGCTGCGCGGCGTGCGCACGCACAACCTGAAGAACCTTGATTTGGATTTGCCCCGGGATCGCTTGATCGTGATCACAGGTCTTTCCGGATCGGGGAAATCGTCGCTTGCTTTTGATACGCTTTATGCCGAAGGGCAGCGGCGTTATGTCGAATCGTTGTCTGCCTATGCGCGGCAGTTCCTGTCGTTGATGGCAAAGCCCGATGTCGACCTGATCGAGGGACTGTCGCCTGCGATCTCCATCGAGCAGAAAAGCACGTCGCACAATCCGCGATCGACGGTCGGCACTGTGACGGAGATTTATGATTATCTGCGCCTGCTCTTTGCTCGTGTCGGCGAACCGCGTTGCCCGACGCATGGCACGACGCTCGATGCCAAGACGGTGACACAGATGGTAGACGAGGCGCTCGCCCTGCCGCCTGGCACCAAGGCGATGGTGCTGGCCCCCGTCATTTCCGGCCGCAAGGGCGAGGCGACGGCCAAGCTCGACGAACTGCGCGCCAAGGGCTACGTGCGCGCCCGCATCGACGGAGAGGTGGTCGATCTGGCGGCAACACCGGCACTTGCGAAGAACCAGAAACACACCATCGAGGCGGTCGTCGACCGTCTCGTGCTTCGCCCGGGCCAGGAAGCGCGCCTTTCCGAATCATTCGAAAACGCCCTCAATGTATCCGAGGGTCTGGTCAGTCTCGTCACACTGAATGACGATGGAAAGCCGGCTTCCGAGACCCTGTTTTCGGCTCGCTACGCCTGTCCGCAATGCGGCTATAGTCTGGCGGAGCTCGAGCCGCGGATCTTTTCGTTCAACAATCCGGCTGGCGCCTGTCCGGAGTGTGACGGCCTGGGTGTACGCCAGTTCTTCGATCCGGAACGGCTGGTGCAGGATCCCACCCTGAGTCTGCCGGCAGGCGCCATTCGTGGATGGGACAGGCGCAATCCGTTCTACTTCCAGATGCTCGAAGGACTCGCCAAACACTACGGGTTTGACCTCGATACACCGTTTGGGCATCTGGGCAAGAAGGTACGCGAGGCGATCCTCCACGGCAGCGGCGATGAGACCATTGTTTTTTCCTATAGCGACCACGGGCGCCGCCATCGGCGCAAACACCCGTTCGAGGGCGTGATCCCCAACATGGAACGGCGTTACCGGGAGACGGAATCGGCGAGCGTGCGTGACGAGCTGTCCCGTTTCATCGGTTCGCGCCCCTGTACGGCCTGTGGCGGCAGCCGCCTGAAGATCGAGGCGCGTAACGTGTTTATCGAGAATCTGGCGATCCACCAGATCACCGAACTGCCCATTCAGGAGGCGCATGCGTTTTTCAGCCGGCTCCTGCTCACGGGCCAGCGCGGTGTCATTGCAGCCAAGATCGTGCACGAGATCACCGAGCGCCTGAAATTTCTCATCAACGTCGGTCTGGACTATTTAACGCTCGCCCGTTCGGCGGAGACGCTTTCGGGTGGCGAGGCGCAGCGCATCCGGCTCGCCTCGCAGATCGGTGCGGGTCTCGTGGGCGTCATGTATGTGCTTGATGAGCCATCCATCGGGCTGCACCAGCGCGACAATGGCCGTCTGCTCGCGACTCTCGAGGCATTGCGTGACATGGGTAACACTGTCATCGTCGTCGAGCACGATGAAGAGGCGATACGTGCCGCCGATCACATCGTCGATGTGGGACCGGGTGCCGGGGTGCACGGCGGGCGTATCGTTGCCGAGGGCACTCCGGAACAGATCATGGCCAATACCGAGTCACTGACCGGGCGCTATCTGGCTGGCAAGGAAATCATTCCGGTGCCGGAGGTGCGGCGGGCGGGTAATGCGTTTTTATCGGTGAGGGGCGCGCGCGGGCACAACCTGCAGGACGTGGATGTGATGATCCCGGTTGGAACGCTCACCTGTGTCACCGGCGTGTCGGGCTCCGGCAAGTCGACGCTCATCAATGATACGCTTTATCCTGCCGCGGCCAATGTGCTGAACGAGGCGCGGCGCGAGGTCGCGCCACATCGCGCCATCGAGGGGCTTGAGCACTTCGACAAGGTGGTGGATATCGACCAGAGTCCGATCGGTCGCACGCCACGATCCAACCCGGCGACATACACGGGGCTTTTTACGCCATTGCGGGAGCTGTTTGCAGCGACACCAGAAGCCCGTGAGCGCGGTTTTGGGCCCGGGCGCTTTTCCTTCAACGTGCGCGGGGGCCGTTGCGAGGCTTGCGAAGGCGACGGTCTTGTCAAGGTGGAGATGCATTTTCTGCCGGACATGTATGTGGCCTGTGACGTTTGCAAGGGTATGCGTTACAACCGCGACACCCTCGAGGTGCACTACAAGGGCAAGACGATCCACGATGTCCTGCAGATGACGGTGGAGGAGGCGCTCGAATTCTTTCAGGCGATGTCCGTCATACGACGCAAGCTCGAGACACTGACCGACGTGGGGTTGAGCTATCTGACGCTGGGCCAGTCGGCCACAACGCTGTCAGGCGGGGAGGCGCAGCGCATCAAGCTTGCGCGTGAGCTGTCAAAGCGTGACACCGGGCGTACCCTGTACATTCTCGATGAGCCGACGACGGGTCTGCACTTTCATGATATTCGCCAGTTGCTGCGCGTGCTGCACACATTGACGGATCGCGGCAACACCGTCGTTGTCATCGAGCACAATCTGGATGTCATCAAGACCGCGGATTATTTGGTCGATCTTGGGCCCGAAGGCGGCAGCGGCGGCGGCCGTGTCATGGCGACCGGAACGCCGGAAGACATCGCGCGTCATCCGGCATCCCACACCGGCCGCTATCTGCGCGATATTCTCGCCAAGGAAGCCCGGCGGCGTCAGGCGTGAGGTGTGACCGGGTCGCCTACGGCGAGCCCGAGCTTGTCTGCGGCGCTCATGGAATGGGCCGCGATTTCCCACAACCCGTTGCTGTTGGCATAGAAGAACGGTTCGCCGTGGGGGCGATCGCTGAAGGTGCGCGCCGGTGTCAGATCCCTGCCGTGGATCGTAAGGCCAGACAGGGGCGTGTCGGCGCGCAGCCCCGTTAGGGCATTGCCATAATGATCGATATGAACGATTTCGGCTAAGTCGTCGGGCCATGCAGGCTGGCGGGAAAGCGGCCACGGCTGCCAGGGCGGAGTGGCACCCGTGGCCAGTTGCGCGGCGGCTGGCGCAAACACATCGCGCCCATGAAAAGTGGCTGCGGCCGTCGGCGGAACCGTGAGCTGTGCGCACTGGTGCACCGGATAACGTCGCGCTATGAGCTCGAACAGTCCGTTGTCTGGTCCCACGAAGTGACGTTCCCCTGAATCCAGCCAGATGCCTGCGCGTGCACTGCCCACACCGGGATCCACTACCGCGATGACAATAGTTCCGGCTGGCAGATTCCGGCAGTAGGCGGCCACCAGATAGGCGGCGCGCTGCACGGCAAACGTGGGCAGATTGTGCCACAGATCGATGACGGGAACGCCGGGTGCCTCGTGCGCGAGCCGTGCGTGCAGCTGACCCACATAGGGGTCGGTCAGGCCAAAGTCCGTAAGCAGGACGATCATGAAGGGGTACCAGGTCGGACGGGATCGGCTCATTGTGCCGCCCGGACAAGGCCGGGTCCATGGGACGTGTGACAGGCTTGGCCCTTGACAAGGCGCCGGCTGCCAGCCGATCATGGCCAGCCATGTTCACTTATCTCTCTCCTTTCGTTGTTTCCGCGCGGTCCGGGCGACTGCGTGGCCTCGCGCGCTCCTGATTATTGCGGGCTCCGGCCCGTTCGGCAGTATTTCTTCGTATTTCCTTGACTGGATTGTGGATTACAGACGATGAACAGATTCATGCGTCGACTGCGTTGCGGCAGCCAGGCCTAGAGCACGTGGCCGCCTGGCCGCTTTGACCGGCCACATCGTGTCGCTTACCGCAGCCAGGAGATTTCCCATGATGCAGGATCCACAAAAGAAGTATCGGCCCTTTGCGCCTGTTGCGTTGATTGACCGGAGCTGGCCGGACCGTGCCGTGACCGCGCCACCAGTCTGGCTCAGTACCGATCTGCGCGATGGCAACCAGGCCTTGCTCGAGCCCATGGATGGCGTGCGCAAGCAGACATTCTTCGATCTGCTTTGCCGTATCGGCTTTAAGGAGATTGAAGTGGGTTTTCCGTCGGCGTCCCAGACTGAATTCGACTTCATCCGTCATCTCATCACAGCCGGTTGCGTGCCGGCGGACGTGACCATCAGCGCACTGACACCTGCGCGTCCCGAGCTGATCCGGCGGACCGTGGAGGCGTTGCGCGGTGCGCGGCGTGCGATCGTGCACGTCTATGTCGCCATATCTCCGGTTTTCCGTTCCCTTGTTCTCAACCGCACGCGCGCCGACATGGTCGAGATGGCAGTACAGGCAACACGCGCGATCCGGGCGGCAATCGCCGATCCCGGCGGCACGGAATGGGTTCTTCAGTACAGTCCCGAGACGTTCAGCGGCGCCGAACTCGATTTCTCACAAGAGATATGTGACGCTGTAGTCGATGCCTGGGAGCCAGAGGCCCGCGAGAAGGTCATCATCAATTTGCCGGCGACTGTGGAAATGTCCACTCCCAATGTTTTTGCCGACCAGGTGGAGTGGATGCACAGGAACCTGCGGAGGCGGTCAAACATCACCTTGAGCGTGCATCCCCACAATGATCGTGGCACAGCAGTGGCGGCAGCGGAGCTGGCCATGGCTGCGGGTGCCGAACGCATAGAGGGCTGCCTGTTCGGTCATGGCGAGAGGACGGGCAACGTCGATCTCGTGACGCTTGCGTTGAATCTGTATACGCAGGGCGTGCATCCACAGCTTGACCTGTCACGGATCGATGAGATTGCGCGCGCGGTGGAGCATTGCACGCGTCTGCCGGTTGCGCCGCGTCATCCATATGCGGGAGACCTCGTGTTTACGGCCTTCTCGGGATCGCATCAGGACGCCATCAAGAAGGGTTTCGCGGCGCACAGGTCCGGTGCGTTCTGGGACGTCCCATACCTTCCAATCGATCCGGCCGATGTCGGTCGCAGCTACGACGCGGTCATCCGCCTGAATGGTCAGTCTGGCAAAGGCGGTGTCAGCTACATTTTGGAACGGGATCACGGATTCGTTCTGCCGCGACGGCTGCAGATCGAATTGAGCCGGCTTGTCAAGATGTGTACCGATGCAAGCGGCGGCGAGATGAAGAGCGCCGACCTCTGGGCGCTCTTTTGTGCCACTTATCTGGCTACGGGAGATCTCAAGTGCGTGCATCACGAGCTCTATGATGTGCAAGGCGGACAGGGGGCGCGGTTGTCCCTGGAAGTCAGGGGACGGCGGATCGATGTGACGGGCACCGGCAATGGTCCGCTCGACGCGGCCATGGCGGCGCTTGGTGTGCCTGTACGGCTGGTGCACTACGAGGAGCATGCTCTCGGCCGTGAGTCGGGCGCCGAGGCCGTGGCTTATGTGGAACTTGAGTGGATGGAAGGGGGTGCGCCACTTTTTGGCGTCGGCGTGAGCAGCAACATCGTGACGGCGTCCTATGTGGCACTGATGCGCGGTCTCGATCGCCTGGCAGCGGCGCGGGGCGGGCGCTGGCATGTCGACGGGCGTGGCCGTCTGCAAAGTGGAAAGGATGCTGCGGCGACGGTTTCGTAGAGTACTTGCGGTCGTCGGGGATTGCGCCATTGTTTCACAGTCTGGCGAAGGTCTCATGCGTAGCTGGGCACACACTGTTAATGTTCCGCGCTGTCTTAGGCCCAATGGAGAAATCGCATGAGAAAGCGACTCGCAGTGGCAGGAAGTGTCCTGGTCTTGATGAGCATGTTGTCGGCTTGCCAGCACAAGGCCACCAACAGCGGCACGAGCGGAAACAGTGGAGCGAGTTCCCCGGCGGCACCCGCAAGCGGTAACGGCGGTGGCACCGGAGGCGGAGCAGGTGGCACCGGAGGCGGAGCAGGTGGCACCGGAGGCGAAACAGGCGGGAGCACGAGTTCGGGCGGCGGATCCTGAGGTCTTGGGCCCTCGGTCGGTGCGTCGTGTGTTGGTGTCGTGCGTGGTGGGCGCCGGCATTGCTGTCGCCCAGATGAACGCAAGTTCCGCCCAAAGGCTTGGGGCCGTCACGCAAACAACCCGCAATCTGACGGACTTGCGTGCCAGTCTGGCTGCGCTGAATACGATCCTCGTCGATCTTGCGCAGACAGTGACGCTGGTGCAGCGCCAGCAGTTGCTTGCCGAGGGCAGCCAGCTGATCGACACCGATCTTGCGTCGATCAATGCTCTGGGAGAGCCCTGTACGCAGGGCAGTTCAGGGGTGCCGCCCGCGACGTCCTACGAGAACGGGCCGGCGCCGCAAGGTACGCCCGTGCCACCGTCACTGGGCGCGCCCTTCCCCTTCTCGGGTGGCGCGGCACCCATGCCCTAGCCTGTTTGCGTGCGTCACTGTATCCTTCCCCGGGAAGGGGGTAGTGGAATGGAAGTCAGACCGCGTGCGCCGGGTGTCGTGACCGGGATAATCGTGCAGATGGTCACGCGTCCCGCGCAGTTTTTCCAGGCAATGCCAAAAAGAGGCGGATTCCTGGGCCCGTGGCGGTTTGTGGTGGCGATCTCGGTGATCGATGCCTTGCTCGATGCGCTCTTTCTCACGGCAGCGGGCGGGCATAAGCTCTTGCCGGAAGCGGGCGCGCTGCTTGTCGTCGTACCAGTCCTTTTTACGGTAACGAGCTTTTTGTTCAGCGGTGTCCTGTTCGTGCTCTGGTGGCTTATGGGTTCATCGCAGTCCTTTGAGACAGCCTACCGGGTATTTGCTTACACAAGCGCGATCACCCCCATTACCACGCTGCTTGGTTTCGTGCCCTACCTCAGTGTCATAGGGCTTGGCTGGTGGTTTGGCCTGCTGGCGCTCGCCGGCGTCTATGTGCATGGCATCAGCCCCCGGAAATCGTTTGCCATATTCGCCGTACTGGCGATCGCGGCGGCCGTGTCGATGACGCAGCTCGAGCGTCAGGTCCTGAAGATGAATGCGATGCATCTGCCAGGGGCCGCCCAAGACCATTTCATCACCCATTCGGCCGCGCATGTCCTGCGCACCTGAATCCGATGCCTGGAGCGGTGGCCGCCGGTATTTTTTGTGAGGAGAAGCTATATGACCCTGCATGTTGCGCTGGAGCCACTGGTATCGTTGATCGCCGGCGTCCTGATTCTTCTCATGCCGCGCCTGCTCAACTATATCGTCGCCCTCTATCTGATTATCATTGGTGTTCTCGGACTCTTCCCCGGGATCTGAGGGGCGCCGCGCCCGATTTGATCGTCCTGGGCGGGCTGCGCGCATGAGCCGTACGCTGATCGTTATCGGCCTGGTCTTTCTGGTGGCCGGCGTGATTGCGCGCCTGGGTCCAAGAGGTGTACTGGGCCACCTGCCTGGCGATTTCGCCTGGCGTATCGGTCATGTGCGGATCTTCCTGCCACTTGGCAGTTCGTTGCTCGTCAGTGTCCTGATTACACTTGTCCTGTGGCTTGTGCGCCGCTAGTCATCGCACCAAACGCCTTCAAGGGGACGCTGTCTCCGATGGCGGCGGCCCAGGCCATGGTGCGCGGCCTGGAGCGTGTGTATCCAGGCAGGCCCCGCTTCGTGTGTCCTTTGCCGGATGGTGGAGACGGCACGCTCGAGGTTTTGATCGCGCGCCTCCATGCGACCGGGCACGAGGCGATCGTGACCACAGCCGATGGCATGCGCCGTGCCGTTCCCTATGCCCTGTGGAAC
>JAJYHH010000084.1:10534-27940 GCA_021784845.1 Pseudomonadota bacterium
GTGGTGCTCGCGCCGGCAGCGAATGCGGCCGATGCGGTCGCAGATGCAGTCGAGCGGGTATTGCGCCAAGGACATTTCTGAGCAGGGACTGTATTGGCCCGTCCCGGCGTCTACACTTCAGTAAAGGGCGGGAGAGCGTTCCCTGTCGTTTCCGTTGATCTGCACCCGATCCTGCGCAGGGCGGGTCCTTGTCTGAGAGAACATCTATGACCATGGAACAAGTCACCAATAATCTGTTTGGTCTGCTCAAATTTATGCTGTCGCGCAAAGGATCGGATCTGTTCCTGTCTGTCGATTTCCCGCCTGCGATCAAGATTGACGGCAAGATGACGCCGGCCGGCCAGCAGCGCCTGACACCCCAGCATACGCGCGCCTTCGCGCAAGCCATCATGAATGATCGGCAGCGTGAGGAATTCGAAACGGAAAAGGAATGCAACTTCGCCATCACCGCGCCGGATATCGGGCGTTTCCGGGTGAACGTCTTTGTGCAGCAAGGACATGTCGGTCTGGTGCTGCGCACCATAACCAGCAAGATACCAACGTTTGATGACCTGCAGTTGCCGTCCGTACTGCGCGAAGTCAGTCTCGCCAAGCGCGGCCTGGTCATCCTGGTCGGGGGGACAGGCTCTGGCAAATCGACGTCACTGGCGGCGATGGTGGATTATCGCAATGAGAAATCCCACGGCCACATCATTACGATCGAGGATCCTGTCGAATATGTGCACAAGCACAAGAACTGTCTGGTGACGCACCGGGAGGTCGGCGCCGATACGCACAACTGGTTTGCGGCGCTGAAAAACACCCTTCGGCAGGCGCCCGATGTCATTCTGATCGGCGAGATCCGCGACCGTGACACCATGGAGTACGCCATTGCCTTTGCCGAAACGGGACATCTGTGCATGGCCACCCTCCACGCCAACAGCGCCAATCAGGCCCTCGACCGTATCGTCAATTTCTTCCCGGAGGAGCGGCGCAACCAGCTGCTCATGGACCTTTCCCTGAATACCAAGGCTATCGTCTCGCAGCGCCTTATACCCACAGTCAACGCGCAGGGCCGGGCCGCCGCCGTGGAGATTCTGCTCAACACACCGCTTGTCGCCGACCTCATCTTCAAGGGCGAGGTCCATTCACTCAAGGAGGCCATGGCCAAATCGCGTGAGCAGGGTATGCAGACGTTCGATCAGGCTCTTTTCGATCTCTATGATGCGGGCCGCATCAGTTATGAGGACGCGCTGCGCAACGCCGATTCGGTCAACGAACTGCGTCTGCGGATCAAGCTAAACGGCAAGACGCCCGCAGGCAGCCAGTCCGCGCCGACACAGTTCAGCATGGTAGACGACGAGTCACCGGAAGAGGCCACTCCCGCGGCCCAGGCCGGTTAGGAGATCATCTGCGACGGGGGGCCGTCGATCGATGTTTCGGGGCGAACACCCTCGCCGAATTCACGATCGAAAGTCTCCTTGAAGATGGCCTTGTGCACATCGCCGATGCTCAGGATGCCCTCGAGTCTGTTGCCTGCCGCCACCGGAATGCGGCGGATCTTGTGCGCGAACATGACTGACACGGCACGCAGGATCGCGTCACCCGGCGCGACAGTGAACACCCGGTGGCTCATGAGATCCTCGACATGCAGATTCAGTACGTCACGATACTCGGCCTCCAGTTCCTCAAAGTGCGGGGTCTGGGCAAGGCGCAGTGCTTCGTCCACCTTGGGATACATGGCGCGGAGGACGTCTTTTTCCGATATCACGCCGACCAGACTCCCGTCCTCTTCGACGACAGGCAATCCGCTGATGCGGTGAAAGCACATGACAATGGCGACATCGCGGATGCGCGTCTTGGGGTGGGCTGTTTTGACGGTTTTGGTCATCACATCTTGTACGAGCATGGCGTCTCTCCCGGTCGTCGCCGTGGCTGCGGCAGCGAAATCGTTGAAATTCAGCTCCCGGCCTCGGTCAGAAGCTGCGCCATCATGCGTTCAGCCTGACCGAGGTAACCACCTCCGAAAAGATTGAGGTGGTTTAGGATGTGGTACAGATTATAAAGAGTCTTACGCACCTGATAACCCTGATCAAGAGGGTAGGCGGCCGTGTAGGCCGCATAGAAAGCTGGCGCAAAGCCACCGAAGAGTTCGGTCATGGCCAGATCAGTCTCGCGGTCTCCATAGTACACGGCCGGGTCGTAGAGGATGGCCCGGCCGCCGCAGGCTGCGGCGTTGCCGGACCAGAGATCGCCGTGCACCAGGGATGGCGCAGGTCTGTATCCGGAAAAAAAAGCCGGTATGTGCGCAAGAAGCGCCGCCCCCTGTTCCTGAATGCGTCCCGTGTAGCCCTGATCGGCGGCAAGTGCGAGCTGCGGGGCGAGCCGTCGACCGGCCCAGAAGGCAGGCCAGTCATCGGCAGGCCGGTTGAGTTGCGGTGTGGTGCCTATGGTGTTGTCCTGGCTCCACCCGAAATGACTGCGGTGCTGGGCGTGCAGTGCGGCAAGGCTCTCGCCGAGATCGGCGTCGATCGTGTCGCTGCGCTCCCGGAGATCGGCATGTTCCAGCACGAGAAACGCCTGGGTGCCGCTGATGCCCCAGCAGACCGGCCGGACCACCACGAGGGTGCGTGTGGCGGCGAGTTCATCAAGGCCCGCTGCTTCTGCGCGAAACATGTCGACGCAATCTGCGGCGTTGTGTTTGACGAAGAATGCCCGTTCTCCGTCTTCGAGGATGGTGGTTCCGTTGAGCGCGCTGTTGCGGGTGCGGATCCTGCGCGGCGCGAACACCTCTCCAGTGCTTGCGGTGATCTGTTGCGCGATGGCGGGCCAGATGGACATGGGGATCTCGCGACGGATGGGGCGACAGCCCGACAGGCGCACTTTGATAAATGCCCGTCCGGCCCACAGATCAGAATCATGCCGGCAGGTGCGCCACGAACGGCAAGTATAACGAATGGGCCGGGCCGATGCACCCGGCATGCCGTGGCAGTGGCATCGGGGTCCGTGCGGCGGCCGCCATCGCGCGCCGTGCTGCGGCATCCCGGGATAGTGCAGGGCTTTCCCTGTGCGCCGTCCGGATCGGAGCGATACCAGGGACCGGTACCCGCTGATGCCCATCGCCGACAGCGCCCTTGCCGGTCCTGGCTTTGGCTGTGCGTGGGTCTTGCTTCAGAGTTCGATCGGCTGGCTGTGCCGGGAGGGGGCATTCACTGGTCCTTCCTGTTTTGGTTGCCTGCCCGAGGGCAAAATCCGGGCGACGAGGGGGGTCGGGTGGAGCGCGCCAGGTTGACGCAGGGCAGCAACGCACAGGCCGTTTTGTGGCGCACGGAGATTCTGGAAGGGCGATCCGCCGCGGTTTGCCGGGGCCCTCACTTCTCCGTACCCGGAGACGGGTCATCCATGGGGCGCGCGTGAAAAGCGGGCTTCGCCGGGATCTCTTTGAGAATTCCGGCCCACGCGAGCGACGTGTTGCTGTTTTCGGAAGAAGTCGGCCCGGCGAACGCAGGGCCTGTCTGGGCCATCAGTCGCAGCGCTTTATGCATGCCGCGCCGGTCGTGGCAGCCGATTCCTGAAGAATGCCTTCCGGCGGAGAGAAGGGGCGGCCTGTCGGCCGCCCGCTCGTATATCAGACCATGCCTTTCAGGTTTTTCAGCGGCTGAATCTTGACTACGTTCCGAGCCGGCTTGGCCTTGAACACCATCTCCTCCTTGGTGAAGGGATTGATGCCTTTGCGGGCCCGGGTCGCGGGCTTGCGGACTACTTTGATTTTCATGAGGCCCGCCAGGTTGAATACGCCGGGCCCACCCTTGATGTCACGCTTGATTACCGTTGCCAGCTCGTCGAACACGGCACTGACGTCCTTGCGTTTCAGGCTCGTTTTGTCGGCCAGATGGGCCATCAGCTCAGCCTTTGACATGGGCTTCTTTGTGGCCTTTTTGCTCGTGGTTTTGCTTCGAGTTGCCATGGTTTTCCTATGTAAGTTGGGGACAACGCAGTAAAGTTAGCATAAAAAAAGCGCAGAGAAATAGGTTTGCCGGAATTTTCATACCCAGTACGCGGCGCTTGTGCTTTCCGTTATACTGGCGCACGTTGTTTTTGGGCTCGTCCGTCCCCATCTGGGGGTCCGGGAGTATCCCGTTTTGTGAGGTTTTCCATGCCTATTTACGAATACATGTGTGAGTCCTGCGGCAAGAGCGTCGAGATCATGCAGAAAATGGGTGAAGTCGCGACAGATTGCCCTTCCTGCCATAAACCGAGCCTGAAAAAGCAGATTTCGGCGCCGGGGTTCCAGCTCAAGGGCACGGGTTGGTACCAGACGGATTTCCGTGGCAAGGACAAGAAATCAAGCGGCTCCGAGGAGAGCGCAAGCCCCGCGCCGGCGTGCGGAACCGGCACCTGCGGCTGTCACTAAATGACGCGACTGAAGCGGTACCTCACTGCGGGATTGATGGTGTGGGTGCCGCTTGGGGTGACTGTTGTCGTGATCGAGGCGGCCGTGGAGTTCATGGACCGCCTGTTGCTGGTGCTGCCTGCGTCCTACCAGCCGACCCGCTGGCTGGGATTCGATATCCCGGGGCTCGGCGCTGCCTTGGTGGCGCTGCTGGTTCTGGTCACGGGCGCTGTGGCCGCCAATATCCTGGGGCAGAAGGTGGTCGGTGTCGGCGAATCCGTATTGGCACGGATTCCTCTGGTGCGCTCCATCTATACCGGCGTCAAGCAACTGCTCGAGTCACTCGTCGCCAGCAACGGCAATTCCTTCCGGAAGGTCGTGCTCGTGGAGTACCCGAAGGCCGGGTCGTGGACGGTGGCTTTCATGACGGGGGAGGGGCCGAAAGAAGCCGCGATCCTGACGGGCGAGGATCTGGTCAACGTGTTCGTGCCGACCACGCCAAACCCGACCTCGGGGTTTTTTCTGATGGTTCCCCGCAAAGACGCGGTGGAGCTTGCCATGTCCGTGGATGAGGCCTTGAGGATGATCCTGTCCATGGGTATGGTCGTGCCGGCCGCCCCCAGCGGGGCGCAACAAATCACTCATCGGGCGACCGCCTAGGGTTTTATGCGTACACATCTGAGTTTGGATCTGCCGGGGTTGGCCGCCGGCGAGAAGGTCGTATTGTGCGGCTGGGCGCAGCGTCTGCGCGACCACGGCGGTGTGCTGTTCATCGATTTGCGCGATCGGGCGGGGCTTGTCCAGGTTGTGTTTCATCCAGAGCGCACGGAGGTTTTTGCGCTCGCGGCGGCCGTGCGCACCGAATTCGTGCTGGCCGTGACCGGGGTCGTGCGCGCGCGCCCGGCGGGTACCGAGAACAGTGCGCTTGCCACGGGCGGCCTCGAGATAGAGGCCACGGATCTGCAGGTCCTGAATACCGCTGATGCGCTGCCCTTCCAGCTCGACGAAGCGGGGGTCAGTGAGGCGGTGAGGCTCAAATACCGCTATCTCGACCTGCGGCGGCCTGAGCTGGCCGGGCGGCTGCGGCTGCGGCACAAGCTCGTGTCGGCGGCGCGGCGTTACCTGGAGGAACAGGAGTTCATCGAGGTCGAAACGCCGATCCTGACGCGGTCTACGCCCGAGGGCGCGCGCGACTATCTGGTGCCAAGCCGCACCCACCCGGGACACTTCTTCGCGCTGCCGCAGTCGCCGCAGCTTTTCAAGCAGATTCTCATGGTGGGCGGCCTTGAGCGCTACTATCAGGTGACCCGCTGTTTCCGCGATGAAGACTTGCGTGCCGACCGACAGCCGGAATTCACACAGCTCGATATCGAGACGTCATTTCTCGATGAGCAGGAGATCATGGCCCTGGTCGAGGGGCTGATGGCTTCTGTATTCAAGGTGACGCTCGGTCTGGCGGTTCCGACGCCATTTGCGCGTATGACGCACGCCGAGGCCATGCGCCGCTTTGGCAGCGACAAGCCCGATCTGCGCAATCCGCTTGAGCTGGTCGAGATCGCAGATCTCATGGAAAATGTCGAATTCAAGGTGTTTTCTGCGCCCGCCAGTGACCCCAACGGGCGCGTGGCGGCGTTGCGCCTGCCGGGCGGTGCCGATCTGTCGCGCAAGGAAATCGATGATTACACGGCCTATGTCGCGACCTTCGGCGCCAAGGGCCTGGCCTACATAAAAATCAACGATGCCAGTGCATCGGGTCTGCAGTCCCCTATTCTGAAATTTCTGCCGCCGGCGGTCGTGCGCGAGATCCTGACGCGAACCGGGGCGCAGGCGGGCGACATTGTCTTTTTCGGGGCCGACAAGGCCACGGTGGTCGCCAACGCCCTGGGCGCCCTGCGCCAGCGGCTGGCGATCGACCGCGGACTGCTGGCTGACGGCTTCCGTCTGACCTGGATCGTGGATTTTCCGCTGCTCGAGTACGATGAAGCGACGCGCCGCTTCCAGGCAGTCCATCATCCTTTCACGGCGCCCCGGGCCGAGGATCTGGCGCTGCTGGACCAGGCCCCCGGCGCTGTGCGCGCCCGCGCTTATGACCTGGTTCTCAATGGCACGGAGATCGGTGGCGGTTCCATCCGCATTCACGAGCCTGCGGTACAGGAACGGATGTTCGGGGTTCTGGGGCTCGAGCCGGATGCCGCCCGCGAGAAATTCGGTTTTCTGCTGGACGCCTTGCGCTTTGGCGCGCCTCCGCACGGCGGATTGGCCTTTGGCGTCGACCGTCTGGCGGCGCTGATGTCGGGAGCGGAGTCGATCCGTGACGTGATCGCTTTCCCCAAGACACAGAAAGCCACCTGTCCGCTGACCGAGGCGCCGTCGGTGGTGTCGGCTGCACAGCTTACGGAACTGCACCTGCGTGTTGATGTGCCACGGGACAGGGATGGCGGCGGTCACCGGTAACAAACGGCCAGAGTCTGTGCTTGTGGTGATTTTCACCGCGGGCGGAGAGGCGCTTTTGCTCAAGCGGGCCGATCACCGGGCGTTCTGGCAGTCGGTCACCGGCAGCCTCGAATGGGACGAGGCCGATCGGCTGGCGGTAGCCAAGCGCGAGGTGTTCGAGGAAACCGGTATCGTCGTGGTTGACGGCTGGCGCGACTGGGAGCGGCAGCACCGTTTCGAGATTTACCCTGAATGGCGGCATCGCTATCCGGCCGGCGTCACGCACAACACCGAGCACGTGCTCTCGCTCGAACTGCCGGCACGGGTGAACGTGCATCTGC
Source organism: Pseudomonadota bacterium (assembly GCA_021784845.1). Classification (GTDB taxonomy): domain Bacteria; phylum Pseudomonadota; class Gammaproteobacteria; order Acidiferrobacterales; family Acidiferrobacteraceae; genus JAJYDN01. The sequence goes on from JAJYHH010000084.1 coordinate 17,681, forward strand.
ATGCTTGTGAGCACGAGGAGTACCGCTGGGTGCATTTTCCGGAGGCGATCGCACAGGCTACATCAGGGACCAATCGCTGGGCGCTGAAGACCCTGCAGGATGAGCGCGGATTTTATTGATCACCCGCTCGTCCTGGTGCCCGGGTTGTGGTTCGGGCGCCCGGCGGTGCTGCCGCTTGCCATGGCGCTGCGCCGCCGGGGAGCGCGCGTGCGGCTCTTTTCCTACCCCAGCCGGCATCTCGATTTTGCGCGCGAAGTGGCCCGGCTCGCGGCCCTTTGTCGCCAGACCGGCGTCACCAACCTGGTCGGCTACAGCCTGGGGGGGCTGCTGGTGGCGCGTTTCTGTCAGGAGTTTCCGGAGCAGTATTATCGTGCGGTGACGTTGGGGGCCCCTTTTCAGGGTAGCGAGGCGGCACGCGTGGCGCTCGGTTCCGTGGTGGGGCGGATGCTCCTTGGTTCGGCGGGCCCGGTTCTCGCGGCCGGTTACCCCTCACCTGCGCCGCAAAGGTTCGGTATCATTGTCGGTACGCATTCCGGCGGGTTTCACCGGGGGCGCGCCTATCGGGGTGATGGCGTGGTCGCCGTCGATGAGGCTCGTTTACCCGGCGCAGCCGATGCGCTAGCGTTACCCTTGTCGCACATCGGGTTGGCGCATGCGTCCGAAAGCGTCGAGGGAATACAGGCGTTTCTCAATCAGGGTCATTTCCGCGGCAGCAGGAGAGGGGTTTATGGCCGGACATAGCAAGTGGGCCAATATTCGGTTTCGCAAGGGGCTGCAGGACGCAAAGCGCGGCAAGGTGTTCACCAAGTACATCCGGGAGATCACCGTGGCAGCCCGCGTCGGCGGCGGTGATCCGGGGCACAATCCCCGTCTGCGCGCGGTCATCGACAAGGCGCTGGGGCAGAACATGCCCAAGGACAATATCGAGCGCGCGATCAAGCGCGGCACGGGTGAACTGGAAGGCGCGCATTACGAAGAGATCCAGTACGAAGGCTATGCGCCAGGCGGCGTCGCGGTCATGGTGGCGTGCACGACCGACAATCGCAACCGCACCGCCGGTGAGGTACGTCATGCCTTCAGCAAACACGGTGGCAATCTCGGCACGGAAGGCTCGGTTGGCTACCTTTTCGAAAAGCGCGGGGTGGTGGTCGTAGCCGGCGCGAACGAAGAGACTCTGCTCGAGGCGGCGCTCGATGCCGGCGCCGATGATATCGCCGCAATCCCCGGCGGAGAGGTCGAAGTGCTGACGGCCCCGGAGAAATTGTCCAGTGTGCGCGACGCACTGGAGGCGGGGAAATTCGCGGTTGTCTCTGCAGAGGCCGTGGTGCGGCCCCTGACCGATGTGCACGTCGAGGGCGAGGAGGCCGAGCGGGTGATGAAGCTTCTCGAGGCCCTGGAGGATCTCGACGACGTGCAGAGCGTTTACACCAACGCGGATTTCATTGAAGAGTCCGCGTAACAGTCATGCGCATTCTGGGCATCGATCCGGGATCGGTACGCACGGGGTTCGGTGTCATTGAGGAGCGTCGTGCGCAAGCCTGTTATGTGGTTTGCGGTGTCATTGCCTCCAAGGGGACCGTGCCGGAGCGGCTGGCGGCGATTTTTGCCGGCATCGACGAAGTCATAGAGACCTACCAGCCGGTGGCGATGGCCGTCGAGCGCGTGTTTCTGGCGCGCAATCCGGACAGCGCCTTGAAGCTCGGACAGGCCCGCGGGGTCGCGCTGGTCGCGGCGGCGCGGCACGGAATTGCGGTATTCGAATACACGGCCTTGCAGATCAAGAAGGCATGTGTGGGCGTCGGTCACGCCGACAAGGCACAGGTGCAGCACATGATGCGGGTATTACTGGGATTATCGGTTGTGCCATCGCGTGACGCGGCCGATGCGCTTGCCTGCGCCATTTGCCACCTGCATCATCAGGCCGGTTTGGCACCGACGGGGTGGCACTCATGATCAGTCGTCTGACCGGGGTCATCCTCGAGCGATCGCCACCGCAGCTTGTCATCGACGTGCGCGGTGTGGGTTACGAGGTGCAAATGCCGCTGTCGGCCTTTGCTGAACTGCCGGATGCAGGTGAAGTGGTTCTTTATACCCAGCTTGTCGTGCGCGAGGATGCGCATCTTTTGTACGGATTTCCCAATCCCGCGCGCCGCGCCTGGTTTCGGCTCCTGCTGCGCGTCAACGGCATAGGCCCGCGGGTGGCGCTTGCCATCTTGTCGACCTTAAGCGACGGCGAGCTGGCCGATGCCCTGGGGCACGAAGATGTCGGGCGGCTCGTCCGGGTACCGGGTGTGGGCCGCAAGACGGCCGAGCGGCTGCTGGTCGAGCTGCGCGGGCAGGCACCCGTATCACCGGGCATACCGGTGCGCGCCGCAGACGAGGCGGCGAGCGCGCTGGCCGTGCTGGGATACAAACCCAATGAAACAAAGATTGCCATCGAGCGCGCGCTCGCCGCGCTCGGACGGGAGGCGGCAAGCGAGGATCTGATCCGTGCCGCCCTGCAGGGGATGGCGCGATGATCAAGACCGAGCGGGTGCTGGGTGGAATAAGCGCCAGCGAAGAGCGCGTCCAGGAGTCCAGCCTGCGACCCAAGCGGCTGGCCGAGTATACCGGTCAGCCGCGGCTGCGGGCCAAGCTCGAGATCTTTCTGGCCGCCGCCCGTGACCGGCAGGAATCTCTCGATCATGTCTTGCTGTTCGGGCCGCCTGGTCTTGGCAAGACCACACTCGCGCACATCATTGCCACGGAGATGGGCGCTGAATTGCGACAGACCTCCGGGCCGGTCCTGGAGCGTGCAGGCGATCTGGCGGCGCTCCTTACCAATCTGAAGCCTCATGACGTGCTTTTCATCGATGAGATCCATCGGTTGAATCCCGCCATCGAGGAAATTCTCTATCCGGCCATGGAGGACTACCAGCTCGACATTCTGATCGGAGAGGGGCCGGCCGCCCGCTCCCTGAAACTCACCTTGCCACCTTTCACCCTGATCGGTGCCACCACCCGCGCGGGTCTCCTCACGTCCCCCTTGCGCGATCGCTTTGGCATAGTCGAGCGTCTTGAGTTCTATGAGGTGGACGATCTGGCGCGCATAGTGGCCCGGTCGGCGCAACTTTTGGGCGTGGAAGCCGACGCAGACGGGGTCGAGACCATTGCCGCCTGCGCCCGCGGCACGCCCCGGATCGCCAACAGACTGCTGCGCCGGGCGCGAGATTTTGCCCAGGTACGGGCCGCCGGTCGCCTTACGGGGGCCGTCGCGCGGGAGGCTCTGGCGCTCCTTGAGGTGGACGACCGGGGATTTGATACGCTGGATCGGCGTCTGCTGCAGACGATCGTGGGTCAGTTTGAGGGTGGCCCCGTCGGGGTCGACAGCCTCGCTGCCGCCATGGGCGAGGAGCGCGGCACCATAGAGGATGTCGTCGAGCCGTTCCTGATCCAGAAAGGGTATCTGGCGCGGACGGCGCGCGGACGCGTAGCTACCGCGCAGGCCTATGCCTGGCTGGGTTTGCCGGTGACCAAGAGCGAGCCACCCGAACAGGAACTTTTTGGCCATGACGAGTGAGACGGCCCGGTCGTTTGGCATTTGGGTTCGCGTTTATTATGAAGATACAGACGCAGCCGGCGTCGTCTATCATGCGCGTTACCTCGCGTTCATGGAGCGGGCCCGGACTGAATGGCTGCGCCAGTTTGGTTTGTCGGCTGCTGAACTTGCCCGGCGCGAACAGGTCTTACTCGCCGTGCGTTCGATCGAGATCGACTACCGCCGTCCGGCGCGGCTGGATGATCTGTTATATGTCACGACGGGGGTCGTGTCGGTACGCGGAGCCAGCATGACCCTGCACCAGAGCTGCCTGCGAGGGGAAGAGCTTCTGTGTGAGGCTCGGATCGACCTCGCCTGTCTTGACGGGGGTCATTTCCGGCCGCGCAAGCTGCCGCCGGAACTTGCGTGCGTCTCGACTTTCACTGACATGCCAGCAAGGAGAAACATTTGAGAATCGCTGCTTCCCATAAGGGTGTCGCCCTGTGGTCCATGGTCGTTCACGCAAGCCCTGTCGTACAGCTGATGATGTTGATTTTGCTCGCCGCGTCGATCGCGTCCTGGACGATGATCTTCCGCAAATGGTTCATCATGAAGAATGCCTACCGGGAGGCCGATCGTTTCGAGGACCGGTTCTGGAAGGGTGCCAATGTAAACCAGATGTATGCGGAGCTGTCGCGCAACGAGGATCAGCTCTCCGGGATGGCCAGCGTGTTCGTCGCGGGTTTTCGTGAATACATGCGTTTTGAGAAGCAAAAAGGCATGCAACCCATGAACATTCTTGACGGCGTGCAGCGCGCGATGCGGGTGGCGCTGAGCCGTGAAGTCGAGTTCCTCGAAACGAACCTGTCTTTTCTCGCGACGGTCGGTTCGACCAGCCCGTACATCGGCCTGTTCGGAACCGTCTGGGGGATCATGGCGGCTTTTCAGTCCTTCGGTCAGATGCAGCAGGCGACCCTGGCGCATGTGGCGCCGGGGATATCGGAGGCTTTGGTGGCGACCGCCATGGGGCTTTTCGCGGCCATCCCCGCAGTCATTGCCTATAACCGCTATGCGGATGATGCCGACCGGATCATCTCGCGCTACGAGATTTTCCTCGAGGAATTTGCCAGCGTCCTCCAGCGGCAGGTGTTTGTCGCGAAGGCCGGTACATGAGAAGCGGGCGCCGGGCCAGACTGCGGCCCATGAGCCAGATCAACGTCGTGCCATACATCGACGTGATGTTGGTGTTGCTTGTGATCTTTATCATAACGGCGCCTGTCCTGAAGCGGGGAGTCAAGGTCAAGCTGCCCCAGGCGGCGGCGAGGGCGATCCCCAATCCGCACCGTGCGATTCTTTTGGTCACGGTCGACCGCGAGGGCCAGTACTTTCTGGATAACCATCCAGTGACAGCTGCCCAGTTGAGCCGCCGGGCCACTAATCTCCTGCGGTTGCGGCCGCATACGCCCGTCTTGATTCGCGGTGACCGGACTGTCCCTTATGCCGACGTGGTGCGTGTCATGGTGCTTCTGCAAAGGGCGGGTGCGGAGAGCGTCGGTCTTATGACCAAAGACACGGGATCCTGATTTGTGGATGGGACAGGGCGAGAGCCGTTAGGTCGTGCGCGGGCTACCGCCTACGCGGTCGGGCTGCATGTTGTCTTGCTTGTGCTTTTGTTTGTCAGTCTGGAATGGGAGGTCGACTCATCGGCCTATGTTCTGCAACGCGGCCCCCATGTGATTCATGCCTATATGGTCGGGCTGCGGCCGCTTGCTGTAAGACCCGCGCCTTCCCAAGTGGCACAGCAACAGGCGCAGGCCAAAGCGGTAGCCCAGGCGCAGGCTGAGCAGCATGCCCGGATGATGGCCAGGGAAAAGGCTAAGGCCGCGGCTCGCGCCCAGGCCAAAGCGGCAGCTCAGGCCAAAGCGGCAGCTCAGGCCAAAGCGGCAGCTCAGGCCAAAGCGGCAGCTCAGGCCAAAGCGGCAGCTCAGGCCAAAGCGGCAGCCCAGGCCAAAGCGGCAGCCCAGGCGCAGGCTGCGCAGCATGCCCGGATGATGGCCAGGGAAAAGGCTAAGGCCGCGGCTCGCGCCCAGGCCAAAGCGGCAGCTCAGGCCAAGGCGCGCGCCGAAGCAAGGGTCCGCGCCAAGGCGGAAGCCGTCGCCCACGCCAAAGCGGCAGCCCAGGCCAAAGCGGCAGCCCAGGCCAAAGCGGCAGCCCAGGCCAAAGCGGCAGCCCAGGCCAAAGCGGCAGCCCAGGCCAAAGCGGCAGCCCAGGCCAAAGCGGCAGCCCAGGCGGCGGCTCAGGCCCAAGGGGTTATCGACCGGTATCGGGCGCTCATTCAGGCCAAGGTGAGTGCGGCCTGGGTGGCGCCGCCCGGTGTGCATGCGGGTTTGCGCTGTACCGTCGCGGTGCATGTCATTGCTGGCGGACAGGTGTTGAGTGCGCGTATCACAGACAGCAGCGGTAACGCTGTGTTCGATCGATCGGTGCTTGCTGCCATCTATAATGCGGCTCCCTTGCCGGTTCCCCGGTCGCCGGCGAAGTTGCGCTACCTGCGACGTTTCAAATTCGTCTTTACGGCTCCCGTGGAGTAAGCATGAAAGCGGTGCGAAGAAAGTGGTGGTTTGGCCTCCTGGGCCTGTTGTGGATGCCATCGGCGTTCGCCGTGGTCACTATCAACATCCGGCATGCCTATGGCCAACAGTTTCCCGTTGCAATCGTACCGTTCAAGGGCGAGAGCGGCCTGCCGGTCGCCGATCGCCCGAGCGCGATTGTGCGACAAGACCTCAAGGGGAGCGGCTGGTTCAATATCGTGCCGGTGAAGGATTACCTGGCGTTGCCCCACCATGCGACGCAAGTGGAATTCAATGATTGGCGGCTTCTGAAGGTCACGGCGCTGGTCATCGGGCACGTCCAGTCAGCTGGGAATGGCCAATACAATGTGGCCTTCCGCCTGTATGGGGTCGACAAGGGTGAGCAGCTGGCTGGCTTGCAGTACCATGTGCAGGCCTCGCAACTGCGCGCAGTGGGACATACCATCGCCAATGCCATCTTTAAGGCGCTGACTGGTGTGCGCGGCATTTTTACAACCCGCATCGCCTTCGTGACCATGTATCCCCGGGGTCTGCCTGGTCACTACCTGTATGAACTGAAGATCGCGGATGCCGAAGGGCATGATGTGCGTGTCATCCTGCGTTCGACGCACCCCATTATGGCGCCTAACTGGTCGCCCCATGGCCGGCGTATTGCGTATGTCTCATTCGAGACGGGGTGGCCGGCGATCTATCTGCAGGACGTGGCCACCGGTGCGCGGCGCATGGTGGCGGCCTATCACGGCCTAAACAGTGCTCCGGCCTTTGCGCCCGATGGGACGCATATGGCGATGTGCCTGTCGAAGAGTGGTTACCCAGAGATCTATGTGAAGAACCTGGCAACCGGTCATCTGCGTCAGTTAACCTTCGGTCCGGATATCAATACGGAACCCCATTGGTCGCCGGGCGGAAATCACATCGTTTTTACCTCGAATCGGAGCGGTCATCCGCAGATCTATGAAATGAACGCCGAGGGAGGCGATAAGCGGCGTCTGACATTCGATGGTCGTTACAATGCCGACGCCTCGTTCTCTCCTGACGGGAAATGGCTGACTCTGGTAAGTCGTCAAAAGGGGCAGTATCATGCTGCCCTGTTTCAGTTGGCGGACTCAACCTTAGAGGCCCTGACGCAGACCAGCCTTGACGAATCCCCAACATTTGCGCCTAATGGGCAGGAAATCCTCTACAGCACGGTGGAAGAGGGACACAGGGCATTGGTTACCGTGTCGGTCAATGGGCGGGGGCGTCGCGTTCTCGGGTTACGAGGGGGGGATATCAGTGGTCCCGCTTGGTCGCCATTTCATCATCAATAAATAGTTATCTATTACAGGAAGGAGTGGTGTTATGAAAATTTATAAAAGCACAATGATCCTTGGGTGCCTGGCCGCGTTGGCTGGCTGCGCCAACCAGCAGACCAAGCCTACGCAGACCCCGGCTTCCGCAACGGCGTCGAACAGCACGAATACGCAGGCGGCGGGCGCCGGCCAGAGCAGCGGCATGAACGGCCAGTCCATGGCTCTCAGCAGCTTCCCGCACCTGGTGCATTTCCGCACAAACAGCGCTTTCATCAATGGGGCGAACCGCAAGATCGTCAAGGAAAACGCGGCCTATATGCTGGCGAATCCGACCGTGCGTGTCCGCCTGGAAGGTAACACCGACGAGCGCGGTACCGCCCAGTACAACATGGCGCTGGGACAGCGCCGCGCCGATGCCGTCAAGCATCTGATGGAGGTCTTGGGCGTGCCGGCCAGCCACATGGCGACGATTTCGTTTGGCAAGTCGCGTCCGATCGCCATGGGCCATAATCCGCAGGCCTGGGCCATCAACCGTCGCGTTCACTTCAACTACAAGTATTTCGCCAGCAAATAAGCGATGGTGGCCGCGCTCGCAAAACGGCTGTTGCGAATGGCGCTTCTGGCCGGGGTCTTCCTGACCCCGGCTTTAGCCCAGGATAATGCGGCACCCATCATCTCCTATCCAACCTCCGAGAACGGGGGCGGGACAGGTTCGAGCGCCGGGTTGCTCGTCATCATGCAGACGCTGCACGCCATGCGTGCACAGCTGCGCAGTCTGGAAAATCAGGCAGAGATCACGAATCACAAAATCGAACTGTTGCGTAACCAGCAGCAGTCGTTCATGGCGGACATCGACCGGCAGTTGCGCCGGTTGACGCATAAAGGGGGCGGGGGGGCACCGGCGGCCGGGTCGCTGTCTACGCCTTCGGGTTCCGTGCCCGCCGGACCGACCCCCCCGGCAGCGCCCACGGGAGGAGCGAACACCCCACCGGGGGGCACGACTCCGCCGGCCGCCGCGCCGCCGGCCAGTCCACCGGGCGCGGCCAATCCAGCCGGGGCCCATTCCAACGTCACGATCGTACCGCCGGATACCGTCGACACGGGCACAGCGACTGCGCCAGCACCGGCGGTTACGGGTGCGGGGGGCGCGCAGGCTTCGTATGCGGGAGCTTTCAATGCCCTGCGGGCGGGTCAGTACACTCAGGCCGTGGCAGGTTTTCAGCGCTTCCTCGAACGTTATCCGCAGGACAGGCGGGACGCCGAGGCGCAATACTGGATTGCCGAGACGCATTACATCGAGCGCGATTATCACGCGGCCCGGCTGTCGTTTCGCACCCTGGTCTATGCCTATCCACAGAGTAAGCGGGTCCCCAATGCCCTGCTGAAACTCGGTTACATGGCCAAATGGCGGGGCCGCCCGGATAAGGCCCGGGCCATCTGGCAGAGGCTGATGCAGAAATACCCGATGAGCACGGCGGCCCAGGTGGCGCGCAGTGCGCTTGCCAAGCTGTCTGCAGCGACATCGTCGTCCGCGTCCGGCCAACCATGACAGTCCGGCCTCGGGCCGGTAAAATGGTGCATGGGCCAGGATCTCCGCATCACGGAAATTTTCTATTCCCTTCAGGGTGAGACGCGCAGCACGGGGTTGCCGACGGTGTTTGTGCGCCTCACGGGTTGTCCTTTGCGCTGTCGATATTGCGATACGGCTTACGCCTTCACCGGCGGCACGCGCTGGAGTCAGGAGGCCATCCTGCAGGAAGTCAGTGCGTACGCACCATCCTACGTGACAGTGACAGGAGGAGAGCCATTGGCGCAGTCGGCGGTGCTGCCGCTGATGCGCGCGCTGTGCGACCAGGGCTACACGGTGTCCGTTGAGACCAGTGGCGCCCTGTCCATTGCCGGAATCGATCCGCGGGTCTCGGTGATTCTCGATATCAAAACGCCAGGCTCCGGCGAAGAGGCGCGCAATGAGTACGCGAATCTTGCTTACCTAAAGTCCCTGGACCAGATAAAGTTTGTACTCACAGACAGAAACGACTATGAGTGGAGCCGGGCTTTCATCGCCGATCACCGGTTGCACGAGCGGTGCGAGGTGTTGCTATCGCCTGTAGCCGGTGTTCTGCCGCCCGCCGATCTTGCCGACTGGATCCTTGCCGACCGGCTGCCGGTGCGATTCCAGATGCAATTGCATAAGGTGCTCTGGGGGGATGTCCATGGACGTTAAGGGGCGCGCGATCGTGCTCTTGTCGGGTGGACTGGATTCGACCACGACACTGGCGTGGGCTCACGGAGAAGGGTACAGCTGTTATGCCCTGTCCATCGACTACGGTCAGCGGCATGCCGTGGAATTGACGGCGGCCCGGCGCGCGGCTGCGGTTTGGGGTGTGGTCCGCCATCAGGTCGTGCCGCTTGATATGCGTTGGGTCGGAGGATCTGCCCTCACAGACAGCGGCATAGAGGTTCCTTCGCGCCCGTCTGACGGCATCCCGGTTACCTATGTGCCGGCGCGCAACACCATCTTTCTTGCGCTGGCTCTCGGCTGGGCCGAGGTGCTCGGTGCGCACGATATCTTCATCGGCGCAAACGCCGTGGACTACTCGGGATACCCGGATTGCCGGCCGGCGTTTCTTTCTTCTTTCGAGGCGACGGCCAATCTGGCCACCAAAGCGGGCATCGAGGGGCATTCGTTTCGCATCCGGGCACCGCTCATTGCCATGTCCAAAGCAGAGATCATCCGGACGGGCCTCCGTCTGGGGGTCGACTATGCTGGTACGGTTTCCTGTTATAGTCCGGATGCCGAAGGCCGCCCGTGCGGCCAGTGCGATTCCTGTCGGCTGCGGGCCAAGGGCTTCGCGGACGC
>JAJYHH010000073.1:0-16101 GCA_021784845.1 Pseudomonadota bacterium
GCGAATGGGGGTGGCGTGTAGGGACGTTCCGCCTCAAGCTGGATTATGTGCCATCCAAAGCGGGTCTTTACCGGAGCCGGTGAGATTTCCCCCACGCGCAGATTTGCCACCGAGTGGTAGAACGACGGCAGGATGTCGCCTGCGCTGAACCATCCGAGCTGGCCGCCGCGACGACCCGAGGCAACGTCGAGGGAATAGGTCCGCGCCAGCGCGGAAAAGCGTGCGCCATGGCGCAGGTCGGCCAGGATCGTGTCCGCCTGCGCCTTGGTGGCGACCAGGATGTGGCGCGCCTTGAATTCGACGTGAGGGCCTTTCAGGACCTCCTCTTGATACGAGGTGCGCAGGCGTGCCACCGAGATCGGGTGTCTGGCAAGGAAGCGCTTCAGCATGGCGCGCGCCAAAATGTTGTCCCGATCCTCCTTCAGGGCCACCGATACGCTCGGTTGGTGCTGCAGGCCGTGCCGCCGGGCGGCCTGCGCCAGCAGGACCCGGTTGATGAGCTCGTTTAAAATGATCCGCTTGCTCTGCGCATTCGCCGGGAGGGCCGGCTCCTGTTGATCGCGTGCCCGCACATAGCTCGCAAAGTCACGCTGTGTGATCCGTTCGCCATTGACGAGGGCCAAAACGGTGCTGTGATCGGTCCGCGCGTGCTCCTGGCACCCGAGCAGGGTGCCGGCGAACACGAGCGTACAGACGAGACGCAAGGAGGGGCGATGGTGGCGGCGCATGGTAAAAGCCTCTGTGGCGTTGTTCAGATATCGCCCGGTACGAAGGCGCGGATCGACAGGGCGTGTATGTCCTTGCGCAGCGGCTCGAGCGCCCCGTAAACAAGCCTGTGGCGTTCAAGCAGCGAGCGGCCACGAAACCGTTCGGACACAATAAGGACAGCATAATGTCCGCCGCCTTCGGCTGCGCCCGCGTGTCCGGCATGCTGGCGGGAGTCGTCGCTGACCTCGAGTTCGGACGGCGCGAAAGCCTCTGTCAGCCGATCCTGGATTGCCTCTACAAGGCTCATGGCAGTGCCTGCACAAAAGGTTTGATGGTGATTTCGTGGTAGACGTCGGCGTGCACATACGGGTCGTCGTGCGCCCACGTGGTGGCGGCCGACAGCGAGGGAAATTCGGCGATGATAAGGCCGCCGGTGTACCCGGCAGGACCCGGATCCGGGCTGTCGACAGCAGGCAACGGGCCGGCAACGACCAGCCGCCCCTCATCCTGCAGGCTGGTCAGGCGTTTGAGATGGTCAGGGCGCGCCTTGGCCCGCCTCTCGTGGCTTCCCGGGGCCGCATGGCCTATGATCACGTACAGCATCCACTGTCTCCGACAGACACGTCTGTCCGCAACGCTTATCCTAAGCGTCATTTCGGCGATAAGAAAGGCCATAGTTCCCGTTTTGGGCAGTTTTTTCGCGCGCAAACGGGTCTGCGGACCCCAAAGCGCCGGCTGACGACGGGGGTGCCGGTTGCGCCTGGCGCGCAGGGCCGGCCCTTGCGGATTCCCGGGGCGTAAGGTGGCGTTGCGTGCGAACGTGTGCGGCGCCCGCGAGGGCGGGAGCCGGGTCAGTGAAGCGTGTGCTGGGCGAAGGCCTGGAAATAGTGCTGCATGACGGCCCGTACCTGCGGCGGATAGTCGATGACCTCCATCTGCCGCATACCTTCCCGGAAGAAGGCGGCGGCGTCTTCGGGGAGTCGCTGGACGAGCTGGTCGAACACCTGCGTCATGCGTGCCACGTCATGCGAGCGGGTGGCGACAATGGCGCAATTGAGGTTCAGTATGCGCCAGGGCCGGCCGCTGTTGCTCTTGTCTGTGTCGCTGCGCAGAGTGTCGCTGACGGCATTGGCGAGATGGTCCATGAAATCCGCCAGTTCGCCCAGTGCAGCCTGGTCCTGGCTGTCGTTGGCGATGAGGGCAAGGCCGTTGACAACGGGTTCGAGAACGCCGATTTTGCCTTGATGGCGGGCGACCCAGTCGGCGATTGACACGGTCACCCGTTCCAGCTCGGCCTGGACGTGCGGCAGACCCAGCGCGTTTGCGCGCGAGGCAAGCTCAGCAAAGGTCCCAAGTCCGGTATCGCCGAGCTGGCTTGCGTCATCTGGCAAGGCACCCTGGGCTCCATAGCGGCCATCCAGCCTGATGAGCAGGTCGGTGAATTCCTGGGTGGCATGAAGCAGCGCTTCGATATCGTCGTCCGGCCGGCGGGTTCCGGCCGGTGGTGCGACAGCCAGCAGGGACCGCCGTATGCGGGCCATGCGGGCCGGAACCTCGGCTAGGGGTGCAATGGCGGTCATGGAGCCTTTGGTCCAGAGGAAAGGTGAGGGGAAGTGTACTACGATCTGCATACGCACACAGTCTGTTCGGATGGGCAGCTGACGCCAGAGGCCCTGGTCGGGACTGCCGCCGCGGCCGGGGTGCGCGTTCTCGCCGTCACCGATCATGACACAATCGAGGGCGTGGTCGCCGCGCGTGCGGCAGCGGCGGTGTACGATGTGACGCTGGTCACGGGTATCGAAATATCCGCCTCGTGGGAAGGGCATGCCGTTCATGTCGTAGGCCTTGATCTGCGTATCGATGACGACGGGCTCATGGGGGGGTTGTGCAGGCTGCGGGCCATCCGCAGGGCGCGCGGGGTGGCGATCGCCGATCGGCTGGCGGCGCTCGGGGTGACCGGCGCGCATGACCTGCTTGGGCGGCATGCCGCCATCGGGCGCGGCCATTTTGCGCAGTGGTTGGTGCAGGGCGGGCATGCGCGGTCCCCCGGGCAGGCGTTTCGTCTGTTCCTGCAGCGCGGGCGGCCTGCGTATGTGGGTGTCGAGTGGCCGATGCTGTCCGAGGTCGTCACATGGTTGCGCGAAGCGGGCGGTTGCGCCGTGCTTGCCCATCCGACCCGCTATACGTTAAGTGGTGGCAGGCTGCGGCAGCTCGTACGGGCCTTTGTGGCGGCTGGCGGGGACGCCCTTGAAGTGGTGAGCGCAGGCCTTGATGTCGGCGAGATGGGACGTCTGGCGCGTCTTGCCGGCCAGTTCGGTCTTCGCGCTTCGGTGGGCTCCGATTTCCATGACATGTTGCCCTGGCGCAAGACGCCTGGCGGGCTTGCGGACCTGCCGGCCGGATGCATGCCCGTTTGGAGAGACCGCCCGACCATGCAATGGACAGAAAAGGCCTGACAATGGCACAATATTTTCACGTTCATCCAATAAATCCCCAGCAGCGCCTCATCCGGCAGGCCGCGCACATCATCACCGGTGGCGGTGTGATCGCCTATCCGACGGATTCGAGTTATGCGCTTGCGTGCGCGGTCACCAACAAAGACGGCATGGAGCGCATTCGCCGCATCCGGATACTCGATGCCGACCATCCGTTCACCCTCGTGTGCCATGACCTGTCGGAGCTTGCAACCTACGCCCGTATCGACAACGCAGCCTACAGGCTTCTGAGGGCGCACACGCCAGGACCCTACACGTTCGTGCTGCCGGCGACGCGCGAGGTGCCGCGGCGTCTGGCCGATCCCAAGCGGCGCACCGTCGGTCTGCGTGTGCCGGCAAACGCGGTGGCCCAGGCGCTGCTGGCGGAACTTCACGCGCCTCTTATGAGTGTGACCTTGACTTTGCCAGACGGGGACGGCGGCCTCGGGGATCCCCAGGTAATTCGCGAGCGGCTTGAGCACGTGATTGACGCCGTGATCGATGGGGGTGTCTGTGCGGGTGCACCCACCACGGTGGTGGAATGGGATTCGGGCGGGTTTGTCGTCCGGCGTGTCGGCGCAGGCAGCGTCGAGCCGTTCGCGCAGCCGTCGGTGGGCTGATATACTGGCGCCCCATGGACGGTCTTAATCCCTTGCAAGCTTTCAGCGTCTGGGCGCTACCGATTCTTTTCGCCATCACGGTTCACGAAGTCGCTCATGGCTGGATGGCAAAGAGGCTGGGCGATCCGACGGCCGAGCGTCTGGGGCGTTTGTCACTAAATCCCCTGCGCCACATCGATCCCATCGGAACGATCCTCATTCCGGGCATGCTGCTCCTGCTCGGTACGGGTGTCATTTTCGGATGGGCCAAGCCCGTGCCGATCACATGGTCCAATCTGCGGCGTCCGCGGCGGGACATGGTGCTTGTCGCCATCGCCGGACCGGGGGCGAACCTGATCATGGCGGTGTTATGGGCGGCGGTGATGCGGTTTGCCCTGGTGCTGCCAGCCATCTGGCCCCCGTCCCTGTGGGCGGCACGGCCGCTGATGGCAATGGGTTCAGCGGGCATCCTTATCAATCTGGTGTTGATGGTGCTCAATCTGCTGCCGTTGCCGCCGCTGGACGGGAGCCGCGTGTTGACGGGGTTGCTCCCGGGTCCGTGGGCCTGGCGTTACAACCAAATCGAACCGTACGGTCTCTGGATACTGCTCGCCCTTGTGGCGACGGGTATTTTGGGCCGGATCCTGGAACCACCCGTGGTCGCGATCCAGAATCTCATTTTTTCCCTGAGCAGGATGAGCTGATGGCGGCGCTCGTTCCGGTTACCCGCGTGGTGTCGGGCATGCGGCCTACGGGGCGACTGCACCTCGGTCATTATCACGGCGTTCTCAAAAACTGGGTGCGTCTTCAGCATGAATACGAATGTCTGTTTTTCGTGGCCGACTGGCATGCCCTGACGACGCATTACGAAGGGCCTGCCGTGGTTGCGCGCAGCGTGCGCGAGATGGTGATTGACTGGCTGGCGGCAGGTATTGATGCGCACAGCGCGACTCTCTTCGTTCAGTCGGATATACCGCAGCACGCCGAGCTGCACCTGCTGCTGTCGATGATGACGCCGCTTGCGTGGCTCGAGCGGGTGCCGACATATAAGGATCAGCAGGAAAGGCTGCGCGAAAAGGATCTCGACACCTACGGATTTCTGGGTTATCCGCTCCTGCAGACCGCCGATATCCTCGCCTATCGCGCCGCATTCGTGCCGGTGGGCGAGGATCAGATCCCGCATATCGAGTTTTCGCGGGAAATTGCGCGCCGCTTCAACTATCTGTATGGCCGCGAGAAGGATTTTGTCGAGCGGGCCGAGGAGGCGTTGCGCAAGATGGGGCGCAAACCGGCGAAGGCCTATCAGGACTTGCGGGTGGCCTACCTGGAGCGCGGTGACAGCGAGGCGCTGGATACGGCACGCGCGCTCGTGGAGAGGCAGCCGAACGTAACCCTGGGGGACAAGGAACGCTTGCTTGGTTACCTGGAAGGCAATGGCCGCCTCATCCTGCCGGAGCCGCAGCCCCTTTTGACCAACGAATCGCGGATGCCGGGTCTGGACGGACAGAAGATGTCGAAGTCCTACGGCAACACGATCAGCCTGCGGGAAACTCCGGATGAGGTGACAAAGAAGGTCCGCACCATGCCCACCGATCCAAGCCGCGTGCGGCGCGCCGATCCAGGGGAGCCCGGACGTTGCCCCGTGTGGCCGTTTCATGTCATCTATTCGTCGACAGAAACGCGTGCGTGGGTGGAGGAAGGGTGTCGCAGTGCGCGCATAGGTTGTCTCGAATGCAAGCAACCGGTGATCGACGCCATCAACGCAGAATTGGCACCGATCCGGGTGCGCGCAGAAGAGCTTGAACAGGATCCCTCGAGGGTGCGCACCATTCTCGCCGAGGGCGCGCGGCGGGCCCGCGACATCGCGGAGGAAACCCTGGTGGATGTACGCCGTGCCATGAACCTGATCTGGGACTAACCGATGAGCGCGGTCCTTATTCGCGGTGAGCCGCTGACGGAATTGCCAGCCGATCTCTATATTCCGCCCGATGCGCTTGAGGTCATTCTCGAGGCCTTTGCCGGGCCGCTTGATCTGCTCCTTTATCTTATTCGTCGCGACAATCTCGATATCCTCGACATTCCGATCGCTGAAGTGACGCGGCAATATATGACCTACGTTGAGGTCATGAAGGCGGTCAAGCTCGAACTTGCGGCGGAATATCTGGTGATGGCAGCCGTTCTGGCGGAGATCAAGTCGCGGATGCTGTTGCCGCGGCCGGCGCCGGAGGGGGCGCAAGAGGAAGATCCGCGCGCGGAACTTGTGCGGCGCCTTCTCGAATACGAACAGTACCAGGCGGCGCTCGAACGCCTCGATGCGCGGCCGCGTCTTGGCCGGGATCTGTGGGTGGCTGTCATCCCGGCTGACGGTCGCGATCAGAATCGTCCATTGCCGGAGGTGCCCCTGGATCAGCTGCTTGATGCGTTGCGCGGCGTATTGCTGCGTGCCGATGCGCTGGCGCACCATCGCATTCTGCGTGAGCCGCTGTCGGTGCGTGAGCGCATGACGCGCATTCTCGACATGGTGCGGCCGGATGGTTTCACGGATTTTTCCCAACTTTTCGATGTGCAGGAAGGGAGGCGAGGAGTAGTCGTGACATTTCTGGCCGTTCTTGAGCTGGTGCGCGAATCGCTCATAAACCTTGTGCAGAATGAGCCTTTTGCGCCCATTCATGTGCGGTCTTGCGCATGAGCGAGATGCAGCTGAAAGATATCATCCATGCCGCCCTGCTTGTCGCCGGGGAACCGCTGACTCTTGATCGGCTCGCCGCTTTATTTGAGGAAGGAGCCTGTCCGGACCGTGAGACTTTACGCGGCGCGCTGGCGGATCTGGAGGCGGCATTGGCCGGTGGGCCGGTCGAATTGCAATGCATAGACAAGGCCTATCGTCTCCAGACGCGTGCGCAATTCGCGCCCTGGCTCAATCGGCTGTCGGCGGAGCGGCCACCGAAATACTCGCGGGCGACCCTGGAAACATTGGCGATCATTGCCTACAGACAGCCTGTGACGCGGGGTGAGATCGAGGCTATACGCGGCGTGGCAGTGAATGGGGAAATTCTAAAAACGCTCATGCAGAGGGAATGGATCCGGCAGGTTGGCACCAAGGAAGTGCCCGGTCGTCCGGGGCTCTTTGGAACGACGCGCGCATTTCTTGAGTACTTCAATCTGGGTTCGCTTGCGGATTTGCCGCCCCTTGCGGCTTTGCGCAGCGACACGGGGGAAGGGGAATCAGCCGTCGGGCCGATGACCGAAGAAGAACAGGCAGAACAGGCAGAACAGGCAGAACAGGCAGAACAGGCAGAACAGGCAGAACAGGCAGAACAGGCAGAACAGGCAGAACAGGCAGAACGACCGGGTGGGTCCGTTGCTCCGGACGAGAGATCGGTCGGGGCATCGTCTGTAACCAGTCCCGATGAGTGAAAAACTGCAAAAGATCCTGGCGCAACGCGGCCTGGGGTCACGGCGCGAGATGGAGCGACTGATCGAGGCGGGGCGCGTGCGCGTAGGGGGCCGCGTGGCGGGCCTTGGAGACCGGATAGGGGGTGACGAAGAAATCACCGTAGACGGGCGGCGCCTGGGTGAGCAGCGAGGGCATGCCGTGGGACGCGTGCTCATGTACCACAAAACCACCGGTGAGATGTGTACGCGCAGCGACCCCAAAGGCCGCCCTCTCGTGTTTGACAAGCTGCCACCTATCCGCCAGGGGCGTTGGGTGGCGGTTGGCCGACTGGATGTGAATTCGTCCGGCCTCATGCTTTTTACTACGGACGGGGAGCTCGCGGCGCGTCTTATGCATCCGTCACAGGGCATCGTGCGTCGCTACGCGGCCCGCGTACTCGGGCGCGCAACGCCTGAAGTCATGACGCGCCTCGTCAAGGGTCTCGTGCTGGAGGATGGGCCGGCACGGTTTCTGGACATCAAGGACGCGGGTGGGGAGGGCGCCAATCACTGGTATCACGTGTCGATGGCGGAGGGGCGCAAGCGGGAAGTGCGGCGTCTGTTCGCGGCTGCGGGACTGACCGTCAGCCGTCTGATCCGCATCGCCTATGGGCCGGTGGAATTGCCGCGGACCCTGCGTCCGGGCCACAACCGACCGGTACCACCCCCGCTTGTGGACATTCTGTATCGGGAGGCCGGGTTGCCGGTGCCTCCGCGCAAGGCGTGAAAGCCCCTCTTTCCCTGGCGGCTGTATTCGATCGACTGTTGGCGGCTTACGGAGCGCAGTCGTGGTGGCCCGCGGATTCCGCGTTCGAGGTGATGATCGGAGCCGTTTTGACCCAGAATACCGCGTGGGTTAATGTGGAAAAGGCCTTGGGGCGGTTGCGAGAGACCGTGGCGTTTGAGGCTGATGCCATTGTGGCTTTGGCCCCCGATGTGCTGGCGGCGGCTATCCGGCCGGCCGGTTACTTCAACGTCAAGGCAAGGCGCCTGCAGGCTTTCTGTGCATGGTTGCAGGCCCAGGGCGGAATTGAGGGGTTAGCGGGCCGGCCGACGGCGGCGTTGCGGACGGATATGCTGGCGGTTCACGGTGTGGGTCCGGAGACGGCCGATGACATGCTGCTGTACGCACTGGAGCGTCCGGTGTTTGTCGTTGATGCGTATACGCGCCGCGCCTTCAGCCGTCTGGGCCGGATTTCCGGCGATGAATCCTACGAGGAGATCCGTGCGCTTTTTGAGGAGGAACTGCCCGCAAGGACAGACCTCTTCAAGGAATACCATGCGCTGATCGTGACACACGGAAAAGAAGTCTGCCGGCCGCGACCGCGCTGTGAAGCGTGCTGCTTGCGGCACGACTGTCAGCACGGAATGGGCGGCTAGAGTGCAACGGACGCGCGAATCAAGAATGAATTCAGGGGTGGCAAGGGAGGCACATGCGTTTTCGAAGTCTGGCGGTCGGTATCTCTTTGGCGTCTTTGATCAGCGGCTGTGCCTCGGTCGGTGCGCGCCCCTCTCCCGGATCCGACGATCCGCTCAAACCCGTGAACAAGAAAATCTTTGTGTTCAACCAGCGCCTGGACGAGGCGCTCCTCAAACCGACAGCGACGGCCTACACCGATATCACGCCTCTGCCTCTGCGTCGGGGAATAAGCGATGTATTCAGCAACCTAAAGGACGTAGGCGTCATCGTCAACGAAACCCTCCAGGGCCGACCGGTGCCGGCGTTGCTTGAGACCGCGCGGTTCGTGGTCAACTCGACTCTCGGCATGCTGGGTCTGATCGATGTCGCGACACCACTCGGACTGTCTGCGCATCAGGCGGATTTCGGCGAGACCCTCGGGGTCTGGGGCGTTCCCAGTGGTCCCTATGTCGTCTTGCCGCTGTTTGGCCCGTCGGACGTGCGTGACAGCTTCGGTTTGATTGGCGATCTGTATAGCAATCCGGCCACCTATCTGACGAGCTCTGCAGCGCAGTGGGATGTGTATGTGGCGCAGACCATCAACACCCGCGCGGAATACCTCCATCAGGGCGCACTGCTCCAGATCGCCTCGGGTGGCGACGAGTATGACTTTGTGCGGGAGGCCTTCTGGCAAAAGCGCCGCCACGAGATTGCCGCCCATCGGGGCGGGGTTCGTCAATAGGATTTCTATTTCGGACTAATCCGGGGTAGAATCGCCCATTTTCCGCGCCCAGGGGCGCCTTTTTCGGGGGTTTAATGGTAACGATTCGTCTGGCACGTCGTGGGGCCAACAAGCGGCCCTTCTACACCATCGTGGTTGCGGACAAGCGCCGCGCCGTGAGTGGCGCCTTTATTGAAAAAGTAGGCTTTTTCAACCCGATCGCGTCGGGTGCCGAAGAGCGGTTACGCGTTGATCGCGAGCGCGTCCAGTACTGGCTGGATCGCGGCGCGCAGGCCTCGGATCGCGTGACGGGTCTACTGAAGTCTGCATCCTGAACGGATGGCCGAAGCGGGGCCTGCGGACTGGATCGGGGTTGGCCGCGTTGTCGGTGCGTATGGCATACGGGGATGGCTGCGCGTGGTCTCCGAGACCGCAGATCGCGACGCGCTGATCCGTTATAAGCCGTGGCGTTTTCGTGGAGCGCCCGGAACCCTGGAGCCCACTATCCTCGATGTGCAGCCGCACGGACGGGGTTTCGTGGTGCAGATGGCGGGGTGCGCAACGCGCAATGACGCCGAAGCCTGGGGCGGTGCGATCCTGGAGGTGCCGGTGACGGTCCTGCCGGTGCTGGCGGCCGGTGAATATTACTGGGGCCAGCTGATCGGTCTTGCCGTGATAACGCAGGAAGGCCGGGATCTCGGTGCCATTGCGCGGCTGATCGAGACCGGCGCCAATGATGTGCTGGTGGTGCAAGGAGAACGCGAACGTCTCTTGCCGTATGTACCGCACGTGGTGCGCGAGGTGGATCTGGCGGGCCGGCGCGTCATTGTTGACTGGGATCCCGAGTTCTGACGGGCATGCGGATCGATGTGATTGGTTTGTTTCCGCATGTGGTGCGAGCATTTTGCGAAGTCGGCATGGTGGGCCGGGCGGCGGTTGCCGGACTGGTCGAGCTGGGTTTCTGGGATGTGCGGGATTACGCGCGGGATGCCCGCCGGACCGTGGATGACCGTCCCTATGGAGGCGGTCCGGGCATGGTCCTCATGCCCGGACCGCTCGTCCAGGCCATCCGCGGCGCCCGCGCGCAGCAGCCGGCGGCGCGGGTCGCCTACCTGTCGCCGCAGGGCGCCCGCCTGGATCATGCGGCGGTGATGGAGGTGGCGCAACGGCCAGGGATCATCCTGGTGGCCGGGCGCTACGAGGGCATCGACGAGCGGGTGATCGCCGCCGAGATTGATGAGGAGTGGTCGATCGGCGATTATGTGCTGTCGGGCGGTGAGGCGGCGGCGGCCGTGGTCATCGACGCAGTCGTCCGGCAACTGCCGGGCGCACTGGGCCATGCCGACTCCGCGCGGGAAGATTCGTTCGTGGAAGGCCTGCTGGATTGTGGACATTACACACGTCCGCCCGTGTTCGAGGGACGTGAAGTCCCGGAAGTGTTGTTGTCGGGTGACCATGCCCGGATCCGGAAATGGCGCCTGAAGCAGTCGCTGGGCAGAACATGGCTCAGGCGGCCGGATCTTCTGGCCGACAGGGCATTTACGACAGAAGAACAAGTGCTTCTGGAAGAGTTTAAACAAGAGTATCGAGGATCGAGTTCATGAGTCACGTTATTGAGCAGCTGGAAAAGGAATTCATCAAGTCGGATATTCCCGACTTCGGGCCGGGCGACACCGTCGCTGTCCATGTGAAGGTGGTGGAGGGGGAGCGCGAGCGCCTGCAGGCATTTGAAGGTCTGGTCATCGCCCGTCGCAACCGGGGCGCCCAGTCTTCCTTCACGGTGCGCAAGGTCTCGTATGGCGAGGGTGTCGAGCGCGTTTTCCCGCTGCACAGTCCAAGTGTCGCGCGCATCGAAGTCAAGCGTCGTGGCGTGGTGCGTCGCGCCAAGCTCTATTTCCTCCGGCAGCTGACGGGCAAGGCGGCGCGCATTCGCGAGCGCGTCTAGGCGAAGACATGGCGGACGGGGATCCGATTGTCCGGTTCCTCGACTCGGTTCTGGCCGATGAAGGTCTGCGTCCGGCAAGTGTCGGTGCCTATGGGGCCGATCTGCGTACCTTCGCCGCACATATGGCGAGAAGGGGTCGCGACCTCAGGGAAGCAGGGCGCGATGATATAACGGCGTACCTGGCGGCCGAGGTGGGCGCGGGGCGTCGCCCCCGCACGACGGCCCGCCGGTTATGCAGCCTGCGGCGGTTTTACGGCTTTCTGCTGCGCGATGGCGAAATCTCCGCGGATCCAACGGATGGTATCGAGGGCCCCCGCATCGGTCTCAATCTGCCGCGCTCGTTGAGCGAGCAGGATGTGGAGCGTCTGCTCGAGGCCCCGGCGCTCGACTCCGAAGAAGGACTGCGGGATCGTGCCATGCTCGAGGTCCTGTATGCGACAGGCTTGCGCGTATCGGAACTCGTTCATCTCGAGACCCAGGAGGTCGACCGCTCGGGTGGCGTCGTGCGCGTTATGGGTAAGGGGGGGCGCGAGCGGCTGGTTCCGCTTGGGGAGGAGGCGCTCGCCTGGCTTGCCCGCTATGTGCGGGATGTGCGTCCGGTCTTCGCGGGAGCGGCGGGTGTCAGGTCGCTGTTTCTGACCCGGCGTGCCGCAGCCATGACGCGCCAGGCCTTCTGGTACAACATCAAGCGTTATGCGATCAAGGCGGGCATCCATGCGCCCTTGTCGCCCCACACGCTGCGGCACGCGTTTGCGACACACCTCATCGATCATGGGGCCGATCTCCGGGCGGTCCAGATGCTTCTTGGTCACGCCGACCTTTCCACGACGCAGATCTACACGCATGTAGCGCGAGAGCGGCTCAAGCGGTTCCACCAGCAGCACCATCCACGCGGATGAGTGGCCCTCAGATGGTGTCGCTTGTGAGAGTGTAGGACTCCGCGTCCTGCTCCATCCGGAAGGTCTCGCCGCGTGAGGGTCGGGCATATCCCAGGATGGCGGCTGTCTGGCGCACGACCGCGCGCCAGTTGATATGCCGGACGCGCTGGCGCAGGACTGCATTCAAGTCATCCTGCAGCGTACGTTCCTCGCGAGCCAGCAAAGACAGCGAATGGTAATGGTCGGCGCACAAATAACCAAAAAGCAGAGCGCACCCCTCCATCAGGGTAGCCGGCGGACTCATGAGCACGGCGCTGGCAAGACTCGCGGCCGCTGCGATCCCTGTTGACCGTCCGTGGCGCTGCGAGTGCCGGCGGGCGAAGATGTTCTCTTCCAGGGCCATGCGCAGTTCGCGTTCTTGCTCTTCACTGGTGCGCACGTGTACTTCATGAAAGCGGTGGATGAGGCGCAAAAGCTGCAGTAGCCTGTCGCTGTGCGTAGGCTTCACGATGCCACAGCGGACAAGATCCTGTCGTCTGGCGAGGGCAAAATCGTCGAACACGTAAGCGCATCCGTAACTGGCGGCCTGGTCGATGAGTTGGTGGCTCATATACCGGAATTCGAGCACTTCGGCGACCGGGATGGGAAAGCGCAGGCTGATCAGTCCGCGGTAGAAGAGCGGAAACGTTTCATGGGACGATGCGGCCACCTTGGCCAGGTGGTCGGATAGTGCCGGTTCGTTAGCATCCATGGCTTCCTGGTTCCTGGGGCGGATGGACAATCCTCTCACGATGAGGGCCATTGTAGCATCAGCTGCGGGGTTTTGTGCACGTGGTGGTCAATCCGCTACACTAGAGGCTGGAGGATCACCGCATGCAGCCATCCGGAGTCGTCTTGGCGCTCGGTGCCGGCGGGGCCCGGGGATTGGCTCATATCGGTGTCCTGCAAGTGCTGACCGAGCAGGGTATCGCAGTGCGCGCGATAGCGGGCGCCAGTATTGGCGCGCAGATCGGTGCGCTGTACGCGCGGTCCGGTGATCCGGTCCAGGTCGCCCGGATTGCGCTGGCAGTCGACTGGAAGCAGACTCTGCAGCTCTTTTTGCCTGATCTGGGGGCAGGGGGGTTGTCCTCGGGGCGCAAGATCGTGGAGTTCCTCGAAGCGCATCTCGGTGATGCGCGCATGGAGGACCTGATGCTGCCCTTTACGGCGGTCGCCACCGATCTCCACAGCGGTGAGGAGGTGCTGCTGCATCATGGTTCTGTCGTGGCGGCCGTGCGCGCCAGCATTTCGCTGCCCGGTCTTCTCAGTCCATTCGCTCACGGCAAGCGCCTGCTGGTCGACGGTGGCATCGTTAATCCCGTACCCTTCGACGTGGCGCGGACACTCTATGGCGCGCCTGTGGTGGCGGTTGCCGTTCACCAGGGTGCGCGTGGACTGTCTGCTGACGACATGACGCCGCTGCCTTCCTCCTGGCGCACGCAGCTTTTGCGTCTGCTCGACCAGCCGTGGGCGTATCGCACGGGACCGGTCCGCCAGTGGCTCGAGGAGCAACTGGCCACCACGCCCGGCCACGAGGAACATGATGCCGACTGGCATCCACGCCGCGTGCTGACGCAGGCGGTGAATATTGCCCAGGCGCAGGTCGTGCGCCTGCGCCTGCAGAGTGCTCCGCCGGATCTTTATCTCATGCCGGATGTTGATGCGATCGGACCGCTCGAATTCTATCGGGCGCGCGAGGCGATCGCCGCCGGTAGAGCCGCCGCCCTGGAGCGGCTGTCGGATCTGTTTGCTCTGGCCACGGGCCATGGGGATACGCGCGGGGCGACGGCGCCGGGCCCGCAGGCGGCAGTCCAGGGTGGGTGGTCACCGCCCGAACCGAAGAGCCACTGAAGAACCGGCGGGGAGATCAGCCACCGAGCAGGCCCCGCAGGCCCGCGATGTGGGATGCGCCGCGTTGCTCGCGCTCTTGCGGATCCGCTTCCTCCCGGCCGTCCCACAGCACATCCTCTTCCGGGATTTCCGCGATGAAGCGACTTGGACTCGTTTCGGTAATCTCGCCCTGACGGCGCCGCCGGCGCGCCAGACTGAGGGTAAGCGTAAAGCGCGCGCGGGTCATGCCGACATAGGCGAGGCGCCGCTCCTCTTCCAGACCATCGTCGCCAAGCGAGGCGTGATGCGGCAGGATGTCTTCTTCCATGCCAACCAGAAACACATGGGGGAATTCGAGGCCTTTGGCGGCGTGAAGAGTCATGAGGCGCACGCCTGTCTGGCCGTTTTCCTCCTTGTCGCCCATGCCCGCAAGGATCAGGTGGGAAACCACATCGCCCAGGTTGCGTCCCGTTTCCTCGCGGCTTATGTGGTCAACGAAAGCCAGAAATTCCTGGAGACCCTCGATCCGCCGGCGCGCGGCGCGGCCGTCCTCGTGGATCTGCACGATGTGGTCTTCGTAGGCGATCTCCGCGATCAGTTCCCGCAACAGGGCGCCGACCGGGCGATCGGCGGCCTTCTCTCGCATGTCGTCCATGAGCACGGCAAAGCCGCGCAATGCCGCAGCCTGCTGGGAGGAGAGCGTGCTGGCAAGGCCCAGTTCGTGGCAGCAGGCAAGCAGCGGCTGCTGTCTGCGCTCGGCATAGTGGCGCAGCCGTTCAACGGTGGCGGCGCCTATCTCCCGCTTCGGGACGTTGCAGATGCGCAGGAACGCCGCGTTGTCTTCCGGGTTGTGCAGAAGACGCAGATAGGCGACTGCGTCCCGGACCTCCACGTGATCAAAGAATGAGGTGCCACCCGTGAGGACATAGGGGACGCGGTGTTCGCGCAGCACCTGCTCGAAAGGACGAGCCTGGTGGTTGCTGCGATACAAAATGGTGTAATCCTCAAATTCCGCCCTGCGCGTGAACTTGTCGTGCAAAAGCCGCATGACGACGCGTTCGGCCTCATGGGCTTCGTCGCGTGATACCAGTATGCGGATGGGGTCGCCAAATCCCAGTGCGCTCCAGAGTCGCTTCGGAAAGAGATGCGGATTGTTGTCGATGACGGCGTTGGCCGCCTTCAGGATGCGGCCAGTCGAGCGATAGTTCTGCTCGAGTTTGATGACGGCGAGATCCGGGTAATCCTCGACCAGGCGATGCAGGTTCTCGGGACGGGCGCCGCGCCACGAGTAGACAGACTGATCATCATCGCCGACAGCCGTGAAGGCTGTGCCGGCCAAAGCCCGCGCCAGCCGGTATTGGCCATCATTGGTGTCCTGATACTCGTCAACCAGCAGATAGCGCAACTGTTCACGCCATCGCGCCCGCGCGCCGTCGTCCATGGCCAGAAGCTGTGCCGGCCTCAGAATGAGATCGTCAAGATCAACCGCATTGTAGGCGCGGAGCCGTTCCTGGTAGGCGGTGTAGACAGTGCCTTCCGCGAGCGCCTCGAGGGTGGCGGAAGCCGGTTCGGTTGACGCATCCTTCCATGCGCGGATGCGGGCATTCACGGTCTCGTAGTCCTTGTCGGAACCGAGGTGCGTCCGGCAAAGCTCCTTGATGACTGCCTCCGCGTCATGTGGATCAAGCAGCGTAAAGCCCGGACGCAGTCCGAGCGCCTCGCATTCGCTGCGGATGATGCGCAGACCCAGTGCGTGGAAGGTCAGCACCGTAAGGCCGCGCCGCTTCGCTGCCGGCACCAGTGTTGCGACGCGTTCGCGCATCTCGCGCGCGGCCTTGTTGGTGAAGGTCACCGCGGCGATGTGCGCGGCATCGTAGCCGCCCTGGGTGAGGAGATGGGCGATCTTGCGGGCAATGACGGTGGTCTTGCCGCTGCCCGCACCCGCAAGGACCAGAAGCGGGCGGTCGATCAGGGCCACGGCTTGGCGTTGCGGTTCGTTCAGGCCCTGCAGATATTCCATGGGGGAAGTCTACAAGGTCTGCCGCCGGGCTGCCACGCTTGACTCAAGGAAAA
>JAJYHH010000073.1:16389-23182 GCA_021784845.1 Pseudomonadota bacterium
GCCTTAAGGAAGGCGTCCACCCACCAGAAGATATCGTATTCGCGGACCGAGCGCCGCAGCTTGTGCATGCGCGCGCGGCGTTCATCCGCCGGCATCTGCACACCGCGAAGGATCGCCTCTGCGACTTCCTCGACGTTATAGGGATTGACGAGCAGCGCGCCCTTTTGCAGCTGGGCGGCCGCTCCGGCGAATTCACTCAGGATCAGGACGCTGTCGCGCTCGGAGCTTGCCGCGCAGAACTCCTTGCAGACGAGATTCATGCCGTCTTTCAGCGGGGTTATGAGGGCGACTTCGCAGGCGCGGTAGTAGGCGAGCAGTTCGTTGCGGCTGAGACTGCGGAATATATAGTGGATCGGGACCCAGCCGGATTGGGTGAACTGGCCGTTGATTTCGCCGACGAGTCGTTCGAGCTCCATTTTGAGGGCGTGGTATTTGGGTATGTCCTCGCGGCTCGGGACGGCTACCTGGATCAGGGTCACGCGATGGTGCAGTTCGGGAAAGCGCTGCAGGGCGTTGCGGAAGGCTTCAAAGCGGTGGCAGATGCCCTTGGTGTAATCGAGACGGTCAACGCCAAGTAACACCTGGCGCCCAGGCAAGTCTTTGTGCAGATGGTCGGCCTTGCGCATGACCATCTCGGATTTGCTTTCCCGGGCGAACTCGCGGAAATCGATGCCGATCGGGAAGGTGCCTACACGCACCTCGCGCAGGCCCGCGCGCACCGTGACCACCTGTCCCTTGCCGCTGATGCTGAGATCCGGCGCGATAAGACGCAGACACTGAAGAAAGTTGCGCCGGTCGCGTAGTGTCTGAAAGCCGATCAGATCGTATTCGAGAAGGGCGCGCAGAAGCGGAAAGCGCCACGGCAATTTCATGTAGATATCAAGCGGTGGAAAGGGAATGTGGAGAAAGAAGCCTATGTGAGCATTCATTCCGAGGGCGCGGAGCTCGCGCCCGACATTCATGAGCTGGTAATCATGGACCCAGATGAAGTCATCGGCGCGGGCATTGTCCGTTATAACCTGCGCGAAGCGGCGGTTTACCCTTTGATATGCATCCCAGTAGCGTGGCGTAAAATTGCAGTGGGACTGCAGATCATGGAAGAGCGGCCAGATGACTTCGTTGGAAAAGCCGTGATAGAAATCATCGCGATCCGCGGTGCCGAAGGTCACGGGCTTTAGCGTATAGCCGGAGTCACGGGTGGCCTGCTCGAGCAATCCCGTCAGAAGCGGGGTTTCGTCTTCGGCTATGCCTGGCCAGCCGATCCAGATGCCGCCGCGGTTGCGCAATACGGGAGCCAGCGCGCCCACAAGACCCCCGGATCCGGGCTTGAAGCTCCACCGGTCTCCATGGCGCGTGAGCACCACAGGCAGCCGATTCGAAACGACAATGAGGCGCTGCGGTGAATTTGTGTGCGTCATATCGGTCACATGGCTTCCTTGGGGCATCGGCCGTCACCCCCGGAACTGCTGCGGACATGCGACTGTCGACACCCGGATGGACATCCGCAGCCGTGTGTGGCCGGGCCTGTCCGGTGAATGTGTCTGGAGACTCCTTGTGCCCGGAAGGCCCGGGCGGCCAGCCCGCCGATGTGCCGGACGTGCGTGGGCTGGCTTCATTCCTCTTTTTCATGCTAGCCCGGATCGGTGGGCGAGGAAAGTCCGGATCGGACCCTTGGGTCGGATGTCATGCGCGCAAGGCGCGTTCACGGCCGGCTCTCATCGGTTGTCACAAGAGACCATCCGCCGGCGTGGGCACGATCGGCGCGCGCGATCTTCAGGATGTGCGGGCCGGATCCTTCGCGATCCACGCTGACAGGAAATCGAGCAGCTCGGCGGGCGGCCGCACCCACACGGATGCGCGTGTCGGACGCAGCGCCGGCCGCACGAGCACACCGAGTCCATGGGCAGGGAGCGCCGCGAAGGCGTCCTCATCGGTCAGATCGTCGCCAAGGTATGCGACAGCTGCCTGCGGATGGCGATCGAGGAGGATTTTAAGGGCCGTGCCTTTGTTGGCTGCGCGCGCGCGGAATTCGAAGCCCCCATCAAAAGGCGCACCAAAGACGCTTGCCGGCAGCGCAGACAGGATCGCCGGCAGTGCCTGCTGGATGTCCGTGCGCAGGGTGTCAGGCGCGTGGCGCCAGTGCAGTGCGATGGTGCCGTACTTGCACTCCATGGCTAAACCAAGGCCGCGGTTGCGCATTTCCTGTTCGATGCGTTCGAGCGCAAGCAGGGCGTCTGCCGGCAAAAGCACGCGGTGGTGGCGGCCCTGGCGGTCGCGGTGTTCGCAGCCATGCGCGCCGAAGATGTCGATATCAGTCCAGGGCAGACGGGGCGACAATGTTGCGACGCTGCGGCCGGTGATGAAGGCCACCACGGTGCCGGATGCGATGATGGCCTCTACAAGCGGCGCCACGCCCGCGTAGAGCACGGCCCGGTCGCGCTCGGGCGTAAACGGGGCCAGCGTGCCATCATAATCGAGTACCAGCAGCCGCTCGGGCGCACGCGCAAGCCGCCCGAGAAAGTCGTCAAGTGAGCCCGCCGAAGTCAGTTCCTGCATGCGTGCTGTGAGTATCCCGCGCCTGGGAAAACGTTCTTATTATACCGCAGCCGATGGGCAGCTCCATTTGCACAGGCGCGGCCAAGTCGCCATACTGTCGCTCATGCGCCACCGACTTCGTCTGTTCTTGCCGCTGTTGACCGCTCTGGCCTCTCCTGTCTTTGCTCAGAATCTGCCGCCGGCGATCCGTGCGCTGTTGCGCCATGAGCACGTGCCTCTTTCGGGCATCAGCATCTATGCGCGCGAAATCGGGGCCGCAAAGCCCGTGCTGTCCTATAACGCGCATGTGCCGCGCGATCCGGCCTCCGTAATGAAGCTCGTAACGGGCCTTGTCGGCCTCTACACGCTCGGGCCCGCTTTCCAGTGGTCGACTGCGGCCTACGCGCGCGGACCGGTCCGTGATGGGACGTTGCGCGGCAATCTGTATCTGCGGGGCGAGGGCGATCCCTACCTCATCACGAAGTCCTTCTGGAATCTCCTGCACGGATTGCGCCGGCTCGGCATTCGGCGGATAGAGGGCAATGTGGTTTTGGATGAGCGCTATATCATGCCGCCTGCGGCGCCTCGCGGCGCATTCGATGGAGATGTTGATCGCACCTACAACGTGCGGCCGCAGGCGCTGCTCGTCAATTTTCAGGCAGTGGAGTTCCGTTTCCTGCCAGGCGCCCACGCGGTGCGGGTCATACCGGATCCGGCGCCCACCACGCTGGCGGTCGTCAATCGGCTGCGCGAGACGGCGGGCGCATGCGGCGCATGGCGTGCGCACCTGCATCTGCGCATCGATCATCAGGCCGAACGCAACGTCGCCGTGTTCACGGGCGCCTATCCGCGCGCCTGCGGCGTGCAGCATCTCTATCGCGTGACAGACGACAATCAGCGGTATATCGGCGGCGTCTTCCGTGAGCTGTGGCGCGAACAGGGCGGGCAGTTTGCGGGACAGGTGGTGCTTGGCGGGCGGCCACCGGGGACCAGACTTCTCTACCAGGTGCGGTCGCGGCCCCTGGCTGACGTGCTGCGCAGTATCGACAAATACAGCAACAACGTCATGGGTCGCCTGCTGGTCATGACGCTGGGAGCGGTGGAGAAGGGCCCCCCCGGCAGCAATGCCAAGGGGCTGCAGGTCATGCGCCAGTGGCTGAAGAGTCACGACCTAAAGCTCCCCCGGCTCGTGTTGCGTAACGGCGTCGGGCTGTCGCGCACGGAGCGCATCACGGCAGCGGAGGTCGGGCGGGTGCTGGCTTATGCGTACCGGGGACCATACATGCCCGAATATGTATCCTCGCTGCCGATCGCCGGTATTGACGGGACCCTGCGGTATCGGTTTGTCTATAGCCCGGTCAAGGGCTATCTGCACGCCAAGACCGGCACCTTGCGCGGCGTCGATACGATTGCAGGATATCTCCAGGCGGGGAGGCACCGTTATACGGTCGTTGTACTGGAGAATTATCCTGGTGCGGATACGGAGCGCGGCTTTCGCGCCGAAGATGGCATCGTCAAGTGGTTGTTTGTTCATCAGTAGAGGGTTTTATGGCAAGTTACGTGCAGGCAGAGATCGTCGAAGAGGCCACGGAGGGCGGATTCCCCATCCAGACGGGCACGCTTGGACCGCAGGCGGTGGACATCCAGAGCCTCTATGCCCGTTACGGTCTGCTGGCCTATGATCCGGGTTACCGGTCAACGGCATCCTGCAAGAGCGCCATCACGTTCGTCGACGGGGACAGCGGCGTTCTGGCCTATCGCGGTTACCCGATCGAGCAGCTGGCCCAGCACAGCAATTTCCTTGAGGTGGCTTATCTGCTGATGTTTGGCGAGCTGCCGACGGGTGAGCAGGCCACCCGTTTCCGTGACGACGTACGCCAGCATAACCTGCTGCATGAGCAGGTGATCAGCTTCTTCCGTGGTTTCCGTCGTGACGCCCATCCGATGGCCGTTATGGTCGCGGTGGTGGGGGCGTTGTCGGCCTTCTATCACGACGACATGGACATCCGTGATCCGCAGCAGCGCCTGAATGCCGCCATCCGCCTGGTTGCCAAGATGCCCACCATCGCGGCGGCGAGTTACACCTACAGCATAGGCCGTCCGCTGCGCTATCCGCGCAACGAATATGATTACGCAGCCAATTTCATGCAGATGCTGTTTGGCATGCCAAACCAGGACTTTGTGCTGGATCCGGTGCAGGCGCGGGCCATGGACATGATTCTCATCCTGCATGCAGATCACGAACAGAATGCATCCACTTCCACCGTGCGCATGGCCGCGTCATCGGGCGCCAATCCCTTTGCCTGTATCGCGGCCGGTATCGCCAGCCTGTGGGGTCCCGCGCATGGGGGCGCCAATGAGGAAGTGGTGAAAATGCTGATGGAGATTGGCCGTCCCGAAAACATACCGAAGGTGATCGCCCGGGCCAAGGACAAGAGCGACTCGTTCCGCCTGATGGGGTTTGGTCACCGTCTGTACAAGAATATCGATCCGCGTGCGAAAGTCATTCAGGAGACGGCGCGCAAGGTGCTCGCCCATCTGGGCCTGGAAAACGATCCCTTGATGGCCGTTGCCATGGAACTTGAGCGAATTGCCCTGAAGGACGAGTATTTCATCGAACGCAAGCTGTATCCGAATGTGGATTTCTATTCGGGTATCCTGCTGCGGGCGATGGGCATCCCGACGAAGATGTTTACGGCGGTGTTTGCCGTGGCGCGAACCGTGGGCTGGGTCAGCCAGTGGCTTGAGCTGCACACTGACGGCAGCCACGGCATCGACCGTCCCCGGCAGCTGTACGTCGGCAAACCGCTTCGGGACTATCCGCTCGGGCGGTGAATGCGCGCCCGCCAGGCGAAGTCCCTGTGGGGACCTCGCCTGGGTGGGTGTCAGGCCGTTTTATGGCGTGACTGGAAGGCCGCCGCCGCTTTCACACGATGCTCATAGGCCTTGCGCGCAATGGCAATGTCCTCGAGGAAATAAGGCAGTTCCTCCAGCAACAGCGCCTGAGGTCCATCCACGAGGGCCTTCTGCGGGTGGGGATGGAAGTCGACCAGCACCATGTTGGCACCCGAAATGACCGCCTGTGCCGTGACCTGCTGAATGTCGAGGATGCCGTCGGGTCCGCGATCGCGGGAACCGACCGAGTGTGAGGGATCTATGCACACGGGCATGCGCGTCAGCCGCTTGACCACGGGGACGTGGGCGAAATCCACCATGTTGCGATGCGGATCGCCCATGTTCGTCTTCATGCCGCGCAGGCCGAAGATGACATTGCGGTTGCCTTCGCTGGCGACGTATTCGGCGGCATTCAGTGACTCTTCGAGCGTAATGCCGAAGCCGCGCTTGAGCAGAACCGGAAATTCGTGCTGGCGGCCGACGATTTTTAGCAGCTCGAAGTTTTGCGTGTTGCGCGTGCCGATCTGGAGCATGACGCCGGTTGGCGACCCGCTTTTGGCGAGGGCATCGCGGATCTCGTCTATGTGGCTGTCGTGCGTGATCTCCATGGCAATCACGCGAATGCCGTATTTGCCGGCAAGATCGAACACCCACGGCAGGCACGAGGCGCCATGTCCCTGGAAAGAGTAGGGATTTGTGCGGGGTTTGTATGCCCCCATGCGCGTGCAGACCTGCCCGTTGGCGGCCAGCGCCTTCATCATTTCCTCGACATGGGTCGGGTTGTCCACGGCGCAGAGGCCGGCGAAGACATGGAGCGTGTCCTGGCTGAAATGCACGCCGTTATAATCAAAGCCGGTCGGCCGCCCGTCGTCCCGATGGCGGCCCAGAATGCGGTATTCCTCTTCGATGCTCACCACCCGCTCGACCCCGGGCAGCGCCTCGATCTCGGTTTTGTCAAAGGAACTGGTGTCGCCGATGAGGTAGATCTCGGTCAGCGTCATGAGCGCGCCGATCTCTTCATGTACCCGGACGGTGATACCGGGCTTGTTGTTGAGGAAGGCCATCAGTTCGGCGAAAACCGGACTGTCCTTGGTGACATGTGATTTGAGTACGATGATCATGGATAACCCTTAGGGCCAGCTGAGCGCCGGTATTCTAGCAAAGGCTGGATGCTGAGCCTATAGAAATCATCCGTATTATCAAGGAAGGGAAGCGGGCCCGGCCGGCGTTGTCTTGCCCAGGTACTTGACGTACGATTGTTTTACCCCCATCCGGGGGCGGCTGCGTCTGGGACTGGACCGTATTGTGCGCCACCTCGATTCGGCTTTAGACAATGACGAGGCCTGTCGGCCTGGAGTGACGA
>JAJYHH010000073.1:24039-27894 GCA_021784845.1 Pseudomonadota bacterium
CTCGCCATTCTGATCGGTACGCTGCTTGAGGGTGAGACCATCCTGGTGCTGGGCGGCGTGGCCGCCCAGCAGGGCTATCTGGAGCTGCCGTGGGTCATGGCGGCTGCGTGTGTCGGCAGCGTCTCTGGCGACCAGATCTTCTTTTATTTTGGCCGTGCCTATGGCCTGCGTTTCCTCGACGGGCGACCGCGGCTGCAGCGCATCGCGAGTCTCCTGCAAAAGTGGCTGCACCGGCACCAGAACTGGCTTCTGGCCGGTTTCCGCTTCCTGTACGGCCTGCGCACAGCGGCGCCCTTCGTGTTCGGCGCATCGGGCGTCGGTCGGGCGCGGTTTTTTCTGTTTGATGCCATGGGTGGCATCGTCTGGTCGGTTGCTCTGGCTTTCGGTGGTTATCTCGCCGGCCAGGCGCTTTCCGTCTTCCTTGGCCGCGTGTTGCACTATGAGCTCGAGGTGCTGCTGCTCATCGCGGCGGTAGGTGCCGGTGTGTGGCTGATATGGCGCTACGGGCGCTGACTGGCCACCGCTGTGCGGTCGAAGGCCTGGGCAAAAAACCCATCCGTGCCGTGTCGATGGGGCAGGAGCTTAAGCGCCCTTTCGGCCGCATCGGGCAGCGGGATGCCGCGCCGCTTCAGGATCGCGGGTGTGTCGAGAGGCACAAACTCCGGGCAGGCGCGCAAAAAGGCACAGACCACGTCTTCGTTTTCG
The DNA here is from genome assembly GCA_021784845.1 of Pseudomonadota bacterium. Lineage (GTDB taxonomy): Bacteria > Pseudomonadota > Gammaproteobacteria > Acidiferrobacterales > Acidiferrobacteraceae > JAJYDN01. Next base: position 24,745 of record JAJYHH010000073.1, read on the forward strand.
GCGGCCAGAACGCTGCAGGTTGCGTAGACGAGCCTCCCTCCGGGCCGCACGAGTTGCGCGGCGGCCGTGAGGATGGCGAGCGCTTCACCGGCCAGCCGCGCCACCGCAGCCGGGGTGATTCGCCATTTGATGTCCGGACTGCGGCGCAAAGTTCCGGTGCCGCTGCAGGGCGCGTCGACCAATACGCGGTCGATCTTGCCGTGCAGGCGCTTGACCTTCTGGTCGTGGTGGCCGCTTATGACCTGAATCCGGACGTTGTCCAGGCCGGCGCGGGCGATGCGCGCCTTCATGCGGTCCAGGCGCTTGACGGACGTGTCAAAGGCATAAAGCGTGCCTCCATTGCCCATAAGCGCTCCAATATGCAGAGTCTTGCCGCCGGCGCCTGCGCAGAAATCGACGACACGCTCGCCGCGGCGTACTTCGAGCAAGGGTGCGATCAGCTGGCTTGCTTCATCCTGGACCTCAAAGCGTCCCTCACGGAAGGCCTCGGTACGGAAAAGAGGGGCGCGCGACGGCCGCCGCAGTCCCCACGGCGAATAGGGTGTTGGCTCGAGTTCCTGCTGTTCGGCGCGCAGCCGCTCGGCCAGCGACGCCCGATCGCCGCGGATGCTGTTGCAGCGGATGTCCAGAGGAGCGGATTCAAGCCACGCCCGTGCCAGCGCCTGCGCCTCGTCGGTTCCGAAAGTCTGTGTCAATTGATCGGCAAGCCAGTCGGGAAGACTGGTGGTCACAGGCCACGGCCATTGCGACTGCCTGCGTGCCGCTACGACGAGATCATCCATGCCCCGCAGGCCGAGCGCCGCCAGGGCGCGGGCGCTCAGGCCTTCGACGGTGGCCAGGTAGGCGCCGACAAGGGCCACGGGGGCGGTGTCGGCGGCGATCGCGGTCAGGCGCCGGTAATGGCGCAGGCAGCCGTATGTGATTTCCGCAATCTGCCCACGCTCGCGGCCGCCCAGCGCTTTATGGGCACGGAAGAAGCGTTCCATGATGGCGTCGGCCGCGCCGGGACCCTGCAGGACGGCGGCGAGCAGATCGGCGCTCAGTGTGATCGCGCGGGTCGTGCTCAATCGCGGTAGCGCCGCGTCAGATCGGCGTAGGCGTCTATGCGCCGGTCACGCAGAAAGGGCCAGATGCGGCGCACGGCTTCGGTGCGGCCATAGTCTATGTCGGCAAACACGACGGCCGGATCGGGCCCGGCCCGGGCCAGCCATTCGCCTTGGGGCCCGCAGGCGAAACTGGTGCCCCAGAACTGGATGCCGGCGGTGGCACCGGCCGGGTCCGGTTCGAATCCGCAGCGGTTGCAGCAGAGCACGGGCAGGCCGTTGGCCACGGCGTGTCCGCGCTGTACAAGCTCCCAGGCCTTTCGTTGACGCAGCTGTTCGGCCTGTGGATCACGGGGGTCCCAGCCGATCGCCGTGGGGTACAAAAGGATGTCGGCACCGGCAAGGGTCATCAGGCGCGCCGCTTCCGGGTACCATTGGTCCCAGCAGACGAGCACGCCCAGACGCCCGACGCTGGTGTCGATGGGTGTGAATCCGAGGTCACCGGGCGTGAAGTAGAATTTCTCATGGAACCCGGGATCGTCCGGGATGTGCATCTTGCGATAGCAACCCACAAGGCGTCCGTCGCTTTCGAGTACGACGGCGGTGTTGTGATAGAGGCCCGGGGCGCGCCGCTCGAACAGCGAACCGACGATGATGAGCCGGTACCGGGCGGCGAGCGCGCCCAGCCGTTCGGTACCCGGACCGGGGATGGGTTCGGCCTCATTGAAAAGAGCCGGATCCTCGTTCTGGCAAAAATACGTGCCGTTATGCAACTCCTGCAAAAGCACAAGGCGGGCGCCGCCCTCGGCGGCCTGGCGGATCCCGTCTTCGGTGCGGGCCCACACGGTGGCGCGGTCGCTGTCGCCGCTTTGCTGGATGAGTGCGGTGCGGAGGATCATGCGCTCTCTCCTACTCCCTGGGGGAGTTGCATGGTGGCGCAATGCAGACTGCCGTGTTGGGCGATCAGGCTCAGGCAGTCAATGCCAATGACTGTGCGGTCGGGAAAGCATGTTGCCAGAGTGCGCAGTGCTTCCGCGTCGGCGCGATCGGCATAGGTGGGTACCAGTACGGCGCCATTTAGGATCAAAAAATTCGCATAGGTGGCCGGCAGACGCTCGCCTTCGGCATTGAGCTTGGCGGCGGGCCAGGGCAAGGGTACGAGCCGGTAGGGCGACCCCTCGCTGGTGCGCAGGGTCTTTAGTTCGTCTTCGAGCGCCTTCAGGGCATGGTAATGCTCGTCGCCTTCATCGGGGCATTGGCAATAGGCAATCGTGCGGGGGTCGCAAAAGCGCGCCAGCGTGTCGATATGCCCGTCGGTGTCGTCGCCGGCGAGATATCCATGATGCAGCCACAACACGCGTTGGGCGCCGAGCTCGGTCTTCAGGCGCTGTTCGATCTCGGCGGGTGACAGGGCGGGATTGCGCGAAGGTGACAGGAGGCAGCTTGCGGTCACGAGCAGGGTGCCTTCACCATCACTTTCGATGCTCCCGCCTTCGAGCACGAAGTCGACGTCCTCGACCGGCGTGTCGCCGAATACGCCCTGCGTGGCAAGGGCGCGCGTCAGGGCGTCGTCGTCTTCATACCGGTATTTGTTGCCCCAGCCATTGAAGCGGAAATTGAGCAGCAAAGGGCCGGCGGTGTCCCTGACGGTGATCGGACCGTGATCGCGCACGAACACATCATTGGAGGGTGCGATGGCGATGCGGATGCGGGTACGCTGGGCGCCATGGGTCGCAAGGAGCGCCTCGATGTGGCGCTGGTGCGCGTGATCGGCGGCCGTAATCAGCAACTCCTCGCGCGCACTGATCGCCGCGGCCATCGCAGCGAATGTGGCATCTGCGGCGGCGAGATGATCGACCCAGTCGCCGAAGCGATGCGGCCAGGTGAGCATGATGGCGCTTTGTGTTTCCCACTCCGCGGGGAGCCGGCGCCCCGGATGCGTTGCCGGCGCGGGCCTGATCGGGATCGTTGTCATCCGCCGTCCTCGGAAAAGGCGGGGATATTAGCCGCTTGTGCTGCGTGCGCCAAGCGCCGGGTCCTGCAGGATGGGCGTGAGGAAACGGCGCAGATCGGTGATCTCCTCATCGGCGATGCCGTGGCCGATCGG
>JAJYHH010000014.1:0-24352 GCA_021784845.1 Pseudomonadota bacterium
GGGCCCGAACGTTCTTGCCCGGCTTCTCAGCGCCGCCTGCCGCCCACCTGGACATGTTCCGTACCTGCAAGTCCACGGTACACGCCATCGCGTGGTTTTGGCTGTTCGCAGTCGAGGCCTTGTGCAGCGAAGCCTCGTGCCGGCGGATGCCGAAATGTGCCGTCCGGGTGTTTGTGCTGCGCGTTCAGACCGGCAGCGGATGGGCCCGGGTGGGGCGCTGATGGCCCACGCCGAGGAGGTCGCACGGCGGCGCCGGGAAGCCATTGCGCGGAGAATGACGTAATCGGGCAGCGTCAGGATCTGATTTCGTGGTATGAATGGTGCGGTTGCCGCAAAAGGGGTAAGGACCACCCCTTTCCGTATGGCGCGTTGCGCTTTAACAAGCCCCGGCGGCCAGACCCTGCCTTCTGCGTCATGCGCAAATCGCCGGCTGATATCGCCTGAGCCGTGCCTCGTCCGCACAGGGATTTTCACCGCGCGCGAAGAACGTGACGCGGCCTTGTAACAGGCCAAGTCATAACCCAGGGCGAAAAAAAGTCGCGCTCCCGCACTGTATGACGGAATCTCAGTTTCCCTGTTCGGTGGAAAAGACGAAGTAAGACCGAAAGACAATGTCCAGATCGCGCGCCGCCACTCGATTGGCTTTTTCCAGCCGCCAATGGAATCGGGTCGCGTAATAACGGCCAAGCGCCCGCTCTGCCACTGGGTACTGGCGCTGTATCTGCGCATACAACTGGCGATATTGCGGCCCTTCTTTGGCCCATGCGCGCAAATCCGCATCGACTTCGGCCCGCGTATTATACGGTTTCAATGTCAAGGCCCAGGGGCGCATGGCCAGATTGGCCATCGTCTCTTGAGACTCGAGACGTAATGTTGCTATCGGATGCATGGTGCCACCACTCTGATCATCGGGTCCGAGGGCACGATTACACAAGCGTGCAAATCTTCGCACCGCTTCGGGTAAAGACCACGCAGGTTTTGACAGGACTTGATGAAACCGTACCGTGCACCGGGGCTTGGTGCCATTCTGGTCCAGCACAAAAACGCGCCACTTGCCGAAAAGCGCGTAGGGTGGGCCCATGTTGACGGCCCAGAGGCGTCCGTTATTGTTATCGACGAGAACCATGGGGGGTCGCCACGAATAGTTGACGTATGTCATGACGCCGCTCGGTAAACGGGTGCTGCCGGAATGCGGCCTCTTTTTCCAGAACTGTTTTAAGGACCAGTCGGCCGGGATCGAGAAAAGAGCATACCAATCACCCTGCCAGTTGAAGGGTATGTCGAGCGCAACGAAGCGGCGGCCCCGGGAGGCGGATCTTTGCCAATAAAGCGTATCGGGAGCGGCGTTTGTTCTCTTTACCGTCGTCCGAAAGAACCGGGGATCCGACCAGATCCCATAACCCGCCCCGATGTCACCCCTCTTGGGGCGTAGAACAAGGGTGCTGGCAAAATCGTGCGGGACGGGCGGCGGCCAATAGAGGTAGAAATTGCCCGACTGGAACTGGGATCGGGCCAGCTTCAAGGCCTGCCGGCAGACAGAGGAGTGATGGCTGTTGGCGGAAAGACGCGGCCAGGCGGTCGCACTGGCCCAGGCCTGAATAGGCCACAGGGACAGCGAAGCGAACATTCCTGAGAACATCCAGGCAGACAAACGAGGAAACCTGACAACGATTGCCAAGGTATTGGGGCTATGCATATTGGCGTAATCATACCAGAAATCGCGCCTAGGGAAATTCCGTCGACGGGGCGCGGCATAAAAAGGCGTCATTTTCAAAAACATCTATAACGCGCGCATCAAGGATTCCGGTAATACCGTTTATAAGGAAAATTATTTCGCATAAAACAACGTTTCCACGACCGGCATTTCCGCGCATGTGCGCAGTGGCACAAAAAAAGAGGGCGATATCGGCGGAGAGAAGACATCTATGGGGGGGGCGTCGCGGCCGTCCGTGATGACGTCCATCATGGGGGCGCGCGGGAATCACAGGTGTCTCGCAGAGACGGTCTTCCGCATGCACCGGGATGGCTTAAAAGGGGGTGATGGAGACGCCGTTGTGAGCGTAGTGCGTGCATGCGAATCAGGGCTCCATGCCTGTGGCGAACCGGCAGGGGCGGGTGCATACGGCATGGTGAAGCTCGTGCTCGCGTTTATGGTGCATTCTTTCACGGAGGCCGGTCCCGTTTGTGGGGGTCTTTGAGGAGCAGAGCGCGACGGGATGGTCGCGGATCAAGTCCATGAACGTGGATCCGGGGATGATTGCGCCAACCCAAGATCCAGACAGTGTCGGGGTGTTGTCTTACGGCCTGCCTTGCGTGCCGTCAGGCGATCAAGGCAGGGAAGGGCGATTTTGTCCCGGCGACGACCCCCGTCACCGATGAATTTGCCCCGATCGGGGGAAACCGTTTGAGTGCTTAGGCTCGCAGTCAACCGTACCGGCCGCATGGCCGGTGTCCTTGGCTCATGGGTGTTTCGCTTCACCGCGGCATCCGCAGGCGGTGCCGCCGGCCCGCCGGCGCGCGTTTCACGGGCCCTTCAACTGGCCGGGAGGCCGGCTGACGGGGGGAGGCTCATGGCAGAAAGGCGCAGAGGTGAGCCTGCGGGTTTGCCCCATTCTCCCCCGAAAAATAAAGCACCGCACACGCGGGAACTGCGTGGCCGGCAGGCCGGTCAGGGCGCGGACTGCATGGCCAGTGCCCGCGCGAGCAATTTCATCAGGTTCGTGCCGGCTGCCTCGGCTGTCGCGCCGAAGGCGATGATGCCATCCCTGTGTCCGCGCATGGCCAGAGCCTGCGTTGCGGGCAGGTCCGTTTCCCGGAACAGGGTGGCAATCGCATCTGCCATGGCTGGTGTGCCGTAGGCGACATCCGCCGATGTGCCTGGCAGGCTCAGCCTGTCACTCTGCGACCAGAGCAGGGCGCTGTGTACATGAAAGACGAAGTTCGCATCCGGGCACAACCGGTAAATGATGTGATGCGCAAGCGATTCCGACGAAGGTCGCGCACGGCCGCGGGCAGACACGGCGTTGCGGTCGAGATCGCAGGCCGTGACACAGACATAGTCCTCGGCGGCCAGTGTGCTTTTGTGCCCGGTTTGCGTTGCGGTTATCAGAAAGGATGGCTGTGCGGGATCATCGCCCAGGCGCATGCTGACATTCCCATAGCCTACCCAGACGGGTTCCTTCTCGACGCCGATCAGACTCTGTCGCCACAGGATGTGTCGCCATGCCTCGAGATCGCAGATCGTGGCAGACCAGTCGGGAGCCGCTGTTTCGAGATGGACACGGAATTTTATGACGCCTTCATCGGGCACTTGCGATGCAGGGTGCTTCTTCATAAGAGAGCGTAAGTCCCTCGTGGGTTGTGACGCGTCGCGCCTTGAGCCGGCAACACGATACTGTACAACCCTCCCGCAAGTCGACTGTTGCCCTGGGTGCGCCACATGCCAGTGTAAGGGGCTGCCCTGCGTCCCAATAAAAAGTCTGGTTTTTATGTGGACGCAGTCACCACGCATACAGTGGGGGTGATGCCGCTTCCAGGCGCGGCAGCAGGCCCGCGATCGTCAACGGCGGCACGGGGTTTTGGGTTTCCCCGGAACCGACCCTTTTTGTGGCGTGCTGGGTTGCCGGCCCCTCAAGGCGTACGAAGAGGGTATACTGTCTGACATGATGGTGATCAGGAAAGCCAGGGGATCGGACTGCTTTTGGACGAGACCGCTTCGGCCGATCAGGAGGGTTTTGTGATCACGACTACCTGCATGCAACCGGTGGATGTCGTGGTTGAGCGCCTGAAAGGTGCTATCGCCGCCCTGTCCATGGGCTTGGTGGCCCATATCAATGGGCAGGCGAACGCCGCCAAGAAGGGTTTGAGAGTGAGTGCAGACCAGATTCTTGAGGTGTTCCGTCCAGATTTCGCCGTCCGGGTGTGGGCGGCCGACAAACGCGCGGGTCTCGACATTCCCATCCGTTATCATGTCTATGAGGAAGGCGGCCTGACACATGTGAGCTATCGGTCACCCAGCGCAATTTTTGCGCCGTACGGGAACCCGCAACTGGATGCCTTGGGGCGCGAGCTGGACGGTATCTTTTCCGAGATTTTTGCGCGTATCCAGGTCACCTAGCTTTGGTGAGCGGTTTTTCTGCACTTTTTTCTGGTTATGCGCAAAAACGACAAGGACGCAAGTTTGCAACGGCCATTCTGATCATTTTTACTCTTCTGCAAGGTGCCCGATGATAGCGACGGTCTTTCTGGTGCTGTATCTGCTGGCCCATGCCTATGTTGCCGAGATTCTGGTCACCGGAATGCAGTTGGGGGCGTTTGCGACGGCGATTTTGACGGTCATTCTGATCCTGTTTGGCGCTTCTCCCTTCGTGGGTCGGCGGCTGGAGCGGGCAGGCCATCTGCGCTCGGCGCGCGCATTCGCGGTCTTTGGCTACACATGGGCCGGGCTCGTTTTGCTTTTTGTGCTGTCCCGCCTGACCGTTGATTTCCTTATCTTTCTGGTCGCACCCGTGGCGGCGCGGGCCTTCGCGCCTTTTGGCGCCCTGATCTTGACGGCGGTATGCGGGTCGGGGTTGGCTCTTTATGCATTCATGGAGCGCTCGCGCGTGCGGGTCGAGTCTTATACCCTGCCGACCGGCAAATGGCCGGATTCGCTCCGCGACCATGTGCGGGTGGCACAGATTTCCGACGTGCACATCGGATTCATGAACGGCAAGCGGCGCATTCGCGCGATCGCGGCGCGGCTGCGGGCCTACAAACCCGACATTGTCGTATCCACGGGGGATCTGGTGGATTCACCGATAGGCCTGCATGATGCTTATGCCGATGCGCTGGCGGAGATCCGGCCACCGCTTGGCAAGTACGCGATCATCGGCAACCACGAATACTATGCCGGCCTGTCGAACACCCTAGGCTTCCTTGAACGTGCCGGTTTCGTCGTCCTGCGCAATGCGGTGCTTGCGGTGGGCGGCATACAGCTGGTGGGTATCGATGACCAGGCCACCGACATGCAGGCCGACTGGGCGCAGCGGGAGCTGCGCCTGCTGGCGCCGGTGCGCAGGGACATGTTTACTGTGCTGCTAAAGCATCGCCCCGATGTGGTGAAAAACGCCATCGTGCGCGCCGACCTGCAGCTGTCCGGTCACACGCACAAGGGTCAGATCTTTCCCCTCAATTTCCTGACACGTCTCTATTATCCGGCGAATGCGGGGCTCTACCGGATGGCGCGCGCCACCTTCCTGTATGTAAGCCGTGGAACGGGCGCGTGGGGTCCGCCATTCCGTCTGTTTTCGCCGCCGGAGATTACGCTTTTCGACATCGGACCGGGCTTGCCGGATCCGGGCGGACGACCTTTGCCGTCGATACTGGAGGATGAGGTGGCATCCACGGTGGAAGAGCTGCCAAGTCAGGCCATGGCCTGCAGCGACGACTGAAGCATCCGGTAAGGATCTCGCCTCTGTGTTTTTCCTGGCTTATGGCGGGATGGTGTGGCGGCAGGGATCTTGGCCGCTTCCGCCAAGCGCCATGAAAGTGTCGCGCCGAGGTCCTCCGCCATCGTGTTTCTGAGTCCACCCTGTCCAGGAAAGGCGGCCCGTTTCCGGCCGGTCTGGGGCATTGGCCGCATCGGGCAGGCGGCTTTGCGCGGGATTTTCCCGGGAGGCTGCGCGGCCTGGCTGCGATCGCCATACGCTTTCTCCCGCAGGAACAGGGTTTGAACGGGTTCATGGGTAGGTCCGCCAACGCCCCGCCAAGACCTCGCACGCGTATCCTTGGCGCCTTCTCCCGATAGTGGCCGCAAGCTAAAGGGTTTGCGTGGCCTGCTTGAGCAACGGATCAGGCAGATGCGAAAGGCGGATGGTCCCCGTCCCCGCAAGAATGACCCCGCGCTCCACGGCATTGTGGAGCTCGCGTACGTTGCCGGGCCACCTGTAGGCGGCAAAAAGGGCAGCCACCTCCTCATCTACTGAGGGAATCGATGAAAGACCGTTGCGGGCGGCCGCCTGCGCAAGAAAATGTTCAGTCAGCACCGGGATGTCCTCGGGACGCTCCCGCAACGGCGGCATGGTCAGCTCGGCGATATTCAGGCGATAATACAGGTCTTCGCGAAAGGCGCCCCGCGCGACTTGCCCGCGCAAGTCCCGGTTGCTTGCGGCAATGATCCGCGCGTCCACGGCGCGCGTCTGCGTTTCGCCCACCCGCTCAAAAACCTTGTCCTGCAGGAAACGCAGCAGCCTTGCCTGGCCATCTATGGATACTTCGCTGATTTCGTCAAGAAAAAGCGTCCCCTGATGGGCTGCCTCCAGACGGCCGGGCTTGTCCTTTATGGCCCCGGTAAAAGCGCCGCGACAGTGGCCGAACAGTTCACTTTCCAGAAGATTCGTGGCGAGGCTTGCGCAGTTGACTTCGATGAACCGTTGATGGGCCCTCTGACTCATCCGGTGCATGTGGCGCGCGAGCAGGCTCTTGCCAGTGCCGCTTTCGCCAAGAATCAAGACCGTCGCCTCGCTCCTCGCAAAGCGAGCCGCCATGTCCAGGACGCGTTCGAGGGCGCTCGAGCGCGTCAGCATGTCGCCTTGTCCCAGCGCCGCGCGCAGGCTGCGGTTTTCCGCCTGCAGTCCGCGAATGTGCATGTTGCGCACCAGTACCTGTTCGATCTCCGGGGGTGAAAACGGCTTGACCACGAAGTCCGCCGCGCCAAGACGGATCGCCTCCACCGCCTTTTCGATGGTGCCATAGGCTGTCATGATGATCACGGGGACTTCGGGATGCTCGTCGCGGACGGCGGCGAGCAGTTCGAGTCCGTCGGCTTTCTCCATGCGCAGGTCGCTCAGCACGACGTCTGCGTGAAAATCCTTCAGGGCATTCAAGGCGGCCTGCACGGAGGCTACGTCACGAACCCGGTAACCCTTGCGTTCGAGATGGATGCAGAGGGTCAGGCGGATCTGCCGATCGTCATCGACGATGAGGATGTTGGCCATCAGTTTCCATCCGGCCCCGGAACCGTTGGCTGCAAGGGCAGGCTTGCTGTCGTCGGATGGCGTGGCAGCGTGATCAAAAAGCGCGTGCCGTGATGCAGCTGCGACTGTACAGCGATCCGCCCGCCATGTGCCTCGACCATTTCACGAACAATGGCAAGCCCCATGCCGGCAGACCCTGATCCCTCGGTGCCCTGCGTGAACCACTCGAATATCTGCGAAAGCTCTTTGGGCGGAATGCCCCGTCCGGTGTCTGCCACCTCGATCACGATATGATCACGGTCTTCATCAAGCCTCGCTGCGAGCATAACCTGACCATGCACTGGTGTATGACGCAACGCGTTCGACAGCAGATTGTTGAAGACCCAGCCGAGCTTTACAGGATCGGCATTGATTGTCAGGTCCGGGACGCAAGAGACAACCAGGTCGACATCCTGCAGGTCGGCTTGCAGACGGAAGGAATGTGCCTGGCGGCGCAGGAATTCGCAAAGCTCGAAGGATTTCAGGTCGATGCTTGTACGGATTGCATCGGGCCTTGACACATCCAGAAGATCCTCGACGAGCTGTGTCAGCCGGAAGACCTCCTCCTTGCCGACATCAAGCAGCTGACGGACGTGATGGGGATAATGTTCCTGCGCGGCCGTCTCGTAAAGACTGCCGATGCTGAGGCTCAGGCTCGTCAAAGGCGTTTTTAGTTCGTGCGACAGCGTGGCGAGAAGCTGCGTGCGCTGGTGTTCCGCGTGGCGCAGCTCGGTGACATCCTGCAAAACGACAACCAGCCCGATCGTGCTGCGGCGCTTGTCGCGGAACGGCACGGTCTTCAGGATGTAGGCATGGAGGCGCCCGCGGATGGTAAGAGAAAACTCATTGCGGCTGTACTGTGGCTCGTCCTGGTCTTCGCGCCGCAGGGAACCCAGTGCGTTGCGCAGGTTGATGTAAAAGCGCGTCGCGATGTTGAGGTCGTTGATGTTGCGGCCGAGCAGCTCGCCCGGTTCCGTCTGCAAAAGCATGCCGGCCATGAAATTGACGTGAAGGATTTTGCCTTGCCGGTCGAGCAGAATGAGGCCGTCGTCGATCGAGTTGATGAGTGCGTCAATTTTTGCGTTTTCGAACACGAGCTTGTCGACGTTGCCGCGCTCGTACTTGTCCAGACGGCGTAACAGACCGTTGAATTCGCGGGTCACGTCATCGAATTCCGACAATGTATAGCGTTCCAGTTCGCGGTGGGTACCCGCCGGACTCAGATCGTGAATGCTGTGCGCCAGGTGACGCAAAGGCCGCACAATAAGACGCACGACCCAAAGCGAAAACACCAGCATCACGAACAGCGCGACGGCAAGACCCAGGGTTGCAAACAGCGTGAGGTTGCGAATGGCGCGGATGGCCTTGTGTTCCCGCAGTCCCGTGGCGCGCCTTTCTGCCGCCTGCAGGATGCGCACCTGGGTCTGCGCCGCGAGAAAGGCGGCGGGGGATGGATGTGTTTTGTATGCGCGCCACGCCTGCGCGACGTGCCCGAGATCGGTCTGGGCTGCCGGATCTGCCATGAGGATCCTCGCGGCACGCAGCGCTGTCGTAAACTGCGCCTCGGCGCGCGCCCGGGCGTCGCCGGTGTCGGCGCGCCGGTAAGAAAGCATCGCCTGATCGATGGTGTTGATGGTGCGTGTGATCTGCACGTTGGTGGCGAGAATGCGGCCGGTGGCGTCATCGAGCTGGTTGATGCGCGTGATCAAGAGACCGCCCAGGGTTCCCAGAAGACCCAGTACGGCCACGATCGCAATTATCAAGCGGTTACTGAGTGAATGAAACATGTCCCACCTAGGCGCGCGTTTGTGGCTCGCGTTCGCTTGTATCAACTATTTGCACATCGACCCCATCCGTATGATTCAGGAACTCCAGGGTCAGCCATTTGAAGAGCCGCAGGCGCCAGCCAACATGGCGGACTTTGCCGAAAATCGCCATGGTGATGCCGTGCTCTTCCACGAATGCAACGAGCGCGTCGAGCACGCTGTTGGATTCAAGAACCTTGAACTGCGCGCCCAGATCTTCCGCCAGCCGCTCAAGCCGCAGATATTCATGGCGGACCGGGCTCAACGCCTTGCTCGGTGCAATGTCCGGGCGCACCACCGTGACCGCGAACCAGTCGGCATTCAGGCGTCCGGCCACGCGCGCACCGCGGCGCAGGAGGGCTACGTTCACATCATGGTCGGGACCAAGGCACACGACCACGCGGTCGGGACGACGCAGCGGTCCCGCCTCCCGCAGCAATCGCTGCTCTTCGGTCTGATATTCGACCTTGCTGGCTACCTCGCGCAGCGCCATCTCGCGCATGGCGGCGAGATTTTCGGGCGTAAAGAAGCCGCGCAGCGCACTTTCAATCTTGTCACTTGGGTAGATCTTGCCGCGGCGCAGCCGCTCGCGATGATCCTCGACGCTGAGATCGATATTGATGATCTCGCTTGCCATGCCGAGAATCCGGTCGGGCACGGTTTCGCGCACCTTGACACCCGTCAGGCGTTCGACGTACGGGTTCAGGCTTTCGATGTGCTGGATGTTGACGGCGCTGATGACATTGATGCCGGCCTTCAGGATGTCTTCGACATCCTGGTAGCGTTTGGGATGCTCAAGCCCGGGGATGTTCGTGTGCGCGAGTTCATCAACGACAACCACCTCGGGGTGGCGCTTGAGGATGGCCGGCAGGTCCATCTCCTGGAACACACGATCCTGGTAGCGCACCTCGCGCAACGGGACCTGCTCGAGATCGCCGACCTGTGCCTGGGTTTCGGTGCGCTTGTGGGTCTCTATATAGCCGAGGACGATGTCGACGCCTTCACTGCGCAGCCGCTGCGCTTCGAGCAGCATCTGGTAGGTCTTGCCAACGCCGGCTGCCGAACCGATGTAGATCTTCAGGCGACCGGCCGGCCGCTCCTTGAGCGTTTTCAGAATGTCTTCGTCGGGCGACGGGCCCTGATTCGTGGTATCCATATGCCTTTGCGTTTCCCGCGGGCGCGGGTCAGGACGTGCCCTTCATTCTACCAAACCCCCTCATCAGACTCTCGTCTGGCGGGCGGACGGTCTCAGCGGCGGCCAGATTGGGCCGCCAAGGTCCAGTTCAGGACCTGCACATTGACGCGGGGTTCGCCAAATAGACCAAGCCACCGGCCGCGGGTTGCATGCGTGATGAGCGCCTCGACCCGGGCGAGCGGCAGATGACGTGCGCGGGCCACCCAGGGCGCCTGCAGGTCCGCATTGGCAGGACTTATGTCCGGATCAAGTCCTGAACCCGAGCTCGTGATCATGTCGGCGGGCAGACGCCTGGTCGCAAGGGACGGATGTTGCCGCACAAGCCGTGCGCGCCGGGCCCAGAGGTGATCGCGCAACCGGCGACTCGCCGGGCCGAGGTTGGAAGCGCCCGAGCGCATGGGATTGTCGTTGGCCGCCGACGGCCGCCCCGCAAACCACAAAGGACCGGTAAATCGTTCCCCGATCAGCCGTGACCCCACGATCCGGTGGTTCAGGCGTACCAGACTGCCGTTGGCTGCCGCCGGGAAGGCGAGTTCGTTGATCCCCACTTCGAGCAAGGGATAGCAAAGCCCGCACACAACCCAGACCAGTAGCGTCAGTCGCAGCGCACCAGTCATCGTTTCGCGCCACATGGGGCCTCCTAATGCCAGACCAGATGCAAGACCATGTCGATGGCCTTGATGCCGATGAAAGGAACCACGAGTCCGCCCAGACCGTAGATCAGAATGTTGCGCGCAAGAAGTGTGTCGGCGCTGCTTGGAAGGAAGCGCACCCCGCGTAGCGCCAGCGGGATCAGGATCGGAATGATGATGGCATTGAAGATGAGGGCAGAGAGAACGGCGGTTTCCGGAGTGGCCAGATGCATGATGTTGAGTGCGCCTATGCCGGGCAGTGACCGCATGAACATGGCGGGCAGCATGGCGAAATATTTGGCGACGTCGTTGGCAATGGAAAACGTCGTCAGGGCTCCCCGCGTAATGAGCAGCTGTTTGCCGATGGCCACCACGTCGATCAGCTTGGTGGGATCGGAATCGAGGTCGATCATGTTGGCGGCTTCCTTGGCCGGTACGGTCCCTGAATGCATCGCAAGCCCCACGTCGGCCTGCGCCAGTGCCGGCGCGTCGTTGGTGCCGTCGCCGGTCATGGCGACAAGGCGTCCCTTGGCCTGTTCGGATCGGATCACCCGAATCTTGTCTTCGGGTTTGGCTTCGGCCACGAAGTCGTCGACTCCGGCCTGTTCGGCGATGACCCGCGCCGTGATCGGATTGTCGCCGGTCACCATGATGGTGCGTATGCCGAGCGTGCGCATGTAATCGAAGCGCTCGCGCATGCCAGGCTTCAACACGTCGGACAAGGCAATGACGCCGACGATCGTGCCATCCAGGGCCACCGCCAGTGGCGTGGCTCCCTTGTGCGCCACCGCTTCGGTTGCTTCCTTGAGTTCCGCCGGAATGCCGGTCTTGAAATTTTCCTGCACAAACCGCGCGACTGCGGCCACCGCACCCTTGCGCGCGCGCGTGCCATCGGCGAGGTTGGTTCCGCTCATGCGCGTTTCGGCAGTGAACTCCAATCCTTGGGCCTGGTCCCAGGAGGCCTCGCGCTTCGCGCCCCTGCTCATGGCAAGTGAGACGATCGATCGCCCTTCAGGCGTGGTGTCGAACCAGGATGCCGCCATGGCGGCCTGTGCGACAGCACGGTCTTCAAAGCCTGGCAGGCCGATGAATTCGGTGGCCTGGCGGTTACCCATGGTGATCGTGCCTGTCTTGTCGAGCATGAGCGTCTGCACGTCACCGGCTGCCTCGACGGCGCGGCCGGACATGGCCAGCACATTGAAGCGGGTGGCCCGGTCGATACCGGCAATGCCGATCGCGGAAAGCAGTGCCCCGATCGTCGTGGGCATCAGCGCCACGAGCAGCGCCACCAGTGTGGAGACGCCGAGATCGACATGCAGGAATGCGGCGAGCGGTTTCAGGGTTGCCACCACCACCAGGAAGATGAGGCTCAAGACCGCGAGCAGCACGGTCAGTGCGATTTCATTCGGCGTTTTCTGCCGCTTCGCCCCTTCCACCAGATGGATCATGCGGTCGAGGAAGGTCTGGCCTGGGTCGGCCGAGACCTTGAACACCAGCCAGTCGGACAGGATTTTTGTGCCGCCCGTGACCGTAGAAAACATGTCGGTTCCGGGCTCCTTCAGGACTGCGGCCGATTCTCCGGTGATGGCCGACTCGTCGACCGACGCAATACCCTCGAGGATCTCGCCATCAGTCGGAATGATGTCGCCACGCTCGACCCGCACCCGGTCCCCCTTGCGCAGGCTGTCGGCGGCCACCAGCTCAAGCGTGCCATCGAGCTTGATGCGCCGGGCCAGCACATCGCTTTTGGTCTGCCGCAGCGCGTCTGCCTGCGCCCGTCCCCGCCCTTCGGCCAGGGCCTCGGCGAAATTGGCAAACCACACGGTCAGGAACAAGATGACGGCGACCGCGCCGTTGTAGGGCGCGCCGGCGGCTGTCCGGCCAAACAGACCGGGATCGAAAGCCAGACACATGGTCAACCACATGCCCAGCCAGACGATGAACATCACGGGATTGCGGATCTGTACGCGCGGATCGAACTTGCGCAAGGATTCCCATAGCGCGCGCTGGACGAGCCCCCCCGCCTGTGCCTGGTAGGCCTGGGCCTTGCGCTCGGTTCTGTGCGTGATTTCGCTCATGCGCCCCCGGTCAGCCGTGCGGATACAGCATGAAGAACTCGGCGAGTGGTCCCAGCACGAGGGCTGGAAGGAAGGTCAGGGCGCCAACGACAATGATGGTCGCAAGCCAGAACCCGCCAAAGAGTGCGGTATCGGTTCGCAGGGTGCCTATCGTCGAGGGTACCGTGGGCTTGGCGGCCAGTGATCCGCCGACGGCCAGCATCAGGATGATGGACACATAGCGTCCAAACAGCATCACCAGGCCAAGGACCGTGTTGTACCAGGGTGTGTTCGCATTGAGGCCGGCGAAGGCCGAACCATTGTTGGCGGCCGCCGACGTGAAGGCGTAGAGGATCTCGGACAATCCGTGGGATCCGGTGTTGCCAAGCGCCGCCACGCCCGTGGGGCTGGCAAGTGCCCAGGCCGTCGGCAGAAGAATAATGAGCGGGTGCACGAGCAGCGCGAGCGAAGCGAGCACAATTTCGCGGCGCTCTATCTTTTTGCCAAGAAATTCCGGTGTGCGCCCGACCATGAGGCCGGCGATGAACACCGCGAAGATGCCATACATGAGGAAATTCATCGTACCGACGCCCTTGCCGCCAAAGACGCAGTTCAGCATCATTTGTACAAGGGAGACCATTCCGGCAAGTGGTGTGTAGCTGTCGAGTGCGGAATTGACGCTGCCTGTCGTAAATGCGGTGCTTACGGTATCAAAGAGAGCGCTGTCCGTTATGCCAAAGCGCGTTTCCTTGCCGACCATGTTCCCGCCCATCTGGCCATGGCCGGCATGGATCATGATGCCGCTTCCCGCCAGTACCGGCGTGCCGGCCCATTCGGCATGGACGGCTACGCCGATCGCCACCACAAGCATCAGCGCCATGACCGTGTACATGACCCGCGCCAGCCGCCGCTGACCCACCATGATGCCGAAGGTCACCACCAAAGACAGCGACGTCAGCATCATCAACAGAATCTCGACGATGTTGGTCAGTGGCGTTGGATTTTCGTAGGGGTGCGCCGAGTTGGCATTGAAAAAGCCGCCTCCGTTCGTGCCCAGTTGCTTGATGACTTCAAGATCGGCGACGGGTCCGAGCGGAATGCGCTGCGCCCCGCCCTGCACCAGGTGGGCGACTGCCGGCCCATGGAGTGTCTCCGGCGACCCCTGCCAGACCAGAAGGGGGGTGACCACCAGGCACAACGGCAACAGGACCCGGGTCAGCGCGCGAATGAAATCCCGGTAGAAATTGCCAAGATTGCGGCCACCGTCCGCTGGAGCGGCGAGCGCACGGAAAAAGGCTATGGCAACGACCAGGCCG
Organism: Pseudomonadota bacterium; assembly: GCA_021784845.1. GTDB lineage: Bacteria > Pseudomonadota > Gammaproteobacteria > Acidiferrobacterales > Acidiferrobacteraceae > JAJYDN01. Next base: position 14,001 of record JAJYHH010000014.1, read on the forward strand.
GTCGCCGCCGCCGCGAACATGGCGAAGGTGATGGCCGCCATCTGGCTGAACAACGACAGAGTCGTCTCGCCGCTGTAGTTTTGCCAGTTGGTGTTGGTGATGAAGCTGGCGGCGGTATTGAAGGCGAGAAAGGGGTTGAGATCGGGAAACTTCAGGGGGTTTAGCGGTAACGTACCCTGTACGGACAGGATCAGATAGATCAAAAGTCCCATCAGTCCGTTGGTTATGAGCATGGAGAGGGCATATTCCTTCCAGCTCATCGGCATCTCGACTGTGCGTCGGCCGATGACGTGGCCGAGCAATCGGTCCACCGGGTTTAGCAAGGTATCGAGCCACGTGTGTTCGTTGCGAAATACGCGGGCCAGATAACGGCCAAATGGCACGCTGAGGGCGAAGGCGGCCGCAAGAATCAGGGTGATTTGCCAGAATCCGTTTGCCGTCATCGATCAGAACCGTTCAGGGTAAAGGATGGCGTAGACGAGGTAGGCGGCGATCGCCACCACAAGCGCGATCAGAATCCCGGTCATGACGCGGCCTTCCTTTTTGTGACCACGCGGTCGGCGAACCGCACGACGCCGCCTAGCAGACCATACACGGCCACAAACAAAAGCCCCATGATCCAGACCATCCGGACCCCCCCTTGTTGTTTACTCTTTGCTGCGCATCGCCGCGGCTTGTTGTCCTGCCGCATCGAGATCGGCATTCTGGTGCACAAAACGGCCTCTAAATCTTGCCGCCTTGGCCCATCGGCTTTTCACGCAACAGCCCGGCCGACCTCTCCCGGGCCGGATGCGCGGACTTCAGGACCGGCATTCTAGCACTCCTTTGGTAGATTCCGGCACCCATCATCGCATCCGGCCGGAGACCGGGGCGTGTCGCCGGCACGCTTTAGAGGGTGTCAGCGCCGTGTCCGCAGGCGGGCAATGGCAAGATTGACCGCAAGCACGTCGACTACCGGTTCCCCCATGAACGCAAAGGGCGGATGGATCGTGTTGTGTGCCAGCAGGGCTTGCAGCGTGCTTTTTGCTATCCCGGTCTGCGCGGCGACGCGACCTAGCTGGTAGCGTGCGGCGGCCAGACTGATATCCGGATCCAGGCCGCTGCCCGAGGACGTCACGAGATCGACAGGAATTCGTCCACGCGCGCCCGGATCGGCCGCGCGCAGCGCTTGTACGCGCGTGGCGACATGCCGCACCAGGACCGGATTGTCCGGGCCCAGGTTCGAAGGCGTGGAGCCTTCCGCGTTGTAGGGGACCGGTGTGGTGGCCGACGGCCGACTCCAGAAGTACCCGCGTCCGCGGAAATACTGTCCGATCAGGCGCGAGCCAACGACCCGTCCGCCGCTGCGCAGCAGCGAACCGTTGGCGCGCGCGGGGAAGGCCAGCTGGCCGATGTCCGTCATAACCAATGGGTAGACGAGGCCCGTGAGGGCGGTCAGAAGCACTAGCAGTATGGCCGCCGGTCTGAGTTCATGCACCATATACCCCCCCTTAGAGCCAGACCAGAAGAAGATCGATGAATTTGATGCCAATGAACGGCGTCACCAGTCCGCCTATCCCATAGATCCAGATATTGCGGCGTAACAGGCTCTTCGCCGAGGCCGCGCGCGTCCGCACTCCCTTCAGTGCGAGCGGAATCAGAAACGGGATCACCACCGCGTTGAAAATCACGGCGGCAAGAATCGCATGGCGCGGTGAACTCAGGTCCATTATGTTCAGGGCAGACAACGCCGGGTACGTGCCCACAAAGGCGGCCGGTATGATGGCGAAGTATTTCGCGACATCGTTGGCCACACTGAAAGTCGTAAGCGATCCGCGGGTCATCAACAGCTGTTTGCCGATGCGCACGATCTCCAGAATTTTCGTCGGATTGGAATCGAGATCGACCATGTTCGCGGCTTCGCGGGCGGCCTGTGTGCCGGTGGCCATGCACAGCGCCACATCCGCCTGCGCCAGGGCTGGCGCGTCATTCGTCCCGTCGCCGGTCATGGCCACCATGTGACCTTCGTCATGGAAGGCGCGTATGCGGGAAAGCTTTTCCTCAGGTTTTGCTTCGGCGATGAAATCGTCAACGCCTGCTTCAGCGGCGATCGCCTGAGCGGTCAGCGGGTTGTCGCCGGTTACCATGACGGTGCGGATCCCCATGCGCCGCAATTCGGCGAACCGCTCGCGTATGCCTTTTTTGACAATATCCTTGAGTTCTATGACGCCCAGGGCCGCGGCATCGACGCATACGACAAGCGGGGTGGCGCCGCGGCTCGCGACACGCTGTATGGTTATCTCGAGTTCCTGCGGCCACGCGCCGCCATGCTGCCCGATCCACGCGCGCATGGCATCCGGCGCCCCTTTGCGAATCCGGTGTCCACCGGCATCGACACCGCTCATGCGCGTCTGCGCCGTGAAGGTGATCAGCGCCGCATCGGCGCCAAGCGCCTGTGTCTGCCCCGGGAACCGTTTCTGTGTGAGCGCGACAATACTGCGTCCTTCCGGCGTTTCGTCGGCCAACGAAGCGAGGCGTGCCATGGCCGCGACCTGTTCCTGTGTCGTGCCGGGCGCGGGATGGTATTCGGCCGCCTGGCGATTGCCATAGGTGATGGTGCCGGTCTTGTCGAGCAGCAGCACATCGACGTCACCTGCCGCCTCGATGGCGCGACCCGACGTGGCCACCACATTGGCGCGCATGAGACGCATGATGCCGGCGATGCCGATTGCAGGCAAAAGCGCGCCTATGGTGGTTGGAATGAGGCACACAAGAAGAGCCACCAGCACGGTGATGCCGACGACGTGCCCTTTGTGGATTGCATAATGCACCGCATACCAGGAATAGGGGTAGAGAGTCATGGTTACAACCAGAAACACGAGTGTCAGCACCACGAGCAGAATGCCCAGTGCGATCTCGTTGGGCGTCTTGCGGCGTGACGCCTCCTCGACCATCCTGATCATGCGGTCGAGAAAAGTGTCGCCCGGCGCGCTCGTCACCCGTATGACCAGCCAGTCCGACAGGATCCTTGTGCCGCCCGTGACCGCAGTACGGTCGCCACTCCCTTCGCGGATGACAGGCGCGCTTTCCCCGGTGATCGCGCTTTCGTCCATGGACGCGACACCGAGCACCGCCTCGCCGTCCGAGGGGATGATATCCCCGGCTTCGACCCGTACAAGATCACCCGGGCGCAGCTGGGTGCCCGGAACACTCTCGTAGGGGGCGTCTGCGCGTGCCTCCTGCACGCGCCTGGCCTGAACCGTCTGGCGAGCCTGACGCAGGCTTGCCGCCTGTGCCTTTCCCTGGCCCTCGGCCAGCGATTCGGAAAAACTGGCAAAAAGCAGAGTCAGCCACAGCCAGGCGTCAACCGTTCCGGTGAAGGCCGACATGGCAGTCCGCATGTCCACGAGATCCCGGATCCACAGCGCCCAAACGAGCCAGGCGCCCGCATAGACAACGAACATCACGGGATTGCGTATCTGATGCTGTGGCATGAGTTTTTTCAGACTGTCGATCAGCGCATCCCGCGCCAGACGATTCCATTCTCCATTTGTGGCATGCGACTTCATCACGCTCATGATTGTTTTCCTCAGTGCACGACCATCAGGGAAGACGGCAGACGCATCAGTTGTTCAGCAACCGGCCCAAGCGACAGGGCCGGAACAAAGTTGAGCGCGCCAACCAGCAGCACGACGCCGGCGACCAGACCGATGAAAAGCGGCGTATGCGTGGCAAGCGTGCCGCTGCTCGCGGGAATGCGCGGTTTGCGCGCGAGTGATCCTGCCAGCGCGAGCAGGGGCAGGTAGGTCCAGTAACGCCCGATCAGCATGCACAGGCCCAGTGTCACATTGTAGAAAGGGCTGTCGGCGTTCAAACCACCGAAGGCGCTGCCGTTGTTGTTGGCGGCACTGGTGAAGGCATAGAGAATTTCGCTGAAGCCGTGGGGGCCTGGATTGAAGACCGCAGCCCGGCCCGCAGCGGTCACCACGGCGAGGCCTGTGCCGATCAGCACCAAAAGCGGCATCACCAGTATCGATAGTGAAGCCATCTTTATTTCGAAGGACTCGATCTTCTTGCCGAGGTATTCGGGTGTGCGGCCGATCATGAGCCCTCCCAGAAAGACCGCGAAGACAACCAGTGCCAGCATGGTCGCCAAGCCACTGCCGACACCGCCGAAGATCGTCTCGCCCAACTGCATGTCGAAGAGATTGACGAGACCGGACAGAGGCATGAACGAGTCATAGGCGCAGTTGGCCGCACCGGTGGACGTGGCTGTCGCCACCGCGCCAAAGAGCGTCGAGGCGCCCACGCCGAAGCGGTCTTCGACGCCAACCATGTTTCCGCCACCCGCCAGGGCGCGTGTATGCGTCTGACTGATGCCCAAGGCGCGCAATGCACCATTGCCGGCCAGATCGAAGTGTGCGCTTACAAGCGACAGCGGAATGAAAAACAGCAGCATCACCGCCAGAATGGCCCAGGCCTGCCGGTCATCACCGGCCATCCGTCCGAACAGGAACACCAGTGCCGTCGGCAAGAGCAGCATGGCCGCCATTTCCAGAAAATTGGTCAATGCCGTCGGATTTTCGAACGGGTGCGCGGAGTTGGCATTGAAAAAGCCGCCGCCATTGTTACCAAGTTCCTTTATTGCTTCCTGTGAGGCCACAGGCCCGAGCGCGATTACCTGGTGCGTGACTGCGGTCTTGCCGCTCAGAAACGGCGCGATCAGATGGGCGTGCACAGAGGGTTCAAGTGTCTGGGGAACGCCCTGCGCCATCAGAATCACGGCGAACACTGTGGAGAGGGGCAGGAGCACGTACAGCACGGTGCGTGTCATGTCCACCCAGAAGTTCCCCAGCTCACGCCTCTGGGTGCGCACGATGCCGCGGATCATGGCCACCACAATGACGATGCCGGTGGCCGCCGACAGGAAGTTTTGCACGCCAAGCCCCAGCATCTGGGAGAGATAACTCATCGTTGTCTCCCCCGCGTAGGCCTGCCAGTTCGTATTGGTCACGAAACTCGAGGCTGTGTTGAAGGCGAGACCCGGACGCACGCCGCCCAGACCCTGGGGGTTTAACGGCAGATGACCTTGCATCAGCAAAAGCGCGTACAGAAAGACAGCTCCTGCCAGATTGAACAGGAGCAAGGCCACTGCGTAACCCTTCCAGTCCATCTCGGTTGCGGCGTGTATCCCGCAGAGGCGGTAGATACCCCGCTCAAGCGGCGCAAGGGCGCGTCGTGCAAAGCCGGGTTCCGTGCCATAGACGCCGGCCATGTAGCGGCCAAGCGGCCAGCCCAGGGCGATGACCACAATGAGCAGAGACAGGTCCAGCAGAACGGCCGCGCTCACAGGAATTTCTCCGGATTTAACAGAAAGGCAAAGAGATACAGCACGATCGCCACACCCACTACCAGTCCGATCCAGCCAAAAAGATTCATCGCATCCTCCGCAGCCGTTCCAGCAAGACGGTCACGCCGACCGATATCGCAAAAAACACAAGCAACACGGACAAATAGAGCCACGCCACATGCACCTCCCTTTTTCCGTCATGACATCGCGCCGTTTTTTAGCAATATTTGTGCCGCGTAGATAAGAATCCTGTATTTCAACAAGTTGCGTCATGCGTACGAAGACAATGACGGGGATGGCAAGCCCGAAGGTCGTGGAGAGGCGGCGGGTAAGGCCAGGGAGTGAGTCGCGTGGATGCACCGCATGCGCTCCGGCGTCCTTTCGGCAGGCGGAGTCGTTGACTATCCTTTCGCATATAAAACCGGGAAACGGTGATGTCTAGGGCGTTATCCGAGGTCGCGAACACAGTCGGTGCAAGGCGCGAATCCGTGCTCGTCGTCGATGACGATGAGGGCTTGCGCGCCGCCCTTGCCATCGGACTCAAACGCGACGGCTACCAGGTGACGCTCGCCTGCGACGCGCGGGAAGCTAGCCAGTTGATGGTCACCAGCCGCTTCGAACTGGTTCTCCTCGACATCCGGCTTCCCGGGGCCGTCAGTGGACTGGAGCTGCTGCGGCAGATCCGCCACGATCACTCGCCACTCAATCTGCCCGTCATCATCATCTCCGGCTCTGCCGACTCGGAGATGATCGTCACGGCGCTGCGTGACGGCGCCAATGACTATGTGGTCAAGCCCTTTGATGCCAGCACCGTGCGTGCGCGCGTGCGCACGCAGATTACCCTGAAGGGCCTGAAGGACATAAACGATCATTTCCTCAGGACAGCGAGCCACGACCTGAAGAAACCCGTCATGCTTATGCTTGATGTGGCCCGGGAGGTTCGGCGCGCCATGGTGCCTGGGGCCGTCGTATCCGCAGAGGACGCCTCCGCCCTCGACCTCTTGATCGACAGCGCGCGCTACATGCAGCAGATCATCTCGGAACTGGTGGACATGGGTGCGATGCAGGCTGGGCGTGTGCGCCTGCGGATCACCCCGACAGATTTCGGTGCGCTCGTGCGCCAGGCGGTGGCCCATAACGCCGCCTATGGGCACAACAAGGGCATTGAGATCGGCCTGCGCTTTGCAAGCGGTATCCCCCACATCGAAGCCGACGAACTGCGTATCCTGCAGATACTCGACAACCTGATCGGCAATGCCATCAAGTTCAGCCCCCACGATACAGTGATCATCATCTCGACATGGGTAATGGACGGCCTCATAACCTGCGAAGTAAGTGATCAGGGACCGGGACTCTCCGAGGAAGATATTGCAAAGCTCTTCCAGCCATATGCCGTACTCAGCAACAAGCCGACGGGGCAAGAACACAGCACCGGCCTTGGCCTTTCGATCTGCAAGGAACTGGTGACCCTGCACAAGGGGTCGATCGGGGCCCGCAACAACCCCGATCGGGGGGCCACCTTCTGGATCCGCATACCCGCAAACAGGCCTCCGGACACCACGGACCCATCCGGCAGCGATTGACCGTCCGCGCCCTGAAGCCCCGGTGCCTCATCAGGCAGGGCAAAGACCGCCGGCGTGCCGCCGGGCAAAGTCTTTAGTGGACGCTTCCCTGAACAAACGGCCGGATGCAGGCGAAACAAGGCGTGCCCCTGTCGGGCGATGTGGGCGTGCGCCAATCGCCCGGAAGACCGGTGCGGGAGCCCTGGCGCTGCGTAACGCGACCCTGGTACGGGCCGCCGGCGCAGGCGGTGATCGGTGGGTCAGGACAGTGCAATGATCAGTATCGGAAATCGGCAAAGGATGGTGTGGCACCGGGCCGCCGGCGTTTGCCGCCAGGCCACGGATGCGCGCCGGGAAAGCCTCGTCCCATGCGACCCCGGCACGGCGCAGGCCAGGTAAAAGCCCGCTGTGTGCGCGGTAGTGCTGGTACAGAAGGCGATTGCCGATGCCGGCGTGTCCCTACGGTATTTGCAAGGCGGTATCATGTTTTCGTTCGGCTTGTCTCTGATCCTGTGTTCGGTCATGATGCGGATCATTCAAAACGCCTGTCAGACAACGCTGTCCAGAATGCCGGACTTCCTGACCCGGTGCGCAACAGGTCCCGCCGTTTGGTCGCAGCGGATCCATGGCATGCAGGGGAGGCTGTCAATGATCAAGGACCGTACGCGGCGTAAAGACGTCAAGGCACTGTGACCGTGACAGGGCGCGGTGGATCATGGGTGGTATGAGCCAGATCGGTCTTATGAGTCGTGACGGGGGTTGCGGCAGACAGCCTTCCCGGGAGCGATTGTTCCTTGCGCTGTGGCCGGGCGCTGCGGTGGCGGCGGCCATGGCCGCCAGCTGGCGCGGTGCGGGTGCCGTGCCTGTTGCCGACTTGCACATGACCCTTGCCTTTTTTGGTGCCACCGATCCTGATGAGAAGGCAAGGCTCATGGAATGGGCGGGCGCCGTCTCCAAGGGATCATTTACGCTTCGCCTGGAACGGCTGGCCTATTGGGAAAAGCCCGGCGTGGTGGTGCTCGAGCCGGTGCGGCTGCCCCCGGCCGGTCTCAGGCTGGCTGAGAGGGTGCGCGGCTTCGCGGTGCAGATGGGGCGGTCTCTGCAAGAGTGCCGGCCCCATGTTACGCTGGCGCGCCGTCAGGGAGAATGGGGCCATGTGGCGCCCGTGGCGGTCGATTGGTGGGTGGAGGATTTTGTGTTGGTCCGTTCAGATCCGGTTGCATCGCCCCGTTATACGATCCTGGCTCGCTGGCCGCTGTCATGAAGCAGGCGTTTGACATCTTTCTGACCTTTTTCGTGGTAATCGACCCGATCGGGCTCGTACCGATGTTTGCGGCGTTGACGGCGGGCGCGAGCGAGGATTTTCGGCGGCAAATGGCTGTGCGAGGAGTGGCAATCGCAGCCGGCGTGCTGTTCTTTTTCGTTTTTGTCGGATTCGGCATTTTACGGGTGCTGGGCATAGGCATTCCGGCATTCCGGATCGCCGGCGGCATTCTGCTTTTGCTGCTTGCCATCGACATGGTGTTCGCCCGTCATTCCGGCATGCGTTCGACAACGGAACGGGAGGCGAGCGAGGCGCGCGGTCGTGACGACATCTCGGTTTTTCCTTTGGCGATCCCGCTCATCGCCGGCCCCGGTGCGATGACATCACTGTTGCTCATGATGTCGCCTGCGACCAAGACGGCTCATGTGGCCCTGGTGTTGGGGCTATTGCTCCTCGTGTTGGGTATCGCCCTGGTGGTGCTTCTGTCGGCGGTTCGTATCCTGAAGTTCATGGGGGAAACCGGCGCCAACGTTGTGACGCGGCTTTTGGGGGTCTTGCTCACCGCCCTGGCGGTGCAGTTCATCCTGACTGGATTGCAGACCGGCCTCATGCACGGTTGAGGGCCCGCCGCGCGGGCCGGCCTGGGGTTCTGGTCCCGCAGCGGTTGTGATGTCATCATATCGCGGTGTTGTCCGTTTACGCCAAAGCCCGGAAGGACAGGAATCCGGTTTAGCAGGCCCGAGGGCGCGCGCGGGTTCTGGGGATTGGCCATCGCGGGAGAATGGTGCGCAAAACAGCCACTCCACTTGGAGCCTTTTTAAGGCAGCCCGTGTCTGCAATCGGCCAGGGAGCGCGGGCAGGCCCGGTGCGGTCGGTGGGCGGCAATCCCGTTTCCGGGATTTCTGGGGAGATCCTGATATGTCCGCCCATACCAAGGCATTGCCAGGCGCATTCCCGTCGAGCCTCGAAGCGGCCAACGCGGTCAGCTTTTGCCATACCTTCCCCCTGCGGCATTGCCCCGTGAGTCTGGAGGTCGTGACGCCCCGGGGACGCGCGGCCGCCGACGCGCGACTCGTCATCGAATACGGCGTGCACGAGACACCTTTTGGCGCGGGTTTTATTGCCATGACGGCCAGGGGTCTCTGCAACATGACGTTTGTGGACAGCGAGGGCGTGGCCACGCATCTGACTGCGCTGCAGGGCAGGTGGCCGCTTGCCGAGATAAAAGGGAACCAGGAGAGCACGCGCGCGGCGATGGCGGCGCTCCTGGCCTGGCAGGAAGCTGAAGGCGGTTCTTTGTCTCTTTATGTTTCAGGAACGGATTTCCAGGCTCGTGTGTGGCGTGCGCTGCTTACTATTGCGCCCGGGCAACTGGCAAGCTACGGGCAGATTGCCCAGGCGATCGGTCAGCCTCGCGCAGCCAGGGCAGTGGGGCTTGCCGCGGGCGCGAACCCGGTGGCGTTGCTCATTCCGTGCCATCGCGTGATCCGGCAAGACGGCGGGCCCGGTGGTTACCGGTGGGGCTGCGCGCGCAAACAGGCCATTCTGGCTTGGGAGGCTGCGCGCAGCGGCCGTTGAGCGGCGCCGCCAGAAAAAAGGGCCTCGAAAGAGGCCCTTTTGGAAGATTGCCTGAGCAATGGGGGGGGTTAGGTCCTGACCGGCCAGGGGGCGTAGCCCGGATTGTTTTCCATGCCAATCAGGCGCGGCGTATAGCCTTCCTTCACGCTGATGGTCTTCTGGTCCCGCAGGTATTCCGTAACCACATCCCAGATCTTCGGTCCGGGATGCTTCGGTCGATAGACATCCGCCCATCCCGATACCGTGTAGCGCTTGCCGGGCATGATCAGTTCGCCATTGGTGAGACGCATGTCCGAGATGCGGTGCCCGATATTGCGATTCGGCGCAATCGTATACGTCATGCCGCCCACGCGGACCATGTCGCCACCCTGCTGGTAATAGGGATCTTTGTTGAACAGGTTGTCGGCGATCCCTTCCAGGGTTGTCTTCAGCTGTTTGCCCGTGTAGCTGTCCAGGGTCGTGGCCGGATAGGTGATGGCGGTGTTGTTCATGACCGCCTCCATCGTTATGGGTTCACCCGGCAGCAGGCTCGTGCCCCAGCGGAATCCGGGCGACAGGGCGATCTGTGCGCCGGTAATGGCCAGCTGCGCATCGATGATCATCTGGTCGAAGGTGCCGT